>JBNKFP010000023.1:0-20680 GCA_050289365.1 Cellvibrionaceae bacterium | reverse complement strand
TCAATATTAAGGTGAGTTTCGATTGGAGCAGTCATATGTTCATTTCTCTATTTGTGTGAGCCGTGTGCGAATCTACCAAGAACAGCGCTGGAGTATTGAGTTTGGACTCTTTGATTCTGTAGCCAAAATAATAAAATAACGAAAGCGGAATACTATAGAGTTTCATTGGGTTAATTTGGTAATGCTTGTTCCTTTTTTACTGTATTTTGTGGGTAAGTCATGTTTTAGTTAAAAGGAGTAACAATATCAATTTCCAGGAATAGCGTGATACTATTTTAATTAGCATTTAAAATGTCTAACGGTTTATTGAAGAAGACAGTATTGAAAATAATCAGGGGCTAGCACTCCAATAAATACGATATTGGTCTGGCTTGTTAGAAATACCTATTTGGGTGAAAAAATTTAAATGATATTACGATAATACCAGTGCGCTTATTTGAATTTAAGATAATAAAATGCAATTGCATAGTGAATTAAATATTAATAAAAGGACTTTATCTCTATAACCGCCATTCTTTTATGACGGATTTCCCAATATTGAACTAATCTGTCTTGTGATAATCGATTGCTAACCTTAGACTCGTTTGCTTGTGGATGTTCTGCAAAAAACGAAAATAAGTCGCAGAGCCAACCCTAAACCTCATCCCTGAGATTCTTAAAAGTCCAATACCGTAACTGGTTGGAACCTAATGAAACAAAAACACATAGTCATAGTTGGCGGCGGTACATCAGGTTGGATGACGGCTAATATTTTGTCTTACGCCTTTAAGCACTTGCACTTTAAAATTACGGTAGTTGAATCAAGTGAGATCAAGACGGTTGGTGTAGGAGAGGGCTCAACGCCTGCGTTAAAAGTGTTTTTTGATAAGTTGGGTATCGCGGAATCCGAATGGATGCCTAAATGCAATGCTACCTATAAATGCGGTATTCGTTTCGATGGTTGGTCAACCAAACCCGGTTGTGAATCCTATTTCCATCCCTTTTCGTCGCAAATTGACAGCCAAACCCTAGGTTCATTTGTTCGTAATGTTCAGGCCCGACTCAGTGGAAAAAATGTTGAGTTCCGTCCCGATCGATTTTTCTTATCTGCGAAATTAGCTCAGGCGAATTTCGCGCCCATAGCAGGTTATAATTTTCCATTTGAAATTAATTATGGTTACCATTTTGACGCAGATTTATTGGGGAAATTTCTAAAGAATATTGCCTTGGCTCGTGGCGTTCGTCACCATTTTGGTACAATTAAAAAAGTGGCGCAAAAGGATGGTGGAGATGTCGACTATTTGCTGGACGCCAAAGGCAAAAAATACAAAGGTGATATTTTTGTTGATTGCAGTGGTTTTGCGAGTGTACTTTCTCAAAAAACCTTAAAAACACCGTTCCAAAGCTATAAAAGTGATCTGTTTAATGATGCCGCTGTGGCTATGCCGAGTACCTTAGGTCAGAATATTCCTTCTCAAACGGTATCGACCGCAATGCGTTTTGGTTGGGTATGGAAAATTCCCTTGCGCACACGGTTTGGCAATGGCTATGTCTATAGTTCCGAATATTGTAGCGCGGATGAAGCAGAATTTGAATTGCGCCGAAGTTTGAACTTGCTGGAAAGTGATGTGGAAGCACGTCATTTGCGTATGAAGGTAGGTAGGGTCAGTAAAAGCTGGCATAAAAATGTACTCGCGGTTGGTCTCTCCCAGGGTTTTATCGAGCCTTTGGAGGCAACCGCACTCCTATTGATTCAGCAAACTGCTTCACTGTTTGCTCATTTTTATGGGCAGGGTAATTTTACCGAGCAGCACGCGGAAACGTTTAATGCGCTGATCAACGAGCAATTTGACCGAACCAAAGATTACATTTTCACCCACTATCAAACCAATTCTCGATATGATACTCCGTATTGGCGCGATAATAGAGAGAACAAGGGTGGTGTAAGCGAATCACTCTCTGCAATTTACCGCTGTTGGAATGGCGGTGGAAATTTGGAGCAAGAGCTGCAACGTCAAAAAATTGAGCGTTATTATCCGGTATCCTCTTGGTATTGCATTTTTGCCGGTATGGGAATGTTTCCTGATTCGTTACTGCTGAAGACGGTCGATAATAAAAACAATCCTTATTCAATTCGTTATGTAGAGCAGTTTATTAAACGTTGTGCTTTAAATTTTTCAGATCACCAGAAAGTGTTAATGGACCCCATTCAATTTGCACAGTCCAATAAAGCTATGTCGCCTGAACGTCAAACTTTGGAGTTGAGTTAAGGTTTTCCTTTTTAAACCCAGTTGGCTGATATGGAGGCCAATATTGGTTTAGTGGCGAGGCGAAAGATTGAGGCTGTAATATTCTCGACAATATTCATCAAAGAAAAAATCATTCAGTTCGGAGAAGGTCTAAATATTTACCTTTAGATCCGGGCGCCTATGAGTCCATCAAGCGCAGAAACGAATGTGTTATTTGAGTTCATTCCCATCGCTACGAAAGTTGGTATCTTAATCATCACCGGCAATCAGCCCTTTAGCCTTGTTGGGATACCATCTTCACAGACCGCTAAAACCTTGCTAAAGAACGCTGACAAAATTGACCGTTTCCTCGAAAAGAACAAAAGGCTATAGAGCATTCTTGCAGCAGGAAGGAGGTTCAAAGCAATATCATCCATATGGATCCTGCTAAACGACGGCATCTAATGACACAATCCATGGGATGATTTGCGTGACGGCAGCGGATGAGAAGCGCCAGATTATCGTCCAGCCAAAGCGTTTGGTGTCGGACAAGTACACGCTACTCTAAAACCGAAGATTGAAAATGTCTTGAATTATTTCGAGGGAAGCGTATTTGAGCAAGGTTGTGTTATCTCTGCGGATACGGGCTATTGTAGTGAAGACAATTTAAGCTATCTGCATGAACAAAAGGTTGATTAAGTCATCCCGGACACACAGTTTCGCCTCCTTAATCCGGTCTACTCCGAATCAGAAACATTTTAAGTCCATAAAGAAAATCACCAGAAAACCAGAGCTATTGTTTCACGGGATACTCCGGCTTTTCAACTTCTTCTCTTTTCGGTGACAAAATATAAAAAAGGTGATACATGCCTCGGCTTTTGGCTCCTGCTTATATGTAAGATAATTGCTTTAGTCTGTCTTAGTGCTTTCGATAACAATATAATATTGGTAACCCTCATGAGCATGCATAAATCAGCGCCATCCTTTTTCCAATGCGCTTCACATGGAATTCTGCAATCCCTGAAACTACTGCCGTTAGCGTTGCTGTCGGTTGCCTGTCTGCCTGCATACGGCGAAAACATCCAAATCGACGTGAACACCAAATATCAGACGGTGTCCGGCTTCGGTGGTATGAACATCACCGAACCGGGGGAAAAATGGAAAATTGAGGACCTGACCGAGGCCCAGGCGGAAACCGCGTTTGGCAATGACGACGGTCAGTTGGGCTTGAGTATTCTGCGCATTCGAGTCCCGTACAACTCTGCGCAATTCGCGCGCGAAGTGCGCACGCCCAGCATTGCTATCGCCCACGGTGCAAAGGTATTCGCAACCCCCTGGTCGGCGCCTGCGTATATGAAAACGAACAACAGTCTGATTGGTGGTACTCTGCGCACAGATCAGTACGGTGCTTACGCCGACCACCTGTTGAGCTTTGCCCAATACCTTGAGGATCGCGGTGCTCCGCTCTATGCGATCTCGGTTCAAAACGAGCCGGACATACAGGTAGATTACGAATCCATGGATTGGAACGCGCAGCAGATTATCAACTTCCTGAATCAGCAGGGTAGCCGCTTCGGCGACCTGAAAGTGATTGCTCCGGAGTCGTTTCAGATGCGCACTGCGCTGATGAATCCGATCTTAAACAGCTCCGCCGCCCAGCATCTCGATATAGTTGGGGGCCATATCTACGGTGGTGGGCTCTCGCCATATCCGCTCGCGGCGCAAAAAGGCAAAGAACTCTGGATGACGGAGCACTTCACGACCAGCGACCGTTCGGGCAACCAATGGCCGGACGCACTCGAAGTCGGCAACGAAGTGCATTTGGTAATGAGCGCAAACTTCAATGCCTATGTCTGGTGGTACATCCGTCGTTCCTACGGTCTGATCACCGAAGACAGCAAAGTCAGCAAGCGCGGTTACGTTTTCTCTCAATATTCCAAGTTCGTTCGTCCGGGCTACCAACGAATTGGCGCAAACGGCAATGGCCTCTACACCACTGCTTATCAAAAAGGCGACTCGATCGTCGTGGTAGTCGTCAACAATACCGATACCGCGCGAAACCTGAACATCAGCGTTAATAGCGCCAACGTCAATGGCTACACCCACTACACCACTACAGCTCAGAAAAATGTATTTGAAGAGGGGCTAGTACCCCTCACCGGCGGCACTGCCCAAGCACGTATGGAAGCCCGCGCCATCTCCACATTTGTCAGTTACGGGCCGGGCGGCACCAGCAGTTCTTCGAGCAGTACATCCAGTTCGTCGAGCAGTACATCCAGTTCATCTTCGAGCTCGTCCGCGTCCTCCAGCTCTGGTACCACCGCAGGCGCGCTAAGTTTTGGTGAAGGCCTCCTGTTGGTTTTGCTTGGTGTCTTCACTGTGCGTCGGAGGTTAAAACGTATCTGACGCAGATGCCGTTAGCCATTGGCGTCCCTGGTATTCTTCATAAAGAATTACGGGACGTCCAATTATTTGACGACGGACTAAAAACGTTTTAGTTTTATTTGAGCTGTTAAAGCCTGAAGGATAGAGGGTTGGTATGATACAGCTCCGCGAAGCCCAAATCTCTCTCGATGAACCCCTTTCCACCATTTTTATGTCAGGTGCTGACGGCGAGCTTCTCTTTAATTCAAGTGAGCTAATATGGGAAAAACGGCTCCTCGTAAAGAACAGAACCTGCGGGCTGTTTTCGCGGGTTTCGTTGTGCCCACTTTAAAAAATACAAAAAATTTCCGATTCGGGACGTGTCGAGTCGGATGTTAACCAAGGAAATTGAATGAACGAATTAAATCCTTATACGCCACCACATTCTGTCGTCGACAAAGTAAATGATATCGAGCCAGATATGGAAATCGATAATCTTACTGTATCGGATAAATGGAAAGAGCGCTTTCGAGCTATAAAGCTGGCCGGTGGACCTAAGCTACCAAACTTTAAGACTCTACCGAAAGAGCAAAGACGTAAGGCAATGAGTTTTAATATTCTTGCTTTTTTATTTGGTCCGTTTTACTACGTGGCTAAGGGTATGTGGAAAAAGGGTTTGGCGTTATTTTTAATGCTTTTTTTAATAGCCATATTATTGGGATTGGGGCTTGAGTATATTGGTTATGGCAAGTTTGCCAAATCTCTCGGATATGGGATATCGGCAATATTTGCATTAAGGGCCAATTTGGATTACTACAAGAAAATGGTTCTCAAAAATAATGGTTGGTTTTAGTTTTTCGGCTTTGAAATTGTTCTGCGGAGAGCTTGTTCCCAAAGCGCGATGCTATGTTCTCGGAGTTATATGAGCGCTTTGAATCGACGAAATTGGGCTTCATCAACGTCAATATGAATATGGGAATATTCAAGTAATAGCACATTTGGTAACTATTTAATCTGTCGTTTCGGCAAATGCCGGCGTTACTTTGTGGGAGTATTCATTGGTGAAAGCAGGTATGAAGATATTCGTAATGATACTGGTCATGTCATTCTGCAAACCATCGCTATCCATGAAAATGGATTATAGCCTTGGTATAGGGCTAAGGCATTCCGTCATTGGAGGGCAAATAGTATTTAAGGATGGCCGCCACAGACCTTACGTGTCTATAGGCGCATTGACAGCAGGATTTGGCTATGAATATGAGCTAAATTCACAGTCGTTAATTGGCTTGGGCTATTCTCACACGAGCTTGCCATTAGTGGGAGAACTGAATGTTTTGATGGCAAATTATGTGCATTGTTTGAAATTATCCGATTCAAAGGAGCTTCAAATTAACGTTGGCCCTGTTTACGGGAAATTTGATGGCGAAGAGAAACTCAGCGCTTCGTTTGGGGTAGGCATCTATTTCAAATAGTGGCTCCGGGAGCGTTGCGCTTTGATGAGGTGCTTTGTCACCAATCAATCTGTTGTCCCCAGTTTTTGGTGCACCCTAGCTGACGTTTTATGTTTTGCAGAATGTCCCCGTTTACTTGTGTTGATAGTACAAGCTTGCAAAGGCGTGAATCAGGGCTGTGGCAGTGTTCACTGCCATGTCATATTTGAACCCCGTCAGCTTTTTTTAATGTGCTCTACTTTCTTTAGGCATCAGGTGGAGTAAAATGGCGCCGCCTTTTTGGGGCAATGTTCCACATGCCCCGTTTTCACACTTTTTCAATCAGGATTTACCCATGCCTAAGGCCAGTGAGATTAAAAAAAACACCGCTATTGAATTCGATGGCAAGACCTATGTGATTCGCGATATTGAGCGATCGGTACCGCAGGGTCGTGCTGGAGGAAGTTTGTATCGCATGCGTATGTACGACGTTGTAACTGGTGCTAAGTTGGACGAGACTTTCAAAGATTCTGAAATGTTGAACTTGGCAGACCTGGTGCGTAGACCCGCAATGTTCTCCTATGTGGATGGTGACGACTACGTGTTTATGGATCAGGAGGACTACACTCCTTACAACTTGAATAAAGATGCCATTTCCTATGAGGCTCAATTCATCAGTGAGCAAACCCAAGGGGTTCAAGTGATCGTGGTCAATGATATGCCAGTTGCATTGGAGTTACCCACTAGCGTTGAATTGGATGTAATTGAAACCGACCCCTCCATTAAGGGTGCGTCGGCGACTTCTCGAACCAAGCCAGCGAAAACCAACACGGGTGTCATAGTGCAAGTTCCAGAATACATCGCAACCGGAGATCGTATAAGGGTGAATGTTGAGGAGCGTAAATTTATCGGACGAGCTGAGAATAAATAACCGCTGCTAAATTGATAAGCCTATTTAGGTCGATGCCACAGGATTGCCGCTAGGTGCTCAGGCGAAATATTTTTAGTTATAGTCATCGGCCTTCTTTAACTCATACGAATCTTTGTGCAATTCTTTTTGAATCAACATTGGAAATCTTAAGGTTATATCATTGGATGAATGATGGCGTGTTAAATATAATTATTTATTGTGTGCATCCTATTTTTAAGTCATTTTAACGGGAGAATTGTTCTCCCTAAATATTCTTTTTCATCTGCAGTAAAGTAGAAATACGGAGCTGAAGTTGATAACCGTCATCACGTGCCAGGATAATATAATAATCGCTTCTAGAATGATGTAACATGCGGTTCAGGGCGATGGAGCGATGATAAAACCACGATTTTGACATTCAACCGTTCAGATCGTCTTACTGCCATAGAAAATGTCCTTAAGACACTCATTCTGGAGAGGGAGAAGTCTATATGAATCCAAATAATAAAAAGGTTGTTTTTTCAGGAAAAAAGTTTGTCTCTGTTTTAGCTGTAATCCTATCCCTATTGTCTTCATCTAATGGGATTGCTCAAGATACCATTCGCGATCTGTACAACAGTGAAGACGGTATGCACAATGGTTTTTATTATTCCTTCTGGAAAGATTCTGGAGAAGCCACATTCGGACTTCGAGATGGTGGCCGTTATGTTTCTGAGTGGCGAAACGTTAAAAATTGGTTAGGCGGTAAAGGTTGGAATTACGATCTTCGCGACAGAATTGTGAAATATTCTGGCGATTTTAATATTTCCAATTCGCAAAATGCGTATCTCGCTTTATATGGTTGGACTCTTGAGCCCGAGGCGGAATATTACGTCATCGAAAGCTACGGTTTTTACAACCCCACGAACTGTAACAGCAATAATCGCCAGTCTTACGGTCGTTTTGAGTCGGATGGTGCAACTTACGAACTGGTAAGTTGTAAGATTTGGAATATGCTCACAATAGGCGACCCGTTTTTTTATCGGTATTTCAGTGTGCGCATTCCTAAAAAAGGTTTTGGTGAGATCAATGGTACCATCACTGTAGCGAATCACTTTGACGCTTGGGAATCCCATGGCATGGCTCTCGGTAAGCATCAGCTTATGGTGTTTGTAACGGAAGCGTACCAAAGTACGGGTAGCTCCGATATTACTATTATGGATGCAGCACCGCCGCGTAACTGCGGCGAAGTGGGTGGCGTACCCGTGTGCTGTAATATCAAAGCAGACCCAGATGGTGATGGCATGGGTGTGCAGAACAATGGCCAAGTGTGTGCCGTAGCTGAAAACACCGAGGGCTGGAATCCGCCACAGGCCAGTCGTTCAAGTTCAGATAATAGCGCCTCAAGCCATCAGTCAAGCTTTTACAGCAGTACTTCGAGCAATGCCAGTGCCACTTCATCAAGCAATAGTTCTGAGGTCAATTCAAATACAAGTGGCGGCAGTATGGGCACGGTATTTATTTTGATCATGAGTGGTATGCTGGTTCTTCAGCGACGGTTTATGGGGTCGAAATAAAATAGCGATAGCGTCATACCATAAAAGAAACTGCGGGTATTCCTGCAAGCGTGGTGAAATCCACTTATGCCAAATCCATTCGCTTTGCCCCGCGGACGTATAGGTTAAACCATTTGTGATTGGTGCGATTGGGATGATCTAATTCGAACCTGTGGCCGCTATTTGGCGGGCAAAAATACATTGAATTGGCTGAAACAGTTTTCGGCCAATTCAATGTTGTTTTTGATGCTCCGTGTGTTAGGCGTCTCGAACGATTGCGTAACGCCCGCCGCCATGAAAAGCCAGGACTCCAGCCATCAGTGCCAGGACCAGGGGGTATTCCCAGCCGCCGCCGCTGTTGGTAAACAGCCAGCCATTGCCCCAATGTACCCAAGTTGCCCCCAAGAGAATAGGAATGAGCCCCAAGGCGACCAGTCGGGTTTTGACCCCCAGTATCAATGCAAAACCACCCAAAGCTTCGGCAGCAAACACGACAAAAGCAAACCAATAAGGTAAACCCAAAGATTGAAAGAATTGCGCTGTGCCAGGTAAGGTAAATACCACCAGCTTTAAATAGAGGCTGTGGGCAATCATGACAGCGCCCAAGGTGCTGCGCAGTAAGACGGCAGAAATATCGGTATTAACTTGATTGTTCATGGTGAAACCTCCTCATTGATTTTTCACCATTCTATCGATTGCTTATTTGTTAAGTAATTGTCAAAATGCGCAATCCAATTTTGCAAAAATGCAATATCTTGATGGACTGGAACGGACTAAAAACATTTTCGGCTGTTGTCGCCGCGGGCTCTCTTTCAGGCGCTGCCAAGACTCTCGGGGTAAACCATTCAACGGTTTACCGGCGAATACAGGCTTTGGAGGACGAACTTCAGGCGAGATTGCTCGAAGTGCAGGGCAATCGCCATGTGCTGACGCCCCTCGGTGAAGAGTTGGCAAATCACGCTGGGGAAATTGAAACTCGCTTTCATGATATTGAACGTCTCCTGATTGGCAAGGAAGTTCAACCCAAAGGTGTAGTGCGTATCACCGCTCCATATAATTTGGCGAACAGGGTCATTCCTAAAGCCCTGGCACCCTTTCGCCAACTCTATCCTGAGATTCTTGTAGAAACTTTTTCCAGTAATATTGAATTCAATTTGAATAGTCGAATGGCGGACATTGCGCTGCGCGCTACCCAATCTCCGCCTGAGTATTTGATTGGCAAAAAGGTGGCCAGCTTGCCCTGGGGGGTGTGTGCGAGCGTGGCCTATATGGCTGCATCGGCTCCTTTGAAAAGACTGGAGGATTTGGCCAATCAGCGCCTGATCAGTGGTAGTGGCCATATGCGTGGTTTACCCGCATTCAGTTGGATTGAAAAACATTTCCCTCAGCAGATCCATACTCGTTGTGATGAGTTGACCGCAATGGCACATTTTGCGGCTGCAGATCACGGCGTGGCAATTTTACCCCTAGACCAATTGCACGCTGGTATTCGCTGGGTTATGGACTTCCCTATGGTGCCGGCCAGCGATCTTTGGTTACTGACTCACCCTGATTTACGCCATACTGAGCGGGTGCGTTTGGTTATTCAACACTTGACCGACTATTTTCGGACGGTGGATTTTACCCCTGCAGTTGCTATTTCCGAGGACTGAAAACAAATTGCAGAATGGAGAATACATTTTCTGGAGCAAGCAAAAAGTGGCTCTTCAGTAAGCGCCCCCCGCAATTGAACAACGTCGTAAACTTCAAGAAAAAGGAACATTAAAAAAGCCGCTTACAGCGGCTTTTTATTTAACCTGAAACTACAAACATTTACCCCTAGGCATATTCAAAATAGACGAGCGTCCTGGTGTTTTAGGTGAGCTATAAGGTATAGCACCACCTTTGCCGGCTGTCGCCAACGCATAATCCACCAAGTCTTGCCCGGTATTCATCATCTCGCGGTTTAACGTATTTTTCGAACGGCTAGAATAATTTTGCACCTGATCAGGAGCGGCTCCGCCGATCGTGTTGGGAATGCTGGTGCCACTGTAGGTGCTCTCAATAACACAGGATTCGCTGGCATAACGCACCATAGTATCGTTACTGGTGAAGTTGCCGCCGTCCAATCCGTTTTTGGTTAAATTGGTAATCCACTCGTCAAATCCCGCTTGCCCGGATTTTTCATTTTTAATGCTTTGGCCACCTAAAAACATATTGTGATCTAAGCGCAGCGTGGCTCCCACACGCACTGAGGCAAAGTTTTTGCGGTAGTTCATAAAGACGTTATTAAACAAATGTGCCGTGCCGCGACGAATTAAAGGAACTCGGCGTGCGGTGTTATTGGCGGCGTGGGGGCCGTCGTAAAACGAATCGCTGGTCAAAAATAGGTTGTTGTGAATAGTGGTGCGAATTTGCTCGTTGATGGTTCTGCTGTCACTGGAACCATGCAAACTGGAACGCAACACATCTTGTAAGCGATTGAAGGATACGGTGATGTCGTAAGCGCCGACTTTGACATCGAAAGCGGAATCACCGGTATTGGAAAAGGTATTGTGATGAATCCAAATATCGTGTGACTCACCGGTGGAGCGAATCATATCGGGGTCCAACTGGTGGTCTTCCGCATGTCCGGCGCCGTGAAAATAGAGATTGGTCAATATGACGTTGTTGGATATATGCGTGGATGCTCCGCTGCTGTCAGCACCAATTTTAAAGCCGTTAAATAAAATACCGGACTTGCTGCCGCGCCCGTCGATCGTGGTGTTGGAATCGATCATGACATTGCGGATGGGTAAGCTGGAATCGTTCAGCTTGTCGTTAAAAAAAGTTTCCAAGCAGGCGGTGCCACTCAAACCACCATGATTTGCGCACCACATTTTGTGGTTGAGGCACTCATTGGTGGTGGCATTGTCCAAAGCCGCCAAAACCGAAGATTCATCGCATTCCAAGCGATACATGGCGATATCCACATTCTCGCTGGCAAAGTCGTTTTTATCAAAAACGATCCAGTTATAATCTGGCGAACTGATGGCATCAAGAAGCTGCTGCTCGGGTAGAACAGAACTTTTGTTGGTGATGACCACCAAGTTGCTTGAGCCTGCTGGATCAAAACCGCCCGTGGTGTTTTCGCCATAGCCGATGGGTTTACCCAAACTCTCGGCAAGGCATTTCACGATATCCTGATCCGAGGGCAATGCACTGTCACGCCAATTGGTTGCGGAGTTTGTTAACAGATCGTTACATGCGCTATCCCATTCCGCGTTGGAAAGAGATCCCGATGCTTGGCTAGACGAACTGTTGCTTGAGGAAACGACGGAGGAACTGTTACTCATTGAGGAGCTTGAAGTGCCATCTCCTACGCAGCCACTGGTTAAGGCAACCAGGATTGCTAGTATCATTCGATCTTGTCTCATTTCAAACTCCGTCGTTATCTTACTTTTTTGGGGGCATAGCACGGACTCCTATTATGCACAGTTAGGTGTTGATTCAAACCGGTCAAAAATTGCCCTCAATGACACGCAGGCTTTTCGTTTTTGTGTTGGCTCGTTGGAGTTCGGCTGCTAACTGGAATTTAAATTGGACTTACCAATAATAGTTGCGCGATTGGTCACACAATTAGCTCTCAAGCTGTATTGCAATTTCTTCGACCGCTCAGGTTAAACATGAAAATCAGGTTGATTTTGGTTATATAAAAACTGAATTTTTAGTTGTTTTTGTAACAAAGGTGACCCCCGCCAATTCCCTGTTTTGTGGGTTATGTCACGCTTTAATGGCTGTTAATACTAGGTTTCGAGCAGATTTTGGGCGCATTAGGATGGATATTTACTCGAGACCCTGCTGGCAGGGACGTTTGCCGTTGAGGGTATATTGAGCGACTCATTGACGCGCCGAAAACACGATTGATGTTGATAAGAGCAATTTTCACCCGGCGCATGTTGTGTGGTTTATTGCGTCAAACTGGCCTTGCGCTGATTTTGGTGATGGGTTTGGTAAGGCCAATTTGGCGGGAAAAGCAGCCCGTGAGGACTGCTCGCTGTGAGTTTTGACTTGCTTACTGACACTGGTTTTGTTCGTAGCGACTGAGTTGTAGGTTGATATCCGCAACACCAGCGCCTTGTATCAAATCAATCGGAGATTTGAGTCCATCAGAGCGCCTTTGGGTGATGTGTAACACGCTGCACAAAGCGCCCGTTGCGCCCTGTTTCTCTAACTTTTGAGCTTGTTGTAAAAGAGCTTTGAACAGCAATTCGTTTAATGTTTGCAACAGCCAAAAACGTCCTGCCCCGGTTATAGAATTATTGCTGATGCGCACATTATATGCCGCGAGGATATCGGCCAAATTTCTGCTCGGAGGCGCAGGCTCAAACTCCAGTTGGATCAAAATAGGATCGTGATCCGACGTTCGATAAGGCGATTCGGTGTAGATTTCATTCAGGTAATTGTTGGGTTTGAATTCATCGTTATAGTCTTGGGCGCGGACTTCATCAGAATTGATATGCCATTCTTTTACGGCGACAACATGTGGCACCAAGTCGATGCTTGCTAAGGCGTGATCCAAATAACCCCACTCCCCATCATATACATAACTGTAGCTCTGTTCGCCGCCAAAAAAATCCACCAAATCCGTAAAGCCTGCGGTTTTGAAAGCCGTAATCGGATCTTCATTGCGGTAAGCGTTGAGATCCCCAATCACTAACACCTTATCCGTAATGATTCCGGTAGGGTAGCCCCCTAGCCAATTCATTTCAGCGAGTGCGGCTTGCGTGCGGGTGCCGTTGCAGTTGCCCTGACCACGGGTGAGGTCATCGTCGCTTGGGTCTACGCTGTCGTTGCAGTCGGAGCCTTTGGATTTAAGGTGATTGACCACTAGGGTAAAGTTTTCCCCGCTGCTCGTATCTGCAAATGACTGCGCTATAGCTGGCCGATTTTTATCAATACTGGACTGGTTGGGATTGACGAATGACGGCTCGTCTAAAATTGCGGTGTCGCCTACAGCCGTAACTTTGCCGGCGCGATACATAATGCCAACGGTAATGGCATCCGATCCCACCGGACCCGTTTCAATCGCACTGTAGCCGCCGCATAATTGATTGACGCTGTTAACCAAGGTGGTCAGGGCGCTGATTTTATCGTTGGGTGAATTTTCCAATTCCATCAAACCGATAATATCGGCATTCATGGCGCAGATAGCTTGACTGAGTTTCGCGGTTTGCCGCTGTAATTCGTCAGCAGAGTTGGCACCTCGGCAATCCAAAGACTTATTGGGGCCGCAAATTGCCTGGCCTTGATCCAAAGTGGTGAAGTAATTTAAAACATTAAAACTGGCTATAATCGGGCCACTTCCGGCTGGAAGTGGCGGCTCGTGGCGAGGATTGGTCGGTTGGAATTCATAGCTAAATTGCGCAAATTCCGGCTCCACGCGCCACTGGGAAAATCCAAAACTTAAAATGCCGCCGAGCGATGTCAGGGTGTCACCGCCCCTTAAAATGTTATCTGCAGCAAAGCCCGGTTGTGGGTAGGGAATCATTTCCGGATTCTGAACGTTGCTGCCGTCGTCCAATACGAGCACATTGGCTGCGCGATGCACTTGATGTAATGCGAAACCGTCGCTTGTAGGTAAGTGACTGTCGGTAAATTGACGGAAGCGTTGGTTGGCGGCCAGCAACAGTTCACCATAGCGTGCTAAATTATAGGTTTCGGTCACCACCATTGGCGTGGACACCTCGACTCTCATGCTTTCTCGCGCTTCGAAAAAGGCATTGACTTCCCTCATCGCCGAACTTGGCTCGGTTGTACTAAAAGGTATCGGCAAGCTAATGGTGCTAAGGCTAGGCAGTGGATTATCGTGACTGACCAGGGTAACGGACTGCGCTGTGATTTGGCTCAAGCCAAAATATTCTCCGGGCGTGCCGATTACCGTCACTCTGTCGCCTGTGCTTAAATCGCTGCAACTGGGACAATAGACAAAAATACCTTCAGAGGTTAAAGGATTGCTATCGCTGTCGGCATCTTCTTCTTGAATATAAAAGCCGTTTAATTTTGTAGAGCCTAAATAGGTGGCTGTAACTATGGCTTCTACTATGACTGGATTGGTTGTGGTAACTGTGTCACCAGCTCCTTGGATGGTCGATATTAATGTCGCTTGCACCGGTGGTTCTTCAATGGTCTGGGTGCAACTGCCAAAAGTATTGGCGGCCGGAGGCAACCACTTGCCAGCCACTTTTTGTAGCGAAAAGCCAATTGGCGTTGAGCTGGTTTCGGCTACGCCTATGTCGTTGGACGCCATATCTGCAGCGGGACCGCTGGTGGCTACCACCACACCTTCGTAAGATATAAATTCGATTACCGTACCGAAATTATCGACTAATGCAATACCATCAGCTGCGCCATTTTGTAGGCCGTTAGTGGGTAGATTAATGACTGTATATGCGCTGTTGCAGGTTTCTACAAAAGTTGGTTTATCTAACGAGGTAATTTTATTGTAAGCCACTCCTCCCTTACCATTGTAAAGCACTAGACTCCACCCGGTCAGATCTGTGTTGGGCGGTGCACTGATTTCAATCGCTTCACTGTCATCTGTGCCAACATTGTCATAGTGAAATTCGCTGATAAAAACATCTGCCGAGGCGCCGCCAGCAACAATAGTGCTGCAAGCCGCTATAAATTTGACTATTTTTACAAACATCACATGCTCTCCAATTGAAAAATACTCAGCCTATTGCTCGGTGATGAACGACGAGTTACGGAACTATGACAATATGGTCATAATTAATTGAAGTTTAATAGAAGAGCTTGTAAGAGAGATTTTCAGCGAAGTAAAACCTATTTGTGATGACAGTCTTTTCCACGCGCTATTCGTCATCGGGAAAAGACGAGTCCCGACTCAAATTAACGGCGTTGATTTGAGTCGGTCGATACAAGACCAATGTCTTCGTGACAGAATGAGGAATCCGCTATGATTGGCGATAGCGCTTGACTCGGATGCGCCAAGAATTTTTAAATGCATCAAATTAACCGTGATACACAAATGTATTTAAATTTTTAAACCGCCCAGGCGCAAAACAATGAAATTTAGAAGCGAACAAACAGCATCTAATCACTACTGTTTGTTCGTTGATACAAAAATATTGTTGCGGTCTGGCGCTAAGCAATCCAAATTTGTTTGGCATTAACGAACTCTTTAATACCCTGTGGGCCCAATTCGCGACCGTAACCGGATTTTTTAATGCCGCCACTGGGTAATCTTGGGTCGGTTTTAACAATGCCATTGATCGCAACTTGGCCGGCGTTTATTTTCATCGCCAAGGACTTGGCAAGTTCGATATCTTTGGTCCATACTCCAGCGCCCAAACCATAATCGGTATTGTTGGCCAGAGTCAGAGCGTGGTCCACTCCAGTGGCTTTAACGACCACCATAACCGGGCCAAAGGTTTCCTCGCGAAATGCGCACATAGATTCGGTGACATTGGTGAGTAAGGTCACTGGATAAAAATAACCATCACCGTCTGGAAGAGTGCCACCTAACAAACAATGTGCACCGGACTCAATCGTTTGTTCGACTTGCCTGTGCAAATTCAGGCGCAAATCGGCACGGGCTATTGGTCCAATATCGGTGGTCGCTTGCAAAGGATCGCCAAGGGTTAATTTTTCCAGGCGGATTTTAAGTTTGGCGATAAAATCGTCATAAATAGCGGCGTCCACAATAACGCGTTTTGCAGCAATGCAAGATTGGCCGGCATTGATGATGCGCGACAAAGTCGCCACATCCGCGGCTTTGTCTAAATCCGCATCGGGCAGGACAATGAAGGGATCCGATCCACCTAATTCCAACACCGCATGTTTTATTTCTTGTGCCGCAGTCGCAGCAACAATGCCACCCGCTTTGCTTGAGCCGGTAAAGGAAACTGCTTGAATTGCCGGGTGTTTAATCGCCAACTCCACCATATTCGTCGTGACTGGAATATTGACAAAAATGCCATCGGGAACACCGGCATGAGCAAATACATCGGCGATCAGTTGTGCCGTTCCGGGCACATTGGGATCGTGTTTTAAGACACAGGTATTGCCCGCCATGAGGGCGGGGGCAAAAAACCGCGACGCTAGCCAAACCGGCGCATTCCAGGGCAGGATGCCCAATAGTGTTCCCAGGGGCTGATAACACACAAAACTGTTACTGGCATCGGATGGCAGGGTTTCAGTCGCAAGGTAGCCCTCGGCATGCTCAGCGTAAAATTCACAACAGCCCGCGGCTTTTTCAACTTCCGGCCCGCCTTCTTTAATGGGCTTACCCATCTCCATGGCCATCAGCTCAGCCAGTTGTGGTTTGTGTTCGCGCAAGCTTTTGGCAAGGTTTTTTAACACCACAGCGCGTTCGGCAAACGACGTATTTTTCCAAGTTTGAAACGCCACTTCTGCGGTATTGATCGCTGCGCTGATGCCGTCTGCGTCAAGCGCGGGGTAATCTTTGATAGGTTGGCCATTAAGGGGGTTGATCGCGGCCAGTTGTAGGGTCATAAACACCTCGGGTTACTTTAGTTTGCGAATCGGGTTACCAATCACTAGTGTTTGGCGGCGGACACGGGTGACGATTCCGTATTTTTCTTCGATTTCTTTTTACCTGATTTAGCGGATGTGTCATTGATCGCAATGGGTTCGACTGGTTTTTTTCCCTCGGCATTGGTGGGCACTGCGATTTTTTTATCGCTTGGTTTCACCACAAAATCTCGGTCCAGAGTAAAGAAGGATTCACAACCATCTGCGGTAATGGCAATGGTGTCCGAAATACCACACGTCTTGTCCCCATCGACGCCCCACATCCAGGGGATTATGTGAAAGGTCATGCCCTCTTGGAGCACAGTGGAATCGCCTTGTTTCAGGCTGACGATATAGCCCTCATCCCAACTGGGCGGAAAGGCGATGCCAATGGAGTAGCCGGAACGGGTGACCAGGCGCGCGCCAATATCATTTTGCGAAATGATATTGCGAATCATATTGTCCACATCGGAAACGGTCATTCCAGGCTGGATGTAGTCGTGCATGGTGTCCAGGGCCAGTTTCATGCGCTCTTGGGCCTTGTACATTGAGTCGCTGAGCTGACCCAAAATCACCGTGCGCATCATGGCAGTGTGGTAGCGGCGGAAGCAGCCACCGACTTCCAGAAAAATATGTTCACCGGGTTGCACAGTTCGCCCCTCCCAGGTGGCATGGCCTATCATGGTGCGCGGACCGGAAGTGACATAGGGCATCACTGCGGGCGGTTCGCCGCCGGCCTTGAACATGGCCGCGCTGATGGCTGCACCTATGTCGTTTTCCGTAACCCCAGCCTGGCAAGCTTCAATTCCCGCTCTCATACCCGCTTCGGTGGCGACGGCCGCGCGGCGCATCAAGTCAATTTCCACTTTTGACTTACAGATGCGACCCTCTTCCACTATGCCAAAACAGTCCAGCAGTTTGGCTTCGGTCAAGGTGGTGTGAATTGTGTCTTGTTGGTATGCGGGGAAAAAGTAACTGTTGCGCTCATAGCCGATGCGTTTTTTTGATAGACCGAATTCGCGCAGGGCATCCACCAACATCTGAATGGCGTCTCCAGTATCCGGGTAGGGTCGCGTGCGTTCCACCCAGGTGCGGGCGTGAATATTGGATTCTTCCAGAGCCCGTGTGATCATAAAGGGCTCGTCTTCTAAGGGCACAACTAAGGCCTGAAAAAAGCTGTAACCGGTGGTTTGGTAATCGGTTAAATACATGATGTTTTCGGGGTCGGTGATCACTACTGCGTCCAAGTGGCGTTCAGCGATGCGCTGGCGCAATTCGCTGATGCGACGCTGGTATTCATCAAAGGGGAAGGTCATGTCATCGCGCTGTATCATGCCGCGGCCTCCAAAACGTCTTGGGCGGTTTTTACCAAAATATCCAATCCCTCTTTGAGGTCGCTATCGGGGATGGTCAATGGGGGAATTAGCTTCACTACGCGCCCGCCTGTGCCACAGCTGGCAATCAACAGGCCGCGTTCAAAACATTTGTTGACTATGGCTTTGGCGTTTTCTCCGGAGCCTACATCCAAGCCTAGGATCATGCCTTTACCGCGCACTTGTACTTGCTCAAAGGCGTCCAGTGGGGCCAACGCCGAGGTCATGGTGTTGGCTTTCGTTTTGACTTCTTTCATAAGTACATCGTCTTCAAAATAGGACAGGGCTTCGGCGCCGGCGACAAATGATAGGGATTGCCCTCGGAAGGTGCCGGTGTGTTCCCCGGGAGACCAGAATTTATCCACTTCAGGTTTGACCAAATTCATTGCCATAGGTGTACCCATGCCGCCAACACCCTTGGCCAGACAGATCACATCCGGGTCAATACCGTAGTCATCGAAGCTGAAATAGGAGCCGGTGCGACCGATGCCGACTTGGATGTCGTCGAGGATTAATAAGCTGCCAAAATCTTTCGCCAGTTTGGCCAAAGCTTGCAGCCACGCTTTTTGCGCGACATTAACGCCACCTTCAGCTTGAATGGTTTCCACCAAAAAGCCCGCTGGGGGGCTCACGCCGCTGGAGGCGTCTTCGTATTGCGCGCGCAACTGTTCGAGATTGGCGACGCCACAGCCGAGAGCGCACCCCTGGCAAGGGATTTCACAGCCAAAAGGTTGGTGGGATACGTGTTCCAAGGGGATCCCCGCAGCGCCGCGAAAATAGGAGTTGGCGGTGCAGGCCAGGGAGCCGAGAGTCATGCCATGAAAGCCGTGACTGAAGGCGACGATCTCCCTTCGACCGGTAGCGCGGCGGGCGATCTTGAGTGCTGCTTCCACGGCATTGGTACCAGTGGGCCCCATAAATTGCATTTTATGAGGCATCTTGCGCGGTTCAAGTATTGTCTTGGTAAAGCGTTCCATAAAGTTGCGCTTGGCGGTGGTCTGCATATCTAAGCTGTGGGTGACACCATCGGATTCCAGATAACGGATCATCGCTTTTTTCATGCGTTCGTTGTTGTGGCCGAAATTAAGAACGCCCGCGCCGGCAAAAAAGTCTATGTATTCTTTACCGGATTCATCGGTCTGCCTGGCATTACTGGCTTTATCGAAAACCACCGGATAGACGCGGCAATAAGCCCGAATATCAGACTCGCGCTGTTCGAAAATACTCATGTTGATCTCCTGTTTAGTGCAAAAACGGACGCCGCATCAGGCAAGTTGCAGTGTCCGAAGAACGGGTTAATTGTGTTTTGGTGGTGAATTACGGGTGTTGTTTATGGGTTCATCAGCGGTTGTGGGCGGTGAAGGAGCGCCGACCAGCCGTGCAAACAGATGAGTGACCTTGGCGATCAGGCGATCGTTAAAGTCGTAGTGTGGGCTGTGACAAGGTGCTTGGTGATGCGGGCCATCGTCTGCACCGATCAGTGCAAATGCGCCCGGAATCGACTGCAAATAATAACTGAAATCCTCTGACGCCATAATTGGCGAAGACCAAGCTTCATGGAGCGTCTCGGCGCCCCAAGCATCTTGCCAGGCCGCTCTCAGTTGTTGAGCCTGTGCTGAGTGGTTGATGGTAGCGCCGTAGCGTCTTAGTACTTGGACTTCACACTCGACGCCATAGGCGTGCCCGGTGCACAAAGCAATATCTCTGATCCAGTCGTTGATCCGTTCGCGGGTGTCCTCATCTGGAACCCGAATACTGCCGCCGATAATCGCTTGTTGGGGTATAACAGTGGGTCCGCTGGGGGCGTTGATTGAAGTCACACTGACAACGGCGGCTTTCTGAGCTGGGAGGCGACGGCTGGTAATCTGTTGCAGAGCCATGGTTATGGCACTGGCGGCCAGTACTGGGTCGCGGCACAGTTCAGGTTGGCTGGCGTGACCTCCGCGACCTTTTACCGTGATTTCAAAAGTGCCATTGCCACACATGATCAAACCATCGGGGCACACTAACGTGCCAAACTCAAAAGCGGGCCAATTGTGCCAGCCAAAGATGCTATCGACTCCCTCAAGGGCGCCATCGGCAATCATTTCCCGCGCTCCATGTCCGCCTTCTTCTGCGGGTTGGAAGATTAGGGTCACAGGTCCGGGCAGTTGATTCTCATGAAATTTTAACCAGTGGGCACTCGCCAGTAGGGTGGCAGCGTGGCCATCGTGACCGCAGGCGTGCATGCAACCTGGTTGTTGGGAGCGGTATTCCGTTTCGGTCTGTTCTTCAATTGGGAGCGCGTCTATATCGCCGCGCAGGGCAATATTGCGGCCTTGGGTAGCGGCTGCATTGAGATAGCCTA
>JBNKFP010000022.1:0-20688 GCA_050289365.1 Cellvibrionaceae bacterium | reverse complement strand
CAGCACAAATAACTGAGAAGCCACAGTAAAATAGCCAATGTGTGCCCCTTTCTGCAATGCAAAGTGACGCAGCAGATACATGCCCGATACAAAAATAAAAGCAGCAAAAAAGAATAAAATTAGAGTTTTAATAGCTCGTCGGCGTTCTTGTTTTGTGCGTGATTGATCCAGTGTTGCGCGTAGGCTAAAGAACGAGCCTATTACGCCAGAGAATGAAGCGATCAATACGAATAAGCTACTCCACTTTAAAATAGACCCGACTTTGAATGTTCCTGAGCCCAATGCCGCCGCTTTTGCCGGTGTCGGAATGTTAGCAATGGCAACCAGCACTGCCATAGTGAAGGTCGTTCCTGGTTTGCTCCTGGCCAAGGAGTCTTCCACAAAGTGGACCATGGCTTCCTGCAGTAATTTACGGCCACGAGACAACCGTTGCTTTGCTGTACTCTCAGATAATGCCAATTGTTCAGCGACATGTTCTATCGAGCATTGCTCTCGATAGAACAAGATTAAGGGCGTACGATAATTCTCTGGCAGCTGTTCGAGGGTTTGCCAAAGAAGTGCCTGCTGTTGATCTTGTATCGCAGAATCCACTAAGTCGGTTTGCGTGGCATCGCCAATGAACTTTTCCTCATCATCAGCGATGATGTCCTCTGCATTGCGTATGGGTTGATGGGCTTCTTTGCGATGATAGTGGCTGACTTTAAAGCGCAAAATCCCGCACAGCCAATACCTTAGCTTCTCCGGTTCACGCAGCGTATCCAATTTCTTCCACGCTTCTAAAAAAGCCTCTTGGGCAATATCCTCACTGTGTTTTAGATCGCCTACTGAAGAATAGGCTAAAGAGCACAATAAGCTTTGATAACGAGTAACGATTGCGGCGAATGCATCGTGATCGCCCCCTAACGAGGAAATAACCAAGCTTGAATCGCTGTCGTCTTGGTCGGTGCTCCGTTTTCTAAACAAGCTCATTGCGCCTCTCTTAATCTCATGTTCCTTTGCCCGAATAGCGATAGCTATGGTCATTTTGCGGTTCTATTCGAGTAAGTGCCCTGCTGCTCAGGAAAGGTGACAAAATTTTTGCAAAAAACGGTCGAAATGTGAAATTCGCATGAATCTACCAGATTTTTCAATATTGATTGTCACTCATCTGGGTTTGCCGGTCACTTATATCCCGAAGACCACATATACGGCTTTCATTCAATCGCGACATCTGCACGCAACTGGAAAAACTAACGGTTTAAATAGGAAAACTTCATGAGCAATATCACAACTGGTCACACCTTTCGCAAATGGCTTGCTGCCGCTGTCCTAGTTACCTTCTCTGGCGCTTGTTTTAGCGGGACATTACCCCCGCTGATAGACAACTTTGGTGACAACCATAACAACAACTTAGGTTTTCCACGCCTATATATGAACGACTCTATCGCCGGAGGCAGTACGCAGACAGAGCAGACCACTGCCGATGGTATCCTATCCCTGAGTGGAGCACTTGTGCCACCCCGAGGCCAGCCAGGCTGGGCTAGCACCATTTTGCCGCTCGACGCGCAAGGTTTGCCGCGAGATGCCAGTGATTTTGACGGTATTCGCCTGATCATCAAGGTGACGAGCGGGAATGTGTCTATCTCAGCCAACTCCACAGAGGTCACCAATTTTGATTACCATTCAGCACCCATATCTGTGGCGGCGGATGGTAAATTTCACGAGGTGCAGGTTCCATTCAACTCAATGAAGCGTGGATGGTCGGAGCAAACACCGTTGAATATTCAAACGCTCGCGAGTGTGAGCATCACAGCTTACAGCCTGAAAAAAGAACGCTTCGAGTACGAAATTGATGAAGTCAGGTTCTATAGAAATTGAGTTCTAATTTCAACGTATTTTCACTTTAAGTGAGGCCTTTTAGGTGGCCTCCAAAATGGTTACTACTGGGGATTCGATCAATGATTACACCTTCACCTGTAGCGGGCAGGCTCGATTACTTGGATGCTGTTCGTGCCTTCGCGCTATTGCTGGGTATTGTGTTTCACTCAAGCCTTTCATTTACGCCTATTTTTATTGGTTGGGCGGTCATGGACGTATCCACCAGTTCGATTGTTTCCGTTTTTATGCTGATCAGCCATTCCTTTCGAATGGCGTTATTTTTTCTGATTGCCGGTTTTTTTAGCCATAAGATGTTTCATGGTAAAGGTGCTCGCTATTTTCTTAAGTCTCGATGGGGACGTATTGCCGTCCCATTCTTTGTAGCTTGGTTGATATTGCGCCCTTTGATCGTATCTGGTTGGATTATGGGAGCAGAGAGCCTCCGTGGAGACGTGAATATACTAAATGGTCTCTGCGGTGGTTTTGCTTTATTAAAAATGCTGCCTAAAGACTTATTTATTGGCACCCACTTATGGTTTTTGTACTATCTATTACTGGTTACTACGATGGTATTGATTCTTCGCTTTATTATTAGCTTACATGGCTCAGTTTTACTGAGCACAACGCAATGGGCTGATGTTGCATTGGGTTGGTTATCCAGCTCACGCATTGGGATTCTGGTGCTATCTTGTTTTACAGCTTTATGTCTTTGGTTTATGGACCATTGGGGGGTGGATACACCAGACAAAACCTTGGTACCTAAAATTCCGGTGTTAGTTGTTTACGGGAGTTTCTTTCTTTTCGGATGGCTGCTTAACCGTCAAGGGCAGTTAATCGAGCCGTTTTCACGTCTTAATTGGAAGAGATTCACCCTTTGCCTGGTGGCGACTATTGCCGCGGCGCTGTTATCGGAATATTCAATGAAAGCAGGTCACCCTTTTTACCTCGTGCTTCAAGCGGCATTCTGCCTAAGCTATGCCATTATGATGTGGTCATTCGTGGTGTTGACAATTGGTCTATTCAAGCGTTATTTCAGTCGGCCAAACAAGGCCGTGCGTTATTTTGCCGACGCGTCCTATTGGCTCTACCTGTGTCATTTGCCCATTGTGGTATGGTTGCAAATTTTCTTTGCTGAATTACCGTTCCACTGGACTGTAAAGTTGTTTGCTATTTCCGCCATTACAATTTTCGTGTCGCTTCTCATCTACGATTTGTGTATCCGCGCCACGTTTGTTGGTGCAATTTTAAACGGTAGGCGGAAGTCACGTTTACTGTTTATCAGGGATAAAAACAGTAGATGTGTATCGTAGGCCTTCGAAATGAGGTAATTTGTTGTGATGCTTTCCCAGTTTAAAGCTTTGGTTAATTATTCTTTGCAAAGCGAATGTTGTCCAATTGAACAATATACTGCCCTTGTTGCTCTCCCCACAAAGGTTTAAAAATAAATAAATTGTTCACGTGAGTAATGTCCAGCCCAGTTTCGATTAGCTGTGGAAATGTAAATGTGTAAGTTTTCCATTGCAGTAATTCGCTTGGTTGTTCCAGTGCAAATTGGGCTGACGTACAAGGGTAAATACATTCAATTTTGAAATCAAAATTATTAGGCACCTTACCATTTTGTATGACGCGCATGTCAAATAGGACAGCGCCTTTAGCGAATTCACTTAAGTTAACATACTGTGTTTCGTCTGTTCCTACAGATAGGCCAATCCAACCATTATCATTGGCTTCGTCGAATGGATCATTGGCATTAAACGTGGCCTGTATAACCTGATTGTGTACATCACCTGTATTCACCAGTTGCCACTGCACATGGGAGCCATTATTGCCCTCAAAGTAGTAATTGGCAATGATACTCTCTTGCAATTCAAAGGCCGATATTAGGCCCCAATTGTCCTCCATGCCATCTTTAAACAAATAACAGACCGATTCTTCGCAACCGCTTTCGGATACACGATTCGATGATGCAGAACCTCTTACCTCAGATGAAACCTTTGCATCGGATGAACTGGCGCCATTGTCACAACCTTCAAACAGGGGCAGCATTAAAAATAAAACAATAAAGTTACTTAAGCGCGGCATAAATATGTATCCTTTTTTATTGTCAGTGAATTGGGGAGGGTTAAGCTTTGGTTTAAAGCTTTGCTTAAGGATCGATAAAATCATTCAATCCAACTGCTGTAATCTACCCAGCCTTCGGTTTGTGACAGCTAAAAAGCGTGCATTTATTTGAACCTGAATCCGTTTCGAAGTCACGGATTCAGGTTCAAATTATGAAGGGCAAAATAGAAATTTCACACTGAGAAATGTTGAGTGGTCAAATCTAGGCGTTTTTTGGTCTAAAACAGCAGTTGAACGGGATGGGGCTGTTGAGCTTAGTTTGGCGAGTGGGGCTATTTTAACGTTTATTGGTAAGACTCGATCGGTGGTGTGTTAATTCAAGCGGTTAACTAGAAATTCAAATAGCAAGAATTTTTCGCGGAAGAGTGACCTAGCCTTGTCATCCTTATCGCCACTGCAGCATAGTGGGATTTAGTCTTGATAAACCATGCTGTTGTTTTCCACTTTCAGTTGCACACTAAAAATGAGATTGTGATCGCCTCGATTTCGAATGGATTCATGCATGGTGCTAAGCTTACGTGTGACTTGACCGTTAAAAATCTGACGGCCCTGGAATGTGATGACAATAGGACCATCCAAATCCAACATGTCATCATTGAGCCATATGGAAATTTGCTGGGCATAATTCTCGATAATATTGATACTGTTACGGGTCACATCCAGCGCTACAGTAATGGGTCTTTTCTCAACCACTTGTTCAACCGGCATGGACAACCAATAAAGCTGACTGCGGCTCTGTGTGGTCTGTTGCCAATGGACTCTTGCTGGAATCGCATCGCGAGTAAATTTAGCCATCCACGGAAGGGCTACGGAATCTTGCAGCTCCATCCAGTGGCCATAACCCTCGTGCAGTTGCACAAAGTGATCATAGTAACCGGGATATTCCTGCTGAAGATTGCCCAGTAATCTATTCCACTCCTCGGCCCTTAAATTGCGGTCGTAGCCGTTGTCCTGACTGCCGACATGAATGGTAAAAGGGGTGTTCGCCAAACTGTAGGGTGACGAGGCGTTGGGGTGACCGGCCATCATTGCCGCTGCGGCCCAGCGGTCCGCCATGCGCGGGGCCAACTGATATACGCCATCACCACCGGCTGAATATCCCATGAGATAAACCCGATTGGGATCGACTCCCTCAAAGATCATTGCCAACTGCACAATGAGACTGAAAAACTCATCAATGTGATCTTTGTACCACATATCCGAGGCATCGGTTGGTGCTCGCGGGGCGAGATAGATTCCCTGCATTTGGCGCATGGTGGTGTCATAAAGGTGTTGCTGGTTGACGTATTGACTGTCGTTTACAGCCGCAGTTGTGCCACCGCCACCGTGCATTGATATAAACAAACTGCGTTGACCAAATGCCGTATTGCCGAAACGTTGAAAATAAAATGGCATGCTTAGGCCGCGCAGCTGCAGTAGGCGATTTTGCCACTGCGCGCCATACTGTTGTTGCAACTGTTGTTGATAGTCGTCCAGTAACAAAGTGCTGAATCGCATGGCGTCTGATTTCGCCACAGCCTGCTGGGCAAAAACCTGTTGGTGCAGCACTGGCCTCTGCGCTGCGGGCATTGCTAGCCACGACATCAAGCCGCCCTCAGGGCAATCACTACTGAACGGTGTTTGCACGCATGAGTCTTGGATTCCATTTTCTGTTTCAGTGGATAATTCCGCGACGCATCCTACTAATATCAATCCCGCGATAACAAGGAGCGCAGGCACCAAAAGATTTCGAAGACGAGTGATCATAAAATTTTCCAAAAGGCCGCAGCTCGCCAAAAATGCTTGGCTCGTGGTGAATCACATGCAGATACAGTGGTCGAGTTTACACGCTGTCTATATGCATTAACCCGTGAGCAGAAAGTTGCTCGTGGAAAAATGCTCAATTTTGTGATCGTCTCTGAACTTGACGCGACAGAATAGGGTGGATCGCGTCAAAGTGGTGAGCAAATGAGTGCTTTGTTCAATCGTGTCCACCGGTAACTGAGATGATCAAAATGCTTTAGGTTGACGTTCAGGTAAAAATCCGTCGCTGTCAAACGCCGCTCTAAAGCTCTTCAGCTTTTAGATTAAATTCGAGTCATTAGCTGTTGTTCATTCACTGAGTCAATACGGACGCTAACACGTTAATTATGGCGCCGCTAAAACGCCGGTTTGAATCGAGTGTCGTCGAAAGCATTGGCATTAGCGCCGCTGAGCGATACACTGCTGGCAAAACAACGCATGTGAGTTTTTATGGGCTGGTTAGTATTGGCTGCGGGCGAATCAAAACGATTTGGCGGCAACAAGCTGTTGGCTAAACTGCACGGGAATAACTCCGTACTGCAGGCAACCATTCGAACATTGCAAACCACTCCCTGGCCAATATTAGT
Source organism: Cellvibrionaceae bacterium (assembly GCA_050289365.1). Lineage (GTDB taxonomy): Bacteria > Pseudomonadota > Gammaproteobacteria > Pseudomonadales > Cellvibrionaceae > JBNKFP01. The sequence continues at coordinate 14,341 of JBNKFP010000022.1, read as the reverse complement.
CGTATTAAGGTCCGAGCAATGGGAACTTCAGGCTTTGTTGAAAGGTCTCAAATGCGCATTCACCCTGTGCGACGATGCGCAACTTGGGATGGGCCATTCTCTGGCTTGGGGTGTACAACAGATAGCGAGCAAATGGTCTTGGGTTGGGATTACCTTGGCCGATATGCCTTCTATAACTTCAGCTACATTGAGTTCTCTCGGTCAACTGGCCTGTGAGGGAAAAATCATAATACCGACTGTACCAGCCACAGTGACAAAGCAAGCTGATTTAACAGAACCCGATCTAACCGAAAGCACCGCGCCGGACAACAACCTCCAACCACCGTTTTTACCCGGTCATCCGGTGTGTTTCGGCGCAGACTTTTTTAAACCGCTAACGCAGGTTAAGGGCGATACCGGGGCGCGAGTGGTGGTCGAACAGAATCAAAATTGTGTTACCTATTTTCAAACCACGGACATGGGCATAAGGCAAGATATTGACACCCGGCAGGATTTAACGGATGTCATGGCCACATGGGGCGGCGAGTCTGCGAATGTCGATAGCGATTAGTCGTTGCTGAGCTGTCGGTTCTGATTGCCGATGTCAATGCCAATGTTACAACTTGAACCGATGTTTCAATTTAAGCGAGGTCACTATGACGATCACACTGACTGTAAATGGCAAAAAGCAAAAGGTGGATGCCGATCCAAGTACACCCTTACTGTGGCTGATTCGCGATCACTTAAATTTAACGGGTACCAAATTTGGCTGCGGTATGTCCTTGTGTGGTGCCTGTACTGTTCATATTGATGGTAAAGCCGTGCGCTCTTGTACGACCCCAATCAGCAGTCTTAAGGGGAAATCCATTACGACCATTGAGGGGTTGCAGTCAGCGGAAGCGACCGCCGTTACCAATGCTTGGCAAGACCTCGCGGTGGTGCAATGCGGTTATTGCCAATCTGGACAAATCATGTCGGCAACAGCGCTGTTGCGGGAAAAGCCCAACCCTACGGACACGGATATCCATCAATTTATGGCGGGTAATATTTGCCGCTGTGCGACTTACCAGCGGATTCGCAACGCTATCAAGCAGGCCGCCACCGACTTGGCCAGTAAGCAGGCTGGCTCAGATGAAACGCCGCTCTACACTGAAATCACACTTGCAACAACATCGGCAGCGACACCTGCTACCCAGGCGGAGGGTTAAATTATGACCACATCACAAGTAAACCTTTCACGCCGCAAATTTATTGTTAGTGCTGCAACCGCGGGTGCTGGCCTTTTGGTCGCTACCCATTTGGACATTCTGCCTTCTGCAAATGCGGCGGCGCCCCATATCTGGGAGCCCAACGCCTTTGTACGAATTGATCAAGACAACACGGTTACGGTGATTATTAAGCACATTGAATTTGGTCAGGGTACTTTTACCGGGTTGGCCACTTTGGTGGCCGAAGAACTGGATGCGGATTGGGAATCCGTTAAATGTGAACACGCACCTGCGGACGCCAGTAAATATGCAAATTTACACTGGGGTAAAACACAAGGTACTGGTGGCAGCAGCGCCATTGCCAACTCCTTTATGCAGATGCGTGAAGCCGGCGCCACGGCGAAGGCCCTGCTGGTCGCGGCCGCTGCGCAAAAATGGTCGGTGCCGACAGCATCCATTAACGTCAACAAAGGGATTGTGACCCATGGCCCAAGCGGTAAAAAAGCGACTTTTGGCGAGCTGGCCGCCCTGGCGGCTAAACAACCGGTGCCGGCTAAAGTCAATTTAAAAACACCACAAGAATTTAATCTGATTGGTACCAAGGTGACGCGCAAAGACCTTGGCAAAACCAACGGTACCGCGATATTTACTCAGGATATTCAACTCCCCAATCAGCTCACGGCCTTGGTGGCTCATCCACCCAAATTTGGCGCTAAGCTCAAAAGTTTTGATGCGAAAGAAGCCCTGGCCGTGCCTGGCGTTGTGGATGTGATTAAGTTGAATAACGGTGTCGCGGTTTTGGCGCAGACCTTTTGGCAAGCCAAAATGGGCCGTGACAAATTAAACGTTCAATGGGATGAGAGCAAGGCGTTTGATCAATCTTCCGAGCAGCTCTGGTCAGAGTACAAAGCCTTGGCGGACAAGCCCGGCACACTCGTTAAAAATGATGGCAATGTTGATCGAGCTTTTGCGCAGGCATCCAAAATCATTGAAGCCAGTTATGAATTTCCCTATTTGGCACACGCCGCCATGGAGCCCATGAATTGCGTGGTTCAGTTAACGTGGGCAGGAAAAAAGGTAAACCGAGCCGAGCTGTGGTACGGCTGCCAGGGGCCGACCGGTGACCAGGGTGCTGTGGCCGGGATGTTGGGTATTTCACCCAGTGATGTCACCATTAACACGGTTTTTGCGGGTGGCAGTTTTGGGCGCCGCACCAGTAAAACAGCGGACTATGTGGTGGAGGCGACAGAGATTGCGAAAAACTACGGTAAAAGTGTACCCATTAAATTGGTTTGGACGAGGGAGGACGATACCATGGGCGGCTATTACCGTCCTATGTATTTCCATAAGCTCAAAGCGGGTGTCGATAAAAACGGTCGCATCATTGCCTGGCAGCACCACATTGTTGGGCAATCTATTTTTGCTGGGTCGCCGATGGCTGGAATGGTTCAAAATGGGATTGACCCAAGCTCCGTTGAAGGCGCACGTGAACTGCCCTATGACATAAGCAATCATCGCTTAGAACTCACGACCGTGGAAAACCCCGTAACGACATTGTGGTGGCGCAGTGTCGGTTCCACCCATACGGCCCACGCTACAGAATGTTTTGTCGATGAAATTGCGCATGCCGTAGGTCAGGACCCACTGCAATATCGCCTGGGGATGATGGGCAAAGATGCGCGTCATCAAGGTGTGCTGAAACTCGCGGCAGAGAAAGCCCAGTGGCCAGCGGCGAAGTCAAAACCTAGGCCTAATGTGTTTTACGGTGTGGCCTTGCACAAGTCTTTTGGTACCTATGTCGCAGAAGTCGTGGAAACCGAAAAAACAGCAGCCGGTTTCAAGATAAATAAAATTACCTGTGCTGTGGATTGTGGGGTCGCGGTTAACCCTGACATCATCGTGGCGCAGATGGAAGGCGGTATAGGTTACGGCTTGTCACCGGCCATGATGAGCAAAATCACTTTTGACCAAGGCAAGGTGGTGGAGTCCAACTTTCATCAATACCGAGTGCTGCGCATAGGCGCCATGCCTAAAATCGATGTGCATATTGTCCCCTCTGCCGAGCCGCCCACTGGTGTAGGTGAACCTGGAACGCCGGTGGTTGGACCTGCGCTCGCCAATGCCATTTTAGCGGCGGGTGAACCGGCTCAACGGAGCTTGCCAATGGCCGTACCATTTGCATAGATGAGACAGGTCGTACCCTCATGTCGGATTTAAGCGAAGCGTTAATGCCCCGTGTCGACGAGGCTGCAAATTCCAGGGGCCTCGGCCCCTTTGTCGACAATGTCATCGCCACGCTCGCAGAGTGGCAAGCTCAGGGGTTAAAAACAGCCCTGCTTACGCTGGTCAATATTGAAGGCGTTTCGCCGCGGCCGGTGGGCAGTCAATTGGCAGTGAACGAGTTCGGTGAAAGTGTTGGGCTGATTTCCGGTGGCTGCGTAGAAGCGGCACTGGTATTAGAAGCTTTGTCATCTATTACGACTCAGCAAGTCAAGTTGGTGCGCTATGGTAAAGATTCGGATTATATGGATATCCAATTGCCATGTGGGTCTGGCATTGATGTTTTATTTCAACCATTCAAACAAGCAACTTGGGTATTGGAGCTGGATCAGTTATTGCGAAAACGCCAAGCCGTGTCTTGGCAATTTGTCGCGCCGGATTCTGTGGTGTTAACCCCCGTGTTGGCTCGTGCAGAGGAACTTTCCATTTCGACACAATACAACAAGTTGCCAAGAAATCAGTTGCAAAAGAGCTTTACTGGGTTCCGCAAACTTTTCCAACCTAAACAGCGTTTGTTGGTGGTTGGCAAAGGCAGTGTTTACGATTATTTCATACAGCTAATGCAGGTATTTGACGTGGAGATATACGCTTATTCCAGTCAGTATTCGCAACCGGCTTGTGTCGGCAATACCCAGACCCTGCCATTCGCTTCCGCAAGCGCGTTTAATCAGAATCTTTTGGATGCATATACATCGGTTATTTTATTAGCTCACGATCACACCTGGGAAATCCCCATTCTTTGTCACGCGTTGGCCAGTAACGCCCATTACATCACCGCCCTCGGCAGTCGCAATACACACCAAATGCGGCTGCAGCTTTTGAGCGAACAGGGTGTTGAATACGGTTCTCTCTCACGTATTCACGGGCCGGCGGGTTTAGATATCGGCAGCAGCACCCCCGCTGAAATTGCCTTATCCATCGTTGCTCAGTGGGTAGCCAGCTTGCACACTAAGCCGCTGAGTTAGGCCACAACGACTTTGCGGAGCTGGCATAGGTTGGTTGATTTGGCGTTAGCCGATTAAAGGCAGTAATTGAAATGAAAAATTGTGCACAGGCGCATCCAGCATTGTACCCCACCAAAATCGCACATAGGTTTCTCCTGCGACCAACACCAAAACCGTCGCGAACAGGGCTGTAACAGAACTTAAAATAACCAAAGGCAAGTACATCCTTCCTAACGCCAAACTTCGGATATAGCCATTTGACAGGGCCACCCTGACCAACACAAAATAAACGGCAAAGTTTCCCTGCAGCCCAACAACATAAACATACTGTTCCAGGGAGTTCGCCCCATCTTTGGCTAAAACAAATGGAAAGCCAATAACCTTTTCGCTGGGGCCATCAACCTGAAACCAATATCCACTTGCAGAGCAGAAAAGCATCAAACAAGCCGCAAGAAGCAATGTCAATAGGGTGATATTTTTAGATCTATTCACGATAATAAGGCCTGTTGTTCAGTTGAGTAAGGGCAAACCTATGCTGCTAATCTGTTGCATTTTGTTGCTCCATTCAATATCCACATTGATTCATCGGTTTGTACTGCTGTAGACGATCTGCCTTTGCAATGCAAAATTGTTTACCGAGATACTATTTTTTAAGCGGCGATTATTTTTATTGTGCGGATTCATCTTTTACAAAAAATTACAAAGTTCCTCGATCTATTCCGAATAAACTTAGGTAGATTCCTCAGGATAGAAAAGTAATTGGCCTGTATTGATTGCGGCCAAGTTTTTACGAGCAGCCGTCGTCACTTTTGGCGCGCTAAGCCGAGTAAAAAATCCGCGACAATTAGCGTCAAAAGTTTCTCGAAATGAAGTGAAATCGTAATTTTTTAGTGGAAATTTACAAAAGGGAAATACAATGAAAAATAGTTTGATTTTACTCCTAATATTCAGTTTGATTGGCTGTGGCGATAGGGCTCACATTGAGGGAGCGAACGGAGCACAAAGCAGTTCGCAAGTCTCCAGTACAGACGTTCCTGCCCAAGGAACTACCAGCTCAAGTACGTCTTCGCAATGTTGCCACGAAAGTTATGTGGAACAGCGTTCCTATATCGAAAATAATTCCAATTATGTTTTAGCCGTATACCGTGACGAAGGAACTTTGAGTAGTGGGCCCGACTATTCCATTGCGCAGGGTGAACGAGTTACTGTAAACGGCCATTCGGGGTTTGGTGTCAGTGCTAGTCCATCGTTTTCACCAGAAATGATAATCGTTGTTGATATCGGCGGCGTCGAAAAAGTATTGTATGCTGTGGATCTGGCTTCGCATAAAAATGTTGTGCCAGAAGGCGGTGTAACCTCGACTTCGCAGTTCTACACTCTTTATGAATATACTACCGTTCTACCTGTAATGGATGAAGATTTCGAAATTTAAATCGGATGAACTAGATACTAGCTGAAAATTCTTATTGATAGGTTAGTATCTTTATTCCAATTTTAAAATTGACATTCAGCGTTAACATTTTTAGATTTTAACTGCATTATAAACAATGCGTCGTTTAAGGAGCGTTCTTAAATCGCTTTTTAGCCGTGTTGTGCTCTGCTTGCGAGCAGTAAAGACGTTTTTGAATTTTGCCCCCTAAAAAACTATCGTTTACACTGATTGCAGTGGGCCAAGTTTGGTATTGTGCAATCCCGTCGTTTTGTCGCCAGCATTTAGCGAGCCTCTAAATGGTATGCTGACAAGGGCGGTGATCTTACGGCTTAGCCAAATTATCGCCTGTAGTAGAAATCTGTGGCATGCTTGGTTGCGGATATCTTATGCTCCCTTTTGATGGATCTGAAGACTTGGCGTTCGTTGATCTCTTTTACTTCAATCCGTCGATGTTCAAAAGCTGACCGGAGGATCCAGATTTGTTTCATGCGTTCTTAGCGTGCGGCTGGGAACCTTAAGTTGAATGAATGCGGGGCAATTCTGTCGCTGGCGTTACAAATCGACTCATATTATTAGGGCGCTGGCAGGGTCTAACCAACTTCTTGTGATATCGATAACTTTAGTGTAATTTATCGGCCAAAGTTGGTTTCGACTACGACATTCATTCGACTGTTAAGTAGTTTTCATCAGTTAATCAGTGACTATTCACCCAACAAAATCGAATCGCCTGGTTGATTGAGTTGTTGATGGTTCGTGATTATTTCACTGAATTGTTTTGTTTCACCCATAATAATAACGACTGTTTCGAGATAGATTATCGTATCGTTATATAACCGGTACGGCCCAATAACAAATCGAAACTAACCCATTACACCCCGTAAACATGATTGTTTACTTGATAACAACGGAGTGAGACGAACCATGTGGTGTATTCCTGGCGCTCCATTGGTGCAGCATCGTGGCTGGAAGCTCTGGTATTGTAATGCTGGAGCTGAGGCGTTCAGTCCTCAACAACCGGCAGTCTACCGTTGTACGGACCCGCAACTGGGTTCGCCTCAAAAAATCTCATCACAACCTGTCGCTGTCAAATTCAGTGGCCAGCTACTGGACCCAATTAAAGAATTAAACCGCCGCGTTTTTATTGCAGAGCTGCAAATATTAGACGAGTCTGAAGTACAAGCTTATTGGGTTGATATTCCAGAAACCGGCAACCATCTGATATTGCAAGCGCTCCCCAAATCGATTCCGCAAGAAGGCGTCAGTTTTATCTTGACTTCCTGCTTTTGGCGCAATGATGATAAAGAGGGCCGTTATGCGCTTGGGATTGAGCGAGTCATGGAGAGGCTGAAGCCGCGTCCGTCCTTTAAAATCCTAGCTGGCGACCAGCTCTATTTGGATTACCCACTGCTATTTTGTAATGCAAGCGACAAAGTCTACGGCCGATACCTGGACTACTGGGGTGATCTTTATTACCAATCTGTATTGCGTGCGTCGGCAAACTACTTTATTTGTGATGATCACGAGTTTTGGAATAATTACCCTGAAAAACAGCTTCAACTTCCCTATACCTATCAGAAGAAGTCGAGGAAGAAATTTTCTGATGCCGCCACCGCATGTTTTGAGCAATTCCAGCAGCAACTTAATCCTAACGCTAAACGGTGGTATCAATTCGATATTTCTCCGGTCTCTTTTTTCGCCCTAGATACGCGCTCCAAACGCAGTGAATTCAAGTGTGACAGTCCACAATTTATGGAAGAAGAGCAGTGGATAGCTTTGGAGCGTTGGCAGTATGAGCTGAAAGGGCCTGGCATTTTGATTATTGGCCAGCCTGTATATCAAAAAGACGGCGACTGGAAGGACTATTCTCTTTCAAATTTTAAGGATAATTACGGACGATTATTAAGCACAATTAAACGCAGCTTTGACGGAATTAATGCGGATGGAAAGCGCCATGACATAGTGATATTGACTGGAGATATTCACCATGGTCGACACGCTGTAGGAATGCTCGGTCCCGACCAGGAGTTGCATGAGTTTGTCTCATCTCCCGCATCACGCATTGGCCCCTTTTTTAGTGCGCCCAAATTGGAGTCTCTGCCGAGCAAAATAACCGCGCGGTATCAAAATCAGACAGTCAAAATCACCAACATCCGGTCCGTAAAAAATAAATCCGAAGAAATCAGCAATCACACAGGAGTACTACTGTTAACACCGCATCCTGGTGGAGGCATTGAACTGGATTTTCGTCTTTATCCGGTGCGGGATGCGACGCAACCCTACTGGAAATTTCTCTCCCGAAAACGCTCAAAAAACTACGATGCCTGCGGGCATTTCTGTAGTTACAGCAGTACTCAATTTAATAAACTCATTTTGCAATAACGGGGTTAAATATGCGCAAGTCACCCTTTCAGGAACGTAATCAACGTATTGGCAATTGGTCCAACTGGTCCGCTCAAAAAAATAATCTGGAATTTGTTAGCGAAGCTTTGGTGACTATGAAGCAACTTGGTGTCGGCAATGACGGAGAATTTGCCATTGTTCTGATTGGCTCGAGGGATTTACCCGGCGTTACACTGCGCCAGGCGCAATCGGTATTAAGGTGGGACCGTCGACCGAGTTTTTGGTCACATGCTTTTTTGATCAACTCGAAATGGAACGGCAAATCCAATATCGGGAAATTGCCGATTGTTGGTGTGCCACTGTATAGCCGTGCAGGGGCCTTTCCAGATCCCAAAAATAATGGTGTGGTTACGGCAACCTTGGATGCTTATGCCGACCCGAAAATTGACGCCAATATTGCGCTGCTCAGTGTGGCAAAAACGACAGAAATGGGGCCGAAATCACTTGATAAGAAATTAATTCGCACGCTGCGGGCTCGTGTAAATGATCCCAATGCGGATCGCCTGCGCTATGAACTATGGGATTCTCTGTGCGCCTGGAACCGCTACTTGTGGTCCAGTGGCGATGCAAGTAATCCGTTGCGCAATAACATTCCTGTACCCGCAACGGCGTTTGTCGAAATGGTATACGAAGCCATTAACTTGGATCTTGTTCCTGGCGCTTCGGAACGTAACAGCGCCCCAGAACACATTTGGAACACATCCCATTGGTGGCTTCAGCATCAGGCCACGGATGAAGGATTCGACCAACCCTATACAACCTGTGGCTGCTTTGCTATCCGCGATCCAGGCTGCTCCACACTCGATTAATTGATACTGCATTGAGGAGACACAGCATGTTATCTAACCATATTGAAGACATAAAACCTGAATACGATGTGATCGTCATTGGCTCTGGCTATGGTGGTGGTGTTTCAGCGTCGCGACTTAGCCGTGCGGGATACAACGTGTGTGTCCTTGAGCGAGGTCGTGAATTTGCCGCTGGAGATTTTCCCAATGAAATGGACGAGATGTTGCGTGAAACGCAATACCACAGCGAACATGGGCAGGCCGGTAGCCGCACCGCATTATTTGATATCCGTATGTTTGAAGAGACATCTGTCGTCGTTGGCTGTGGTCTCGGTGGTACATCTCTAATCAATGCGAATGTTTCATTGCGACTGGATCCCCGTGTGTTTGAAGATCCGGCTTGGCCGAAATCCTTCGTTGAGGATTTGGATACCCTGAGTGACTGTTATAACGTTGCGGAAAGCATGTTGCGTCCTACCCCGCTACCGACCCAATACGAGCACTTAAAAAAATATCAAGCCCACAAAAAATCCGGTGCAGCGCTTAAAAGCACGGCAGAATTTGCCCATGCTGAATTCTATAGCCCGCCGATCAATGTAAACTTTGAAGATAAAATCAATCACGTTGGCGTTGCACAAAAAGCCTGCAACTTATGTGGTGATTGTGTCAGTGGTTGTAATCACACCGCGAAAAATACCACAGCAATGAATTATTTGCCGGATGCGGTTAATCACGGCGCCGAAATATTTTGTGAGACGCGAGTAAAATATATCGAAAAATCACCTTCTGGTTGGCTGGTGCATTTTCAAACGCCGTATTTGGGTAGAGAAGCGTTTAAGTCGCCAACGCAGCACATTAAGGCAAAAAAAATCATTGTGGCAGCCGGGACCATAGGCAGTAACGAAATCATGTTGCGCTCCCGCGAAAAGGGTTTGCAAGTTTCCTCTCAACTGGGCAAGCATTATTCTGGTAATGGTGATGTGTTGGCATTTGCTTACAACACCGATCAGGAAATCAACGGAATCGGTAGCGGCGACAAAGATCCCCAATATACCGGTTTAGTCGGACCGTGCATTACCAGTATCATTGACTGTCGCAAGGCAGAAAATGTCAATGAGGGGTTTGTACTGGAAGAGGGTTCGATTCCCGGTGGAATCAGCAGTATACTACCTGCCGCATTTGCGGGAGCCTCCAACTTTTTTGGGACTGATACTGACTCAGGTATTAAAGACAAAATTCAAGAGGAATACCGTAAAACCTTATCACTGCTGCGTGGCCCCTACACAGGTGCCGTCGATTACACACAGACCTTTCTTGTTATGTGTCACGACGACAGCAGCGGTGAACTGTCACTCGATGATGATCATATTAAGCTTTCCTGGCCGGGTGTAGGTGAACAACCCATCTTGGAAAAAGTTGAGAGCGCAATGACCCTTGCCGCTAAAGCGTTGGGTGGCACATTCATGAAAAACCCTATCACCAATAAATTCATGAAGAATAATCAGGTTAGCGTTCACCCACTTGGGGGATGCTGCATGGGTAACTCTGCGGAAGACGGAGTCGTCAACCATAAAGGTCAAGTGTTTAGCAGTGGTATGGAGGTTCATGAGGGGTTGTATATCAGTGATGGTTCTGTCTTGCCGAAATCCGTTGGTGTGAATCCTCTGCTTACCATTTCTGCCGTAACCGAAAGAATGTGCCGCTATATTGTTCATGAAGATAAAAATGCAGAAATACCACTGAATTTCCCTCACGATGGCCAATCTATAGAGGAGTCGGGCAAAGCTTTAGGAATTCGCTTTACCGAGAAGATGGCGGGCTTCTTTTCATTCGGCGATCACGATTACAAAACGGCTTCCAATAAGGGTAAAACGCTGGGATCAAAAGGGGAATTTGAATTTGTGCTCACCATCATATCCCGTGATGTCGAGGAAATGATCGCTAATCCCGAGCACAAGGCCAATATGTTTGGAACAGTAATTGCGCCACAATTATCTGAGCATCCGTTAGCCGCTACCCTTGGGTCATTTCAGCTTTTTGTCGACGACCCCAATGATAAAAACACCCGTTATATGCGCTACAATATGACCCTCAGTAGTGAAGAGGGTAAGACTTATTTATTTGAAGGTCACAAAGTGGTGCGTGACGATCCAGGCTTTGATATATGGGCTGACACCACGACCCTATTTATCACCCTTACCGATGATCAAAAGAATCTCGTGGGGCGTGGAATACTGAAAATCGATCCTCTCGATTTTATGAAGCAAATGACTACTATTAAAGCGGTTAATGGTAAAAATATCAAAGAACGCATGAAAGCGACTTTGAAGTTTTCACAATTCTTTGCAAAAAAGCTGTATGCAACTTACATTTAGTGAGAGACGTTTGCCTTGAAGTATATTAGAACAATTCCTTTATTTACCACGGAAGGTGTACCCGACTGTGAAGTCACTACAGTTCCATTTCAAACTGAGGACAAGCTCGGCCTCAGTTTTCAGCGTTTTAAACAAGATGAGTGCGATGATGTCGTAGTCATCATTCATGGACTGACCACCTCTACTGATATGTTCATCATGCCAGAGCACTATAATCTGGTGAAGTTCCTGCATGACAGTCATTTCAAGGATGTTTGGTGTTTGGATTTTCGAATGAGCAATCGTTACAGCTACAATCTAGCGCCGCATTCATACACTATGGACGATGTAGCAAAATACGATTACCCCCCAGCCCTTGAAAAATTACGTTCCATGGTGGGAGCTGAGAAACGAGTACACGTCATCTGTCACTGTCTGGGAGCCGCTTCATTTGTGATGAGCCTGTTCGCTAAAAAGGTGGAGGTAACGAGTTGTATCGCAAACAGTGTTGCTTTAACGCCTCGAGTCCCTAGCTGGTCAAAATTCAAATTAAGCGTCGCTCCATTTGTTGTAGAGAAGGTGCTGAACATCGCTTATCTGAGTCCAAATTGGGGTTTTTCACCATTTTTTAGTTTTGGTAAGTTGATTAGCAAATTTGTTGGGTTATTTCATCGGGAATGTAATAACCCAGCATGCCATATGCTAAGTCTCATGTGGGGCACAGGTTTTCCCGCTCTCTATCGGCATGAAAATTTACTGGATGTGACTCATGACCGAGGTGGTGATCTCTACGGAGGGACATCGATGAACTATTACCGCCATGTTCTTAAAATGGTGAAACACGATAATACCGCGGTCCAATACCGTTCTGGAGCCGAAAAATTCAGTGATATGCCCAGCAACTATTTTGAATATGCTAAAGATATTGAGACCCCAATATTATTTATGACGGGTGCCGAAAATCATGTTTTTACTGACTCAAATATCGAATGTCATCGTCGTTTGGACGAAGTAGTACCGGGTCGACATGAGTTGGCGGTGTTCGACAACTACGGCCATCAAGATGTGTTTATGGGCAAAAATAATCATGTGGACATATTTCCCCGTTTGGTTGAATTTTTGAATAAGCATAGTGGCTCTCAGAGCTGAGATTAACCATCAGCCGAGATTTTTGTGGAACAAAAATCTCGGCTGGCCACACCTAAAAATCCCAAAGAATTGGTCGGATATTTTACTTGTTCAGGTCTTGAGCGGCCTAAATTCTTGGCAAAGTCATCTCAGTTTTGTGTTTTGAGATTCGTAGCGATTCTAGAATGCAAGTCCTTGTCAAACCGGTATCATCCGTCAGTTGAAGGTGTTAACGGTAAGCGAAAAATGCCTAGCGTGAAAATGAGCTGGCCGGTATGGGCTTACAAACAAAATAAATCTTTGAATCTCATCGCGTGACGTCTGGAAACTTCGATATTTGCCCCCGATTTCAGCTCTATTGTGTAGCCTTTGTTAAACCAGGAATCAATTTTTTTAATTGCATTGATATTTAGTATTTGCTGCCTGTTTGCTCGAAAAAACATCTCGTCGGGTAAGCGTGCTTCAATGCTGCTCAGGGCTCTGGGTATTACGGTATCCTGGCTTTCCCAGTAAACTTTGGTTTGATTTCCGGTGCTTTCAAAATAATGTATGTCTTGCAGACAGACCCAGTGGCAACGTTCTCCACTGCGCAATAAAACTCGGCTATTTGGACTCAAAAGCGTTTGAGTTTTATCGTTGTGATCCTGAATGGATAATTTGTCCAATGCGGTTTTCAGTCGTTCGGCCGTAATAGGTTTGAGTAAGTAATCAATGGTCGAGAATTCAAACGATCGCAAGGCATATTCGGCATGAGCGGTAATGAAAATCACTTTGGGTTCGTAATTCAGCTCTTGCAATAGTTCGAATCCATTTTTACCGGGCATGTTAATGTCTAAAAACAGAAGCTCTGGTCGTTGCTCGATCAGCATGGGTAAGGCATCTCTGGGGTTTGAGGCTTCACCACAAATTTGAATATGTTTGTGAGACTTTAGCAGTTCATGCAGTTCGACGCGGGCAAGTCTAGAATCTTCCACGATAAACGATTTCATATGGTGCTCTCGAAAGGCAGTATGAGTTTAGCCATTACGGTATCTTTTATTTCTCGTAGCTGGAAATCGGCGCTCCCGTGATAGAGCAGTGCTAAGCGCTCATGCACTGCGGTGGTCCCAATGCCAAATCCAGTGGTGTTTTGAGCGCTGTTTAAACGACCTTGATTAGTGACTTCGCAGATGAGCTGTTGTCCCCGCTTATCTATTTTGATTGATAAAGCTCCACCGTCCGGCAATTGGCTGATACCATGTTTAATGGCATTTTCAACCAAAATTTGCAGCATCATTGAGGGGATGCTTGCAAAGAGTATATTCTCGCCAAGCTCTTCTTTGTAGTCAAGCCGCTCTTCTAAGTGAATTTTGGATAATGAAATATAATTTCTAACAAGGTTGAGTTCTTCTTCTACTGTTATTTTGTCTTGAGCATTTTTTGCAAGCGGGCTGCGTAAAATATCGGATAATACTGTGATAGCCGACCGAGCTTTTTCTCCATCCTCTTTGATCAGCGCGCGAATATCATTCAGTGCATTAAAAATAAAATGTGGGTCGACGCGTCCCGCTAAGGTGTTTAGCTGTAATTCTTTCATATTTTTTTCCAGCTGGATTTGATTAACTGCTGATTCGCGCTGCAAGCGCATCGACTCAATCATGTAGCAAATGAACGACCACAATCCACAGAGGACACAGGTTGCTAAAAGATTTGCCAGTACGAAATTATCTATCGCGACAAAGCTGGAGTATTGGTTTATTTGATCGCCATTGAGCACTACAAAAATATAGGTATAGCTCACAAACCAGATTGTACTTGACAATAATACGCCCGCAAAAATGGATGCGAT
>JBNKFP010000021.1:0-20693 GCA_050289365.1 Cellvibrionaceae bacterium | reverse complement strand
GGAGAAAGCGTTAGGGATAATTCAAGTCGATGGTTCTTTTGTTCAAGTGATAGATCGAAAGTGGAACCTTCCTTTTGTTCATTGGTGGCCATAATGAGAGCCCTAAGCCTGTCGTTAGTGTCCTCATTGAAAAGTTGAGTAAATCGTTTGCCAACGATATGATCTCCGAAAGTGGAGAGAGCAGTGCGATTGGCGGTTGCGATAATACAGGCTAGGTTGAGTGATAAAATGGCGTCATCGGCACTATTGATGATGGCGGCTAATCGCGAATTGATTTCAGCTGCTCGTGTAGCTTGACGACGCTCGTGCACAATGTCTTCAAGCATATTTCCCATTGTCGTATGGGTGGCAGTCAGTTCCTGGGCTTTTAATCTCAGGCTCTCATTACTCTTTCTGGCGCTGACCAATATTTTTTCGTGTTGAATCGTAAAAGGTATCGCGAGTGAAGCACAGCCGAAAATCAGAATAACGGCACAAACCCAAATGAAGTTCGAAATTTGTTGCTTGAGTTTAAACGTGTATTTTTCTTTTAGGTTTAGGAGTTCTTTTTGGGTGGCGTTTATGCTGACAAAGAGAGCATCATTACTTAATTCGCTTTCGGTATTGAGTAATAAGGATAGGTGGGTCTGCAGGTTTGCATGGCGTCTCGCCATAGCTGTAAATAGAGGGTCGCTGTTAAGATCAATTGGTGCTTCAGAAAAATCAAAAAAGGATTCGATACGTCGAATGAATTGTTTTGATCCGGTTGTGCTGTCCCCAAGCTTGCTTTGTCTTTGCTCAATTTCAATTAGAAAGCGCTTTTGATCAATCAGTTTGTCGTCAATATAAGACAGTGCAGCGATCTTGATTTCAACTTGATGGTAGGTTTTATAGGAGTATGCGAAAAGACCGAAAAAGAACATTCCTCCAAAAATGTAAAAAAAGTACCGTACGGGCATCAGCGATTGCCTTCGTATACGGTGTAGCGATGCTCTAAACCTTGCTTCTCCAGTTCTTTATTCACCTCTACCTTTAACTGAGTGATACGGTTTTCTCGGCCCAAAGAGGCTTGATATACCGAACTCATTTGATTTATTCGCGCCTCCAGGGCAAGCAATTCATTTTCCGCTTTTTTTAATTTTTCGAAGGTTGCCTCGGTCTTAATAATGTCGGGAACTTTTGCCAGTAGAATCAACGCTGTCGTCATGGAAACCGATGCTGTCGTTGCTTTGATCCAGCCTTCAAGAAGGTAATAGGGATACCATGTGGTGATAATCTCTATTGCATGGCTTAAGCCGCAAAAACCAATGAACGTTACGAATAGGTATATGAGATCTCGGTGGGGGATATCGTATTTGGTTTTACGGATAATCACGACCAAAGTGATTGGAATGACTATATAGGCGAAAGCAATGAGGGTATTGGCGCCGACATGCAGCCAAAGGATGTCCGGCCGCCAAAAATAGCCAGACCCATGCGGCTCGAAGGGCGGCATGGAAACCGTTGTACTAGGTAGGTTCATGCTTAAATTCCCTGTAATCGGCAACTCAACATGGATAGTCAATTGCGTTCGGAAAATCCAAATCAGTAATTGTTATAGACCGGTGTGCCCCAAAATTGTAAAACCCATCGGTCATCAAACCTGAATCGATATGTTCACGATTATTGTAATGACTTAAGTCTAGACCAATTATCTAAGGTGGGGTAGTTCGGTGGGCAATGAAGCCATTCCGCATCTATCAGGTCTACCAATGGCTGATTAAGCCGTTGCAGCTTGATGGGTGGTGACCTCATAAGCTTATAGCCAAGAGGGTTAATGTTCGCCTTTTTTAAAGGAGGTAAGCCGTTTAAATGTATCTTTTAGTTTGCTGGTTAAGCTGCCCTGATGAGCGACAACAATAATTGAAATATTGTCCTTGCCGCCGTTATCAAGGGATTCTTTCAGCAGCGCATTGACAGCAGATTGAGTGTCGTGACTGTGGTAAAGAATATCGCAAATAGTTTGGTCGTCTACTGCGTCGGTAAGCCCATCGCTGCACAGTAAAATCCAGTCGTGGTCGTGCCATTCATAGGTTACGGCGTCAACAGAGACCTGTTCTAATTCGTTGGAGCCAAGACATTGAGTGATGATATTGCGCTCGGGATGGGTGCTGACTTCCTCCTCACTGATCAGTCCCGATTGGAAAAGCATTTGCACGTAAGAGTGGTCTGTGGTCAGGCGCTTTAATTGATATTGACCTGACTCGGAATTACCCCACAAGTAGGCTCGGCTGTCTCCAACCCAGGCAACAGTGTAACTTTGTGATGAGCTGTGCAGTGCTACCACTGTAGACCCCATACCGTGTTTTCCTTCCCCACTGGATGCTGATTCTAATATGGCTGTGTGAGCTTGGTTGATGGCGGAGGGTAGGTCATCGCCTCGTTCAATGGCGGATTCGATGGTTAAGCTCGCGACTTCGCTGGCAACTTCCCCTGCCGCATGTCCACCCATACCATCAGCAACAAGCCAAAGATTTAACTTCTCGTTGTGCAACACGGCGTCTTCGTTGTTGGTGCGAATCAATCCAACATCGGTGACTTGACTGAACTCAAAACCCGGCATAGTTGCCCTTAGCAATTCCAAATTGAAATTAAAGAGTAAACCAAAAGTCAGCGCTTGTCTGTTTTCGGTTTACCAGTTTGAGACCTGTCCAAAAAGGGAGTTTGTTTTGAGAGAGTCAAGGTTGTTGTGCCCAAAATAACAGGTTCTTTTGATTAGTGTTGAAAGAAATCAGAGCTGCAGTACTTAAATTGAATTCTGAAGTCCATGTGAGATTAAAAACAGTGCTTTTATAATGTATTTGTCTTCAACTTACTAGGAAAAATGCCGATAACTAGAAGAACAATAGTGGAGGGCGTAACAATGTTTCATTCAATTTCTGGCGGATGTCAGCAAAAAGCCGCGATTTTACCCCAATTTACGCCTAAACCAACGAATATGGAAGTGACCCAAAAGACGGAGAATTTGCAGTGGAGCTCCCAAGATAGCCGTTTGAGCTATTCCAGCCATTCGAGCCTCGTCACTTACAATCGGTCTTCTGGGACCGCTGCATACAGCAGTGTTCAAGCTGCTGAGTCCATTCAACAGCCGGCTGCAGAGGTGTCGCCCAATAACCCATACAGCACAGCCATACTGTCTGCCATCGAAGCGCAATTATTGCGAGATCAAAACGATGGCGCCTCTACTGAAGAGCTTCAATCGCGATTGCTGGCGGGTTTGGATGGATTCAAACAAGGCTATGGCCAGGCTCTTGACCAGCTTAGTGCTATGGCAGGATTTACCCCAGAGATTCAGGAAGAAATCCGACAGACCCACGATCAGGTTTTAAACGGGATAGCTGCTCTGGCAGACAAATACGGTTTAGAAGCACCGGCTGAGACCGTGCTTGCTAATGGTGAGCCGCAGGCTGCTCAAGCTGTGACCTTACCGGTTTCGTTGGTTGAGACGGTGGCCGACGCGGCAGATTTAAAACAACATCTCGGTCGACGGGTATTGTCGTCAGCTCTGAGAGACATAAAAATTCTTGAAGAGTTCACCAAAGTGCGAACCCAACAAAGTGAGGTCTACGGTAGGCAAGCAGGCAAAATGCACCAAGGTGGTCGTACCGAGGAATATGGTTACGGTGTCAGCGAACAGCGCTCGTTTGATTTCAATTTGAAGACTCAAGACGGAGATCTGGTGACCGTTAAAATGTCTGTGGGCAAGGCCGGTTTGGCGAATTTTTCATCAACGAAAACCGGTGAAGGCGAATTGGTTCAACGTGGGCAGCAATATTCCAATTTCGAATTTTCAGTAGTGGGTGAGCTGGATGAGGAAGAATTGCATTCCATCAATGAACTCCTTGTGCAAGCGGGCGACATATCTGAATTTTTCTTTAGTGGCGATATGGACAGCGCGGTGCAGGCCGCGATGGGCTTGGACTTTGATTCAAGTGAAATTGATACATTTGATATCAATTGGAGTAAAACGGTCATGGAGCGTAGTCTGGTTGATACGGTTGACAGCCAGCCAGAGCGTCCCTTAATCGCAGGGCCTGCAGCAGATCATTTTCTCAGCAAGCTCGACTACGCTAAGCAATTCACCGACACCTTGGGCCAACCCCGGAGTTTGGTTGCGGACTTAACGGAATGGGTTGCGCAACAAACTCATCCCAAGCACCCTTGGTCACAGTATGCAGGTGATTTTGTGCGTTCATTCGTTTAGCGTTGACGGCGCGATCTGAGCTTCGCTTCGGTGACCGGTTTGCGCTGATAATTGAATCACCAAGGCATACCGCTTAAAATTACCTGTCCTTCTTACTGATTAAGACCTTCCTCATGCCCCACTATAAGTTGTTTGGTACCAGCGGTTGCCATTTATGTGAACTCGCTGAAAGTCTTTTAAACGAATGCGGTACTCAGGTCAGTTTGGATTGGCAGCCTGTGGAAATTGCCGATGACGACAGCCTGCTCAATAGCTACGGTATACGTATTCCCGTGTTGCACTGTAGCGATTCCGGTGAGGAGCTAGATTGGCCGTTTGACGCTCAGCAACTGTTGGCATTTGTTGCTCAAAAGGGGCGCTAAGGACGTGTTTTGCGGTCTAAAAAGACTCTAATGCGGTCATAGACCACTGCAATGCGTCCATATAGTGTTGGTTAAGCGTTTGTTCGTTGATTGCGCCGCTTTTCACTAACGGCAACTCGGGCAATCTATGCCACTGAACTCTTTCGTAACTGATAACCAATTCTAGAATTTCCCCAATGTCTCCCTGATTTGTCAGGATCCCCTCGGAGATTTCACGGGCGAGGCCCAATTGCTCGACCAACTCCGCTATTGGAATGTCTAAAAATGCATCGAAAGTCGACAGTAGACCCGCAGTGAAGCAGCTTTCAGCCAAATTTTTATTGCCGAGCTCCGATGCGATCAGTTCGCAGAACTTCGCCCGCGTCATACTGAGTAAACTGAGTTCTTTGGGCTTGTCACTGTTCTCACTGGTCATCAATAGAAATGCAGCCCAGTTTCGAATTTGAGTCAGTCCTAGCATTGTAACGGCTTGATTCAGCGAGTGTATTTCGCATGGAACGTGAAATGCCGTTGAATTGATGATCTTGAGTATACGATAGCTTAAGCGCGGATCTGTGGCTAAAGCATCCACCACGTCTTTTAAATGAACATCTGTCGCCATGATGGTGCTCAGCAAACGCAGTATGGATTGTTTGCTCTCGGAGACTTTAATGCCTTCAATGATTTGAGGTTTAGCGAGAAAGTACCCTTGAAATAATTCAAAGCCATAGTCCACACATTGACGAAACATGTCATGAGTTTCGATTTTTTCTGCCAGGAGAGTCAAACCCAGTGGCTTCAAAAAAGTGACGTATTTTTGGAGTTTTTCTTGGGTGAGAGCCAGGACGTCAATTTTAATAATATCGGCGTAGCTCAGCAGCTGCTTGGTTTCTTTGTTGATGAAGAAATCATCTAACGCGATTTTGTAGCCCATGCCTTTGAGTTTCTTTATGCCTTCCAAGATGTGTTTGTCCGGCTTGACTGACTCAAGCACTTCAATGACCAACTGGTCGGGCGGCAGTGGCGGGGGATAAACCAAAAGTTGGGGGGTAAAGTTGATGAAAGCGGGGTGTTTACCGATGACATTTTCCACGCGATTTTGGCCAAAAGCGTAAACCAATACGTGAGAAGAGGCTTGGTCTCCATCGATAAATGTTGCGCTGTTGTCGGCACTGCCTCGAAACAAAAGTTCATAGGCAACGGTTTCAAAATTTTTATTAAAAATCGGCTGACGTGCAAACAGCGGTGAAAGTGTTGCCATAAATCCCCCAAAATGGGATTAAAAAAGCTCTATTTCATCCCCGGAATCATCCTGAGGTTCGGATTCCAAAGCAAATTGGTGGCGGTATATCTTCAGGGCTTCCTCAATCGAGCCACCGCGCATAATAAATTCAAACATAATGCGCTCTGCTTCCATTGTGTAGCTGTTCTTGATGGCTTGCTGTATGGATTGCCACGCTGTTGGCTCATGAATTTGATTTTCATCACCAATTACGGAGCTAACTTTTTCCAGGGATCGGGCTACATGATCCAGCCGTTGGCAGATACGGTCATAGAATTGAAAGGCTCGGATAGAGGCACTGATATTGCTGTTCATTTCCGCGGCAGTATCGGCTATATCGGATTTGAACTGGTCCAGTTGATGGACTTCGGTAAGGTCTTGTATTTGATTGCTAACGTCATTGGTGTGCGCCGCAAGGCGTGTAAATGAGCCGGTCAGTGTTTCTACTGAGCTGTGGCTGTCACTGAGTGTGGCCTCTATCTGACATACCGCGACATAGAGCATGTTAATCGTTTCATGAACATGTGACCAATCGGAAGCATTGGATTCTGATGCCGCGACAGGTTCTCTCATGGGCTGATCCTTTCTAAATGCGAACTTTTAAGTGAGTATGTTAAGAATAGCTCACAGAAAACGATTTGCTTCTTCCTCGGATATAAATGCCGTGGGAACCCCCAGTCGATATCCGTAGATGACGGAAAAGCACAGAATGTTCTGAACATATTGACGGGTTTCTTTAAAAGGAATGGTTTCGATCCAAATGTCAACTGGTCGCTGTTTGCCTTCTTTGCTCAGCCAACCGTCGACCCGGTGAGGTCCGGCATTGTAGGCTGCAGCGGCGAGAACGCGATTGCCGCTGAATTTTTGCAGGAGATGGTTTAGGTAGTGGCTACCCAGTAGCATGTTGTGTTCGGCATTCAACAATTGACCATTTTTACCGTGTTTGATTCCACTTTTCTGCGCGGTAAAGCGCGCTGTTTGCGGCATTAATTGCATTAAACCAAGCGCGCCGACAGGCGAACGGGCTTCTACATCGAAAGCGCTTTCCTGTCGAGCGATGGCATAGATAAGTGTTGCATCAACCTGGGTGTCACTGGCGATTCGGTAAACTTCGTCCCGGTATGCAAGGGGAAAGCGCACGGTCAGCTGATTCCACAGATTACCGCTAATCATGGCTTGTATGCCAGTGTTGTACCAGTTCCAATCCCGAGCGAGCTGACCTGCCGCAAGCAGTTGTTGGTCATCGAGCTTGTTGGACAGGTGTAACCATTCTGCTTTTGCTTCGGTTGTATTGCCGGTGAGCCACAGTTCATAAGCTCTTTGCATGCCGCCCAGTTGCGCGACTTGTTCTTTCAGTTCTGGCTCAATGGTTGCGGTTTCATCGACCAGTGAATAGGACTGCTTGAGCTTATCTGCGGCTAGAAAACCGTAAAAACTGCGGTTTTGAGCCAAAGCCTGGTAAATTTCCGTGGCGCTGGTGAAGCCGGCAATCGGTTGCTTTAGTTCTTCTTGGGCACGTGCTGCCCAATACTGCCAGCGATCGGTGCCTAGGCGTTCACTGTCGAGTAAGTGCAGTGTCTCGGCCAGTCGTGGCCAATCTTGTTCAGTAAGGGCCTCGCGGGCCAATTCTTCAACCAAATCCTGCTCACGCAGACTTCTGGAGTAGTTCAGAAGATTTTGAGCTTCCTGACCGTGGCCCCTACGAATCAAGCGCTTCACTATGGCTAATTTAGTGTCCCGAATCATAGCTTGGGGAAAGATTTGCTGGGCTTCGTATAGCTCCCAGTGATAGAGCGCGTCAAGGGGTTTGGTTTTGGCCAGCCGTTTGATTCCATGAGCGATAATGTGCTGTGTCATTTCATCGTGACTCGCAAATAAGGCTCGCTGAGCAACCAATTGCGGTTTGCGGTGGACATCCAGAAGCATTTTGGCTTGTGTCTGCAGTTCTGGGGTATTGAGTTTCCTTATCAAGTAGCGGGCTAGGCTAATTTCATTGCGTTCAACCGCTTTGGTGATACGGCTTAGCACTATGCTGTCAGTCATCTGGCCTGCAGCGGTCCAGGTTTTAAACAGGGGGTCACACTGCTTGGGGCGCGATTTTCCGACATTCCACAGTGTTTGAGTCTCAATCAAGGCAGAGGTATCGCCGCTCTTGATTCGAGCATGCAAATAATGACAGCGTAACTCTAGGTTAGCGATTTCGTCACGATAGTATTTGAGAAATTCAGGCCAGTATTCGCGGCTCGACAAAAAGTAGAGGAAGTTGGCCCTTAATCGTGCCTCCAAAAACGAGCCACTATAGGTACCGAGGAATTCATCAATGGCCGCATAAGGTAGTGTTTCAAACTGGTTGCGAATTTGAGCAAATTCAAGATATTGCTTAAGCGGGTAGCTGTCCAGCTGTTCGAGGTGCTGTTTGAATTCGGCTATGTTGTTTTTCGCCAGAGCGGTTTTGGCTTTCTGGTAATGAAATCTCTGGCTGGCTAAGGTGGATTCCGAATCTGTCGCAGCCGATAAAGTGAGGGGCGTGATAAACAGACTTAACCAAATACCTGTATGGGTTAAATAACGGCTAAATCGATTACAGCGCATATTCTTGACATCTCGAACTTGTAATTGGGTTATATCGTTTGATTACAACGAAGAATGGTATGAGTGCCTACAACATAGGTTGACTCATACAGGGTAAGACACTCATTCACTTAGTTTTGCTTACTATTTGCCTATTTGCCAGTTTGGCTTTGGAATAAATATTGAAGTTTTATGGCTTTTTCGGGCAAGATGCCGCCAGCTTTGGCCTACATAGGCTTTTCTCTCTAGCTGAGGGCCTATGCAAACGAGGCGAAGAAACCCAATATTGAGGCTATATGAATTTAATTAAGATAGATAACTTGCAGTTGCACTATGGTCAACAAATTGTGTTTGACAAGCTCAATCTGCTCATCCAAAAGGGCGATCGCCTATGTTTGGTGGGGCGGAACGGTGTAGGCAAGTCCACTTTGCTGAAAGTGCTCGAAGGACAGGTCGACGCTGATGGTGGTGGGATTTGGCGTGAGCCCAATTGTCGTATAGCCAGTCTCAATCAAAATCTGCCGGAACAAGAGAAAATCTCGGTCTACAACTATGTGGCCAGTGGCCTCGAGCAACTGGGGGCTGATTTGGCTCGTTACGCGGCTTTAAGTGAGAGTATGGACGTATCCATATTGGCTGAACTGGGTGAAATCCAGCAGCGTATTGAAGTCGCTGACGGGTGGACGGTGCAAAACCAAATTGAACAGGTCCTCACTCGTTTGGAATTGGATGGCGCTCTGTGCATGAGCCAGCTTTCCGGTGGTTGGCGGCGACGTGCAGCCCTGGCAAAAGCCTTGGTTTCGCGGCCGGACCTGCTGTTGCTGGATGAGCCCACTAACCATTTGGATATCGTTGCTATTGAATGGCTTGAAAAACAACTCTTGGACTTTACCGGTGCAGTGGTGTTTGTGACGCATGATCGAGCTTTTTTACGTAAAGTTGCCAACAGTATCGGCGAATTGGATCGGGGGCTGATGAGCGTTTGGCAAGGAGATTACACCAGTTTCCTTACCTTCCGAGAGCAGCAGTTAGCGGATGAAGAGAAACGCAACGCAGAATTTGATAAAAAACTGGCACAGGAGGAGGTTTGGATTCGACAGGGTATCAAAGCTCGCCGCACCCGAAATGAAGGTAGGGTACGCGCTCTAAAAGAGTTGCGTAAGGAGCGCTCCCAGCGGCGTGAGCGTTTAGGGCAAGCGAAAATGGCCATTGCCCAAGACAGTGGTTCGGGTAAATTGGTTGCGGAATTCAAGCATGTCAATTTTGCTTGGCAAGACAAAACCATTATCGACGATTTCAGTTGTGCCATTCTCCGCGGCGATAAAATCGGCTTGATCGGTCCTAACGGCATTGGCAAAACGACATTTTTGAAATTGTTGATTGGTGATTTACAGCCAGAGTCGGGGGAGGTCAAGCAGGGGAGCAAATTATCCATTGCCTATTTCGATCAGTTACGGGATGAGTTGGATCTGAACCTCAATGCCGTGGATAACATCGCCGAAGGCCGCGAATTTATTGAGATTGATGGTAAAAACAAGCACATTATTGGCTACCTCAACGATTTTTTGTTTACCGGCGAGCGCGCGCGAACGCCCTTGCGAGTCTTGTCTGGTGGCGAGCGGAATCGAGTGCTGCTGGCAAAATTGTTCAGTAAGCCGGCGAATTGCTTGGTTATGGACGAACCGACCAATGACCTTGATGCGGAAACACTCGAACTTCTCGAAGACTTGCTCATAAACTACCAGGGAACCTTGTTGCTGGTGAGCCACGATCGGGAGTTTTTGGACAATGTGGTAACCAGTACTATTGGCTTTGAGGGCAACGGTCGTTTGTCCGAGTATGTTGGCGGTTATCAAGATTGGATTCGACAAGGCGGTATTTGGCCTGATAAAGACGTACCGAAAGACGTCACAGAAACACCCAAGATCAGTACCGCTTCTAGCAAACTTGCTGACACGCCCAAGGTAGAGTCAATAGTTGTACCTGCAAAAAAAACAGGGGCTAAGAAGCTGAGCTATAAATTACAACTCGAATTGGATGCACTGCCAGAGAAAATCGAGCGTTTGGAAGAATCACTGGGTCGATATCAGCAGGAAATGTGTTCCCCGGACTTCTATGCTAATTCCGCAGAGAAGATCAACCAATTCAATACAGATCTTGCCTCTACCGAGGCAGACTTGCAGCGAGCCTACGCACGATGGGAGGAATTGGAACTCCTAAAAAATGGTTGAGCTAATAACTTTCGGCTGTTTTGTATGGTGTTTAAATCCGAATGGCAAGAACGTCGCAAGTCGCACCGTGTATCACACCGGATGCGGTTGACCCGAGCAAAAGCGCAATCCCATGGCGGCCATGACTGCCGACCACAATTAAGTCCGCGCCGATTTCTTCTGCTTTTTGATGAAGTTCCAGAGCAGTTTGGCCAATTTGGATTTCGGCGCTCACTGCTTTTGAACGCATTTTGGACGCTAATTCACTTAAGGATTTTTGGGCGCGGTCTTGCAGAATTTGTTGCGTATCACTGAGATCTATTGGTAAATCGCCAGCATAGGCAAAGGTTAGGGGTTCGATGACGTGGATTAAGCTAATGTTTGCTTGGTGCGTTTCAGCGAGAAGTTCAGCCTTGTCTAGAACTTGTTTTGACTCTTCGGAAAGGTCTAAGCCGACGAGTATGTGTTTATATAAAGCCATAATGAATCTCCTTGTGTGCTGTGCAGTGCGCTCGGGTAAGATCAAAAGCCAGATCTACAGTACGTGATAGTAGCGCTGATTGGCTGTCAATAGCAAAACCAATGTAACCTGTAAGCTTAAACAATCGGACGCCTTATTTCCCTGAGGCAATGTATTCACACTCAGAACCTAAATGACCTATGTCGACATTAGCCATCGTCTTTATCCTGTTTGCTGTAGCAATGATGCTGGGGCCGGTATTGCTCTTACAACCTTCTAAACGCCAACAGCGAATCGCCAGTTTACGCCGTGAAGCTGCCGTTCAAGGGCTGCGAGTACGCCTTCTCAGTGAACAGGGCCAACCCCTTGCAGCCTATGAACACCCTTGGCAGGGGAAGTCCAAAAATATTAGAACCTGGGGGCTGCTGCGCAAATCTTATGAGCACGGTTTGCATATTGCAAAATACTGGCAGTGGCTCGATCAAAATAGGCCCAGCGCAGATGTTGAACAGCAATTGCATGATCTCTTGCTGCAATTGCCGCAGGATGTAGACAGAGTGGTGGCAGAACAAACCGGTGTATTTTGTGGTTGGGCTGAAAAAGGAGGGCAGGCCGAATTACAAGTAATTTGTCAGGTCTTGGCGGAGCTCACAACACCAGCCAAGTCGTCTTAAGCCGTACTATCTGCTGCGCCTTCGTTTAAGTTGAAGTGTGGTTTTTTGGTGGGATTGAATTCGCTTTCCGGCATGAGATCACTCGATATCGCCAGACGCTTGCCACTAAAGATTTCGCCTAATTCGCGTATGAAACGATGCCTTCGCTCATCTGTTAAATTCGATGAAATTAACATGTTTTGGGCTTTGCGGTAATAGCCGTAGGCCACCGTAACATCGTTGCGATTAACCGCTTTATGACCCTGAACCACGTTGGATATGACGTCCACCATTAAATGCGCCCATGACAACTCGAGAAGATAGCTGTCCAGCTCAGCACTTTGTAATCGTCCCTGAGCATAGACACGGCGAATGATACGAGCCGTTTCCGTGAGGTAGTATTTGTGTCGAGCGATGCTGGCATCGCTGCCTAATGCGCGATAGAACGGTTGAGTTCGTAGCTCTGCGTTCAGTCTATCTGCCAGCGTATTGGCGTTATCTCTTTTTATCTCGACAAAGTTGGCGGATGGATCCAGTTGTAAAATGCTATCGATGAGCCGTTGCACCTCATCGTTTATCACTTTGGGGACCAGTACCGATTCCAATAAGGGCTCGATTGCAGCGCAGATCTCTTCCAGTTCGTCAAGGCGACGGCGCAATTGCCCGATTTTCTGGTGTATCAGGCGATGGCGAGTTTGTAGCTGATTGACGAGCGATACGATCATCAGTGAGCCGAATATCAAGATTAAAAAGAGAATCAGTCCGCTTAGTGAATTCATTGGTTAGGGGTCGAAATTGGGATCACAATTACCGATAAAATCGTTCATATAATACCGCTCGTAGAGAAATGGAGGGGTTGCTCTCCATCAACGCCTTAATTTCCCGTGACTCTCGAGCCGGTTGCAGAACAATTTTCCAATCCTTTAAATATAGCGGTTTGCAAAAATTTAGCTCAGCTTCTATAAATTGATGTTAGAAGCGCTCGTAGTTATTGCTTTTTTGTATAAAAAAGCGAGTAAAAACAGTGTCATGGCAGTCTCTAATGAGGACCTCCAAAACCTCGCTATGATAGCGTGAGACACAGGGGGACGATGTAAGCGCATTCCATTTATGACTTGACCTCCGCATCATCAAGACTTATATATGCGCTCCGAATATGTCAAAGTGTTGCTCAAGCACTTGATATGCTCGACTCTGGTGGTGGAGGTGCTGCTTTTTTAAGCAGTTCAAGCTGGAGATAAGCCACTTACAATACTACTGAATCGAATAGGCACAGAATGGGGAAAGCACTGGTAATTGTGGAATCGCCTGCAAAGGCGAAGACCATTAACAAGTATTTGGGAAGTCAATTCGTTGTGAAGTCCAGCGTTGGTCATATTCGCGACTTACCCACCAGTGGTTCTGGCAAACCTGTAGATACTAAGGCCAGAGCAGCGGAAGCGGCGAAGACGCGGAAAATGACCCCAGAAGAAAAGCTGGAACATAAGAGCCGCAAGGCAAAAGAACAATTGATTCGTCGCATGGGGATTGACCCATACAACGATTGGCAGGCTCACTATGAGATATTGCCAGGAAAAGAAAAAGTCGTAGAGGAGCTTCGCAAGCTGGCAGAGAATGCCGACGAAATCTATCTGGCAACGGATTTGGACCGCGAAGGAGAAGCCATCGCTTGGCATTTGCGCGAAGCGATTGGCGGAGATGAAAACCGATACCGTCGAGTTGTCTTCAATGAAATCACCAAAACCGCAATTACACAGGCCTTTGAAAAGCCTGGACGTTTGGATATTGCTCGGGTAAATGCGCAGCAGGCGCGCCGGTTTTTGGACCGTATAGTCGGATATATGGTGTCGCCGCTGCTTTGGGAAAAAGTGGCTCGGGGACTCTCCGCCGGACGAGTTCAGTCGGTCGCGGTGCGTTTGATCACTGAGCGAGAAAAAGAGATTCGAGCGTTCGTGCCTGAAGAGTACTGGAATCTTTCCGCTTTGCTGGACACCCAAAAACAAGAGCGGGTGAAATACGATGTCAAGAAATTCAAAGAATCTAATTTTGAACCCAAAAATGCCGAGCAGGCCCAGAAAGCTGTTTCGGATCTAGAGGGATCGGAATATAAAGTGGTTGCTCGTGAAGACAAGCCCACGTCATCAAAACCATCGGCACCGTTTATCACTTCAACGTTGCAGCAGGCTGCGAGCACTCGATTGAGTTTCGGCGTCAAGAAAACCATGATGATGGCTCAGCGCCTGTACGAAGCCGGTTACATTACCTATATGAGAACCGATTCGACTAATCTCAGTGCGGATGCAGTGGAAACGTGTCGTCAATATATAGAAAGTAACTATGGTAAAGCTTATTTGCCAGCCAAACCGAATGTCTACTCCAGTAAGGAGGGGGCACAGGAAGCTCACGAGGCGATTCGGCCTTCCGATGTGTCGATTCTGCCGAATCATTTGGCGGGTATGGACCGGGACGCGGAGCGACTATACAGTTTGATTTGGCAGCAGTTTGTCGCCTGTCAGATGACGCCTGCGGAATTTACCAGTACCACAATAACCGTAGGCGCAGGTGACTACCAACTGAAAGCCAAAGGCCGTGTTGTTCGCTTTGACGGCTATCTCAAAGTGTCACCACCGGTAATCAAAAAGGACGATGATGGTTTACTTCCCGATGTGAAAGTAGGGGAACTCCTTGAGCTACACGAACTTCAGCCCACCCAGCATTTTACCAAGCCAACTGCGCGTTATACCGAGGCAAGTTTGGTTAAAGAATTGGAAAAGCGTGGTATAGGTCGACCTTCGACTTACGCAGCCATCATTTCCACCATCCAAGAGCGCGGCTATGTTCATGTCCAGAATCGCCGCTTTTACGCCGACAAAATGGGCGATGTAGTAACGGAGCGATTGGTCGAAAGTTTCAGTGATTTAATGGACTTTGGCTTTACCGCCAATATGGAGCAATCGCTGGATAGCGTCGCTGAAGGGGAGAAAAATTGGCAAGATTTACTTAACGATTTTTACAAAGATTTTTCGAATAAATTGACTAAGGCTCAGGGGTCTGAATTTGGGATGCGCGGTAATGTCCCAACTGAAACAGACATTGTATGTGAAAAGTGCGGCCGCAAAATGCAGATTCGTATCGGCAGTACCGGCGTATTTCTCGGTTGTTCCGGTTACGCCCTGCCTCCGAAAGAGCGCTGTAAAAACACCATGAATCTCGTTCCGGGAGATGAAGCAGTAGACGTCGATACGGATGAGGAAGCGGAATCCAAACAATTGCGCAACAAGCGCCGTTGTTCGATCTGCAATACCGCAATGGACAGTTATCTGCTCGATGAAAGCCGCAAGCTGCATGTGTGTGGAAATAACCCCGATTGTGCTGGCTATGTTGTTGAAAAGGGTACATTTAAGCTGAAGGGATATGAGGGCCCGGTGCTTGAATGTGACAAATGCGGCAGTGAAATGCAGCTGAAAACCGGACGTTTTGGTAAATACTTCGGCTGTGTCAATGAAGATTGTAAAAATACTCGCAAGCTCTTGCGAAATGGTGAAGCAGCGCCCCCCAAAATGGACCCAATTCCCATGCCTGAGCTCGCGTGCGATAAGGTTGATGACCACTACATTCTGCGGGATGGGGCATCCGGGTTGTTTTTAGCTGCGAGCCAGTTTCCTAAAAACCGCGAAACCCGTGCACCGCTCGTCAAAGAAATCTTGCCGCATAAAGATCAATTGGATGTGAAATACGCTTTCCTATTGCGTGCACCTGTAAAGGACGACGATGGTAATCCGACTGTCATTCGCTATAGCAGAAAGACAAAAGAGCAGTATGTGCAGTCCGAACTCGACGGTAAGCCCACTGGCTGGAAGGCTTTTTACGCGAAAGGGAAGTGGGAAGTGCAAAGTTCTGCCAAGAAAACGACGACTAAAAAAGGTAGCTAATTGGTGTTGGCGTCTAAGCTTTCGCGCCGTGTTTCGCAGCATATTTTTGCTGCGGAATCACTGCTTAATTCCGCACGCAACCAAGCTAATGGCGCTGGCGCGGAGACGCTAATGCTGACTTCATGTTTGTTGCAGCTCGAATTGGCTATGTCCTTTTATCTCCATGAGCTCAGTGGCAGTCGATCCAAAAATATTCAAGTTGAAGCGCTGAACTTTGCGACCCTAGAAACCCAATTGCAACGGATAGATAGTGATAGCGCACGGGATCTACTGAATTCCGCAGCGGATGCGGAAGCGCCCGTGGCCATTTTAGTGAATCAATTGAATTTAGTTCGGCTTTGTAAGAATCAAGATGACGCCATTCAAAGCCCCATGTTTGCTAGCGATGCCACTGAGTCAATCGAGAGCGTCGAGACACTGAAGATTATTGCCAGTAGCCAAAATGGGCTTCCAGAGCAATGGGAAAACTTACTCAGTCTAAGTGAGCTGGAAGTTCTCATTGTCAAGTTGAAAACCATGATAGAGCGGCATAGAAATCAAGCGCAAGAGTATTGAGCTATAAGAGCGAGGGCCACCGTTCGCAGAATGGAAAAATAGTTGTCCGCGGAGTAAGATGGGCCGAGCCGCTTGCCTGTATTTGGAGGAAAATAGTGCTCGACACCCACTATGATGCTGGCCAATGTGAGAGCCTTATGCGGAGACCTGGCCATCTAGGGCGCATAAGTTTGGAGTGGTTAGGGTCGACCAAATTAAATGAAATGAAAGCTTGGCTTTCAAGTCCAACGTAGGTATTTATGTCTTTGAATGATGAAGCCGCCTTCTATGAAATTGTTGAGTTAGAAAGTGGCGAAGTGGCGTTACGGAGAGCCGATGAGGCTGACAGCGCACCTTTAGTTACCATAAAGTTTTCTGAGGAATCTTCTTACTATCTAGATCAAGCTCGCTTTGATATCGCCAAGATCATGATTGAGGCTGGGTTAGACGCCGTAGCCGAAATGAATGATGAATCGGATAGTGATGAAAGTGCAACGGATCTGGATGACATCGTCGGTGATTCCAACCTGATCCACTAAAAAATCTAACTGCGCCTTATGTGCCTTGTACCAGGGCCGCAGAAACTCAGTGCGCGGGTGTGTGCCGACTTTTGAGTAGCAAACCAACACAGGCTCCCACATGAGCGGCGCGTTCCAACTGAGTTGTTTGTCTGGCGTCTAGCCCGTCAATGGTAGCAATAACGGTGTGGCTATTGCCTTCCGTCAGTGCCTCCCAGAATAGCCAAAAAGCGTGCTCGGCATCTTTCACGTGAATAATCCGTAGATGCTTCAAGTTAAAACCATAATGCTCGAGCTGACGTCGGTCTATTTTTGGCGAGTGGGATATCCAAGTCAGCCAGCGGTCTTTATGTTGGTTGGTTAAATATGCAAGCGACGGTAATATCATTGATAGGTCTTGGCTCTGAGCCAATATCATCTCGGTTAACCCGGATACTCGTTCTTCCTGCACAAAAGCCGGTCTATTTTGCACAGCTTGTCCAAGTTGATTCATGTGCATAACTTAACTCCTGCGAATAACGCCTACACTGAGGCCTTCGATAGAAAATTCGTTATCTCTTAAATCGACCGTGATGACATCGAAATCTGGATTCTCTGGCCACAGTTCGACAATAGAGCGATTGCGTTCCCGACGAAAGCGCTTTACTGTCACTTCATCTTCGATTCGAGCTACAACAATATCGTTATTGCGAACCTGATTGGTGCTGTGCACGGCAAGAAGATCCCCATCCAATATGCCTGCATCCTTCATGCTCATTCCGTGAACCGTCAGTAAATAGTCCGCTCTCGGGTGAAAAAATTGTTCAGGGATCGGAATGTAATCTTCTACATGTGCTTCTGCGAGAATAGGATTACCCGCTGCGACGCGCCCGATAAGAGGAATACCTCTCTCTTTCTCTGGCAACCTTATGCCCCTGGATGCACCTTCTATGATTTCAATAGCGCCTTTTTTGGCCAGCGCTTTAATGTGCTCCTCAGCAGCGTTAGCAGATCGATAACCCAAGATTTTGGCAATTTCTGCTCGAGTTGGAGGGCAACCAGTTTCTTCCATTTGAGATTTTATCAAATCCAATACACGCTGTTGACTCGGCGTTAGTTTGCTCATATTTCCAGTCCCCATAACCTTGGTATACATCACATGTGGTTTAAATTACTCACAAAGCCGCACATAGGTTAAAGCGCATTCGATATTGTGAGTCTGTTAGTATATACAGTACATGTGATTATATACAGTAAAAATATTTATGCAATACAAGATTTACAGGGGAGTTGATAATAAGTCGAGGGAAAAGCACACACTTGGGGGGCGCTTGAGCATGTGCCGCGAAGAAAAGGTTAAATAGCGCGAAGGGCGGAGCTTAGATTAAGTCGTCAAAATCAGGGTAGCTATCGAGATCCAATTTTCCGGTGTCTCTTTCGAGATAATTCATATCTTCTGCGAAATCATCGTCCCAGCTGTCGTCTGATGTCATGCCATAGGCGGCAGCCGGGTCATTTGGAGAGCTTGATGCGAGGTATTGATTATTGTCCCATTGCTCAAATTCCAATTCATCAATGTCGCCATTATCAAACTGGATTTCTATCGTGCCAAAGTTCTCATCGATGGCGACTATTTCGAAAAGTGAATCATCTTGCGGATCCACATACCAAAAGCCGATTTGCGGGTGCTGCGATGCCATTTTGCCTGCCTCAACTTTATAGTGGGTTAAAATTTAACCTATCACAAGATTGTAACTTTGCCTCTGGTAGGCGACGAGCGTAATTTGAATCGAAACAAAATATTCGCTGGGTTAAAACCCTGAGGGTTTTCTAACTGTTTGATATTTATAGTAAATAAATATACCGATTGGCGGTTAAGTATACGTTCTCTAGAAATAAGGGCGATAAAAACACATGTATATGAGTAAAAAAAATCTATTGCAAAAATATAATGATGGATAGCCTTTACTGTTGTTGGGAGTGCCGATCCTGCTTGGCTCTTCCTTGACAAGCTCGCGCTTTAACGCGTATTTTTGCGCCTTCTTGGAGCTAAGATGGTTCGGTTGATGGCAAATGGTGAAACGGTAGATCGGATTCTACGAGCTGCGACAATTTTGTTTGCCGAAAGGGGCTTTGCAGAAACGTCTTTACGCACAATTACAGGTATGGCCGACGTTAATTTAGCCGCGGTCAATTATCATTTCGGAAGCAAAAAATCGCTTATTCAAGCGGTGTTCAGTCATTTTTTGACGCCTTTTTGTCGAGAATTGGATCAGCGCTTGCGTCTTATGGAGGCAAGCCTACAGCCTAAGGCTGCACCCTCGGCAGAGGACCTGCTGCGTATTTTATTGGAGTCCCTGGCAACGTCGATTTCCGCGCTTGATGATAAACCCGAGAAATTTATGCGGTTGCTGGGTTTGGCTTATACTCAGTCCCAGGATCATTTGCGTCAATATTTAAACGATCACTTTGGAGCGACCTATAACCATTATATTGATTGGTTGAAACGAGCTGCTCCGCACCTCGATGCAATAGAATTTTATTGGCGCATAAATTTTATTTTGGGCGCCTGTATCTTTACGATTGGCAGTTTTGAATCACTGCAAGTGATATTGCGCGAAAATCAGCAGCACAATACAGATATGCAGGGTACCACCATATATTTAGTGGATGCTCTCGCGGGAATGTTGGTCGCCCCTCGGTCAGCGCTTGTTTTGTCTAAGGAGTGATTCTATGCTCGGACCCCTAGTATTGGATTTGCAAGGAAAGTCTTTAACACCTGAAGAGCGTTCTGTACTGGCCAATCCTTACGTTGGCGGCGTCATCTTTTTCAGTCGTAATTTCCAATCGGTAGAACAAATGGCCCAATTGATTGCTGACATTAGAGGTGTGCGCAGTGAATTGGTTTTGTGTGTGGATCAAGAAGGAGGGCGAGTTCAGCGATTTCGCAACGGCTTCAGCCGCCTGCCGTCCCTCCAAAAAATTGGCAAACTCTACCAACAAAATAGCGTTAAAGGGCTTTTTGCTGCACATAAATTAGGTTGGCTGATGGCGGCAGAATTGCGGGCAATTGATATAGACATCAGTTTTGCGCCGGTCGTTGATGTTGATGAGCATTTCAGTGACGTCATAGGTGATCGCTCGTTCAGTGATGATGTGGCTACAGTTGTTGCTTTGGGTAAGGCCTATATTCGCGGCATGACCGATGCGGGTATGACCGCAACCCTCAAGCATTTTCCTGGGCATGGGGCAATCAAGGCGGATAGTCATCACGCGTTACCGGTCGACTTTAGAGAATATGACGAGGTTTGCGCCACAGATTTGGTGCCATTTACCCAATTGTTGCCACTGGCGGGTGCCGTTATGCCGGCCCATATTCGTTTTCCTTTAATTGATGAGCAAAGCGTCGGCTTCTCACCATATTGGTTGCAGACTGTATTACGTCAAAAGTTAAGCTTCAATGGCGTTATTTTCAGTGATGATCTTTCTATGGAAGGGGCTTCGATTGTGGGTGATCACGTAGCTCGCGCCGAAGCGGCATTGGCCGCGGGTTGTGATGCGATACTGGTGTGCAATGCTCCGGCAAAGGCTCAAGATGTATTGATGTGGCTAGAGCGAGAACAATGGCCAATTGCGGATACATTGTCCGCTTTGCGTTCCAGTAAGCCCCTAATGACTCCTGATATGGCAGCATTGCAAGCGTCAGCAGCGTGGCAAGAGGCTGGTAAACTTTTACAAAAGGTCGAGGAATCGGATGCCGCAAAGTAAAGTTGATAATTTAATGAACGTGCTCAATAGTGACTATTTGTGGGTTGTGGAAGTGTTTGTCGTTGTGCTGGCAACATTGTGTTTGGCGCTTATCGTTGGCCGTTTTTTTAATCAGTTGGTGAAGCGTTCAGAAAAGACGCAAAATCACTGGGATGATGCCTTGTTTAACTCCGCCAAACAGCCCGCGAAATGGTTGATTTGGCTCTTTGGTTTCCTTTATGCG
>JBNKFP010000020.1:0-21276 GCA_050289365.1 Cellvibrionaceae bacterium | reverse complement strand
ACCGGCACCTCACATATTTGGTCAATATGATTTCGAAATTAAAAAAATCGAACTCGTAGGCACCGCAATCACCAAAGACATTTTGTATTTTTGGATAATTGCTGTTTGGCTGACAATATTATTACTAGAAGCCAGTTATTTTCTGATCGCACAACCCATACTGAGCAACAGAGCTAAACAGCGAAAAAGAACCTCGACTCTGAAAACAGATGAGAAATCGGCTGAACCAAAGAGCAAATCAACACGACTACTAGAACGCAAAGAACTGACGCCAGTGATTGAAAACCTCTATCAAAAGCTAACCCATGACAGTAAAGTTTGCCTCTGCCTTATCAATTTAACATCCGACTTTAGCGACACAAACTTTGAATCATGCGCAACCATAGCCCGTCAGGCGGTAGGCCCAGGAGGCGTAATCGCACGCTGGGACTCAGATACATTATTAACACTGAATTTCAATCTAGATGACGCTGAAGCACTGAAAATGGCAGAACAGATTAGGAGTAATGTAGGTGCTGCGGCTGATTCATTTTCCGAGACAGAGCGCATGAATATCGTCATAGGGCTAGCAACCAGCGACGTGACTATGAGCTTCATGCAATTGGTGCAGCATGCTGACGAAGCATTATACAAGTCCAGGCACAATAACCACGGTGAAATCACACTCTACCAAAGAGAAGACTCAGACCTGTAGAAACGCAAAAAGCGGCCTAAGCCGCTTTTACGTGTATCAATAGGCGAAACCCATTAACCCAATTTTTCTTTAATTCGAGCCGCACGACCAGCCAAGTTACGCAAGTAGTAAAGCTTAGCTTGACGCACATCACCACGACGCTTCACGCTAATCGAAGCAACTTGTGGGCTGTGAGTTTGGAAAGTACGCTCAACGCCAACACCATGCGAAATTTTTCGGACAGTAAAGGCGGAATTAATACCGCGATTACGGATACCGATCACAACACCTTCATAAGCCTGCAGACGCTGACGCTCACCTTCGATTACACGCACCTGAACCACAACGGTATCGCCAGGGGAAAAGCTAGGTACGTCTTGTTTGAGCTGCTCGTTTTCCAGCTCCTGAATGATTTTGTTCTTAGAACTCATGGCATGCTCCCAACAATTTGTAGCTTCTCAGCTAGTCATCTAGATTAATTCAATTTTGCAGCATCACTTTCAATATAAGCAGCAAGTAAAGATTGCTGCTCATCCGTCAGCTGCAGTTTTTCTATCAAATCTGGCCGCCGCTCCTGGGTTCGTCCCAGGGACTGCTGCAACCGCCAGCGTGCAATTTTTTTATGGTCTCCGCTCATCAGCACCTCTGGCACCGCGAGCCCGTCATAACGGGGAGGCCTCGTATAGTGAGGACAATCCAGTAAACCGGCAACAAAAGAGTCCTGTTCAGCCGATTCGGAATCACCCAATGCACCCGGCAACAGCCGAGTTATCGCATCAATGAGTACCATTGCGGGTAATTCGCCACCACTGACAACGTAGTCACCTATAGACCACTCTTCATCAACGTGATGTGCGACAAACCTTTCGTCTATCCCTTCGTAACGACCCGCAATCAACACCAAGTTGCCTTGCTGCTTCAAACCAAAAACACCCGTTTGATCCAACTTGCGCCCCTGGGGGGAAAGGTAGACGACTTGCCCAGCTTCACCTGTAGCATCTTCTAACCAAGCCTGAGCGGCTTCGACCGCCAACTTCAGCGGCTCGATTAACATCACCATTCCTGGGCCACCGCCATAGGGGCGATCATCCACCGTCCGATGTCGATCTGAGGCGAACTCCCGAGGATTAATGCACCTCAGTTGTAAAATGCCTCTTTCCACTGCGCGACCACTTACTCCGTAGGAGCTGATGGCTTCAAACATTTCCGGAAACAGCGTTACCACGGCAACATGCATATCGGGCTCTCTGTTTATTCCGCTAAGCCTCAACGTGATACGAGAAGCTAAAATTCGGGATCCCAAACAACATGAATTTCTTGAGACGCCAAGTCCACGCGGGTTACATACTGCCCCAACACGTAGGGTACCAGTCGCTCCTGGTCGTCAATGCTATCGGAGTCTGGTTTCACCACCAGCACATCATTTGCACCGGTCTCCAACAAACGATCGACCACTCCCAATCGCACCGAACCTTGCCACTCCGAAATAACCGCTAAACCTTCGAGCTGGTGCCAATAGTAATCACCATCCCCCAAAGTCGGTAGCAGTGCCCTATCGACTTCAATGGTTGCACGCCCTAACTGCGCAGCCAAATCGCGATCATCCAAACCGGCAAAATGCACGACTATGCCTTGCGGGCGAACCTTAAACTCTTCTACTTCCATTACTTTTAAGCCTTGGGCAGTTTTTACATACCACGGCTTGTAATGCAAAATATTTTCTTCTGGCTGGGTATAAGAGCGAACTTTTAGCCAACCTTTGACGCCATAGACGCCACACAGCTGCCCAACGACAATGGATTCCGCAGTCGTCGATTTAGCCATACTATAACGTCAGCAACACTCGACTTAAGCGGCAGCTTTAGCAGCGGTTTTAACCAACTGAGCAACACGATCAGAAACTTGGGCGCCTTGACCAACCCAATAGGTCAAGCGTTCTGAGTCAACACGCAGACGCTCTTCTTGACCACGAGCAACAGGGTTAAAAAAACCAATGCGCTCGATAAAACGGCCATTGCGAGCTGAACGACTATCAGTAACAGTCAAATGATAAAATGGGCGCTTCTTTGAGCCGCCACGAGCCAGACGAATGGTTACCATGTATCTACGTTTCCCGTATATTTGTTTAGTTCGTATTGACGAATGCGATACTCGGCATTCATCAAAAAATTTTGGCGTAGTGCCCCCACTCAAAAGATGGGGGCGTCACGAGGCGGCGTATTCTAATCGAAAGACCTACCCATGTATAGACTTTAATCAACAAGATTATGAGATTTTTTGCCGACCACGTCTTGCTTTTGCGAGCGCTGCGTCCTCAATCCGAGACGCTAACTTAACGCCCCAAACCAGGCGGCATACCACCACCCGCTCCCCCCATCATGCCAGAGACGCCGCGCATCATCTTACTCATACCACCACCCTTCATCTTCTTCATCATTTTGCTCATCTGCTTGTGCTGTTTGAGCAAACGATTCAGCTCCTGAATATCGGTACCCGCCCCCATAGTAATGCGGCGCTTACGCGAGCCATTGAGCACATCGGGGTTGCGACGCTCTTCGGGCGTCATAGAATTGATCAGCGCCTCCATGCGCTTAAACTGCTTGCCAACATTGGCCTGTTCGGCCATTTGAGCCATATTGCCCATGCCAGGCAGCTTGTCAAGAACGGCTCCCATACCACCTAAATTCTGCATTTGCTGCAACTGATCGCGCAGATCTTCAAGGTCAAAAGATTTACCCTTCTTCACTTTCTGAACCAGCTTCTCCGCCTTTTCGCGATCGATCTTCTGCTCAACCTCCTCTATAAGGGAGAGCATGTCGCCCATCCCCAAAATGCGCGACGCCAATCGATCCGGATAAAAGGGTTCAAGCGCTTCGACCTTTTCACCGACACCCAAAAACTTAATGGGCTTACCAGTCACAAAACGCACAGACAGGGCCGCGCCCCCCCGTGCATCACCATCGGTCTTAGTCAGCACCACACCCGTCAAAGGCAAGGCATCATTGAAAGCTTTAGCGGTATTCACGGCGTCCTGACCGATCATAGCGTCTATCACAAATAGCGTCTCAACGGGTTTAATGGCACTGTGCAGAGACTGAATTTCGGCCATAAGCGACGCGTCTATATGGAGCCGCCCTGCGGTATCAACAATCACCACATCTGCATGAACCTTACGGCCATGAGCTATGGCATCCTGGGCAATAGCAACAGGATCTTGGTCTGCACTGGAGGGAAAAAACTCAGCTTCGACTTCACCGGCGAGAGTCTCCAGCTGCTTGATAGCCGCTGGCCGATATACGTCGGCACTCACTACCAGCACTTTTTTCTTTTCCTTCTCTCGCAAAAACCTTGCAAGCTTTGCAACTGTCGTTGTTTTGCCCGCCCCCTGCAAACCGGCCATCAATATCACTGCTGGTGGTTGCGCCGCCAAATTGAGCTTCTCATTGACCTCCCCCATAACGGAGGTCAGCTCACTTTCGACGATTTTAAGGAACTGCTGGCCTGGGTTGAGGGCACGAGAGACCTCTTGTCCGAGGGCGCGCTTGCGCACCTGATTGACAAAATCTTTAACCACTGGCAGAGCAACGTCAGCCTCTAACAGTGCCTTTCGCACCTCCCGCAGGGTGTCCTGAATATTGTCGTGATTCAGGCGCGCCTTGCCTGTAATTTTGCGCAGACTGCGACTTAGACGATCGGATAGACTCTCAAACATAGTATTCAGTAGCTTTAATATTGAAGTTCGATTGACATGAAAGGCGGCAGTATATCGACAATAGCGGGTAAAAACGACTGCTGAGTAGGCCAACAGGGGCCAGAATCAAGCAAATCAGCCAAAAGCAGCTGCCAGCATCGAACGCCGAATGTGCTATACGTTTGCAGTTGATGCAGTAAACAATCTAAACTTGGCGGCACCGTCTCACGGCAAACTATTGATCGCACAAGTCACACCATTAAAGTAGACTGCGCACAAGCCAAACTTTCCTAACTAATCAGACCATGCCAATAACCATAACTATCGCGATTTACGGATTAACGTGGCTCTTACTCGCTCATTTTGTGCGCAAAAAAGAGTCACCCCCCAAAGTCTTATCGCAGATTTTGATTGCCCTTGCAGTCATCACTCACGGTTTTGCCAGCTACCAACAGATTGTTGTACCTGGAGGCTACCATTTTAGCTTCTTTAAGGTATCTTCACTGTTTTTATGGACCACCAACCTATTTATTCTGATTAGCAGTTTGCGCCTACCACTGCAAAACCTATTTTTGATCACATTACCCTTAGCTATAGCAACGCTGCTTGCGAGCCTCTATAGCGGCCACGCGGAAATCACTCCAGTGGCCGAATTAAATCTGGATATGGCGGCACATATCTTTTTATCCATCATGGCCTACAGCACCATGATCGTTGCCACTGTTCAAGCACTTCTGTTGGCCTACCAGAACCACCAGATTCGCCACAAACACGCCATCGGCTTTGCTCGGCTTTTGCCCCCTCTGCAAACCATGGAAACGCACCTGTTTGAGATCCTATGGGCGGGAGAAGTGCTACTGACGCTCGTGATCGTCACTGGAATCCTTCACATAGATAGTATCGCCTCGCAGCACCTTCATCACAAGATAACATTCACGGCCATAGCCTGGGTGATATACGGGATCTTGCTGTGGGGAAGACACTTTCTGGGGTGGAGAGGCAGTGTCGCTACGCGGTGGGCCCTGGCGGGGTTTGCCAGCCTGATACTGGCATACTGGGGAACAAAACTCGTCTTTGAATTCCTGAAATAAGGGCGTTGTCCGGCGAACTTGAAAGGGATACACCCCTAGAGCGTCAGAAACGTCTAATATAAATTTGATTTACCCAGACACGGCTTGATCCTCGGCATAAACTAGGTCAAGATATTCAACCCACCATAAATAAGGGTTTAATTTCTTTGGACGACGTACCTCTGAACGTGCTCTTCTTTGCACTTTTCGTCCTCATCCTGCTATCGGCTTTTTTCTCCAGCTCCGAAACGGGAATGATGTCACTCAACCGTTATAGGTTGCGACACTTGGTCAAAAAGCAACACAAAGGAGCCATTAGAGCATCAACCCTACTGACTCGACCCGACCACCTGATTGGTGTCATTCTGATCGGCAACAACCTAGTCAACGTTTGGGCCACCTCACTGGTTACGGTAATCGGACTGCGCCTCTACGGTGAGGCCAGCTTGGCCATTGCACCAACTCTACTCACCCTCGTCCTGCTTATTTGCGCTGAAGTCACCCCCAAAACCATCGCTGCGCGCTTCCCAGAACGCATTGCCTTTCCGGCCAGCCTTATTTTAAAGCCGCTCCTAACGGTGTTATACCCTGTGGTCCTTCTGGTAAATACCGTATCCAATGGCTTGGTTGCCCTGTTCGGGATTAAACCGGATTCCAAAACCAGACTCACGGATCACCTTCATCCAGAAGAGTTGCGAACCGTGGTGGACGAGGCTGGCGACCTGATCCCCGATCAGCATCAGGGCATGCTTCTCAACGTTTTGGACTTAGAGAAAGCCAGCGTCGAAGACATCATGATCCCACGCAATGAAGTCGTTGGCATTGACCTGGAAGACACCATTCCCAATATTTTGCGCCTGATTCGCTCCACAGAATATACCCGTCTTCCCGTTTACGAAGGCGACATCAACAATGTCATTGGCGTCATGCACCTACGCAACGCCGCTCGATTTATCCTTGGCGACGACGATACGGTCACGCACGAATCCATTAAAAAGCACATTTACTCCCCCTACTTTGTTCCAGAATCAACGCCCCTACACCTCCAGTTGCTGAATTTTCAGAAAGAAAAGCGTCGATTCGGCATCGTTGTTGATGAGTACGGCGAAGTCCAGGGAATCGCAACTTTAGTCGATCTACTGGAAGAGATTGTCGGCGATTTCAGCACCGATATAGCAGAGGAAAAGGACAGAGAAATCACGCCACTGGAAGACGATTGGTACTTACTGGACGCCACCGCCTCGGTTCGCGATATCAATCGCAATCTCGGCTGGAAGCTGCCAACCGATGGCCCCAAAACCATCAATGGCATCATCGTGGAGTTCCTCGAAAACATCCCTGAAGCCCCCTGTAGCTTCGAAATCGGCATCTATCGATTCGAAGTGACCCAACTCAGCGATACTCGGATAGAGGCGACCAAAGTAAGAGAACTCGATCACTAGCCGCTGCCTTCTGAGCCCATCTCCAACTTCACCATATCGCTACCAACCTAAACCTGGATTTGCGCCGGTTCACATATCAACAAATTAGCCCCACCCAAAAACCGCGCAACGCCCACTTATAACCATTAAATCTAGGTTTTCGAATACACATAGCGGATCGAAGTATGGTAGGATGTTTTTTAATCAATTGGGCCGCAAAACTTAGAGTGTTGATTTTTTTAGTGCCCAATTATTAAAGCGATGCAGAAGGGGTAAGCACTAACAAGTGATACCAATTAAGACGTATGAGTAACACCTCCAGGTAGTATTTTATGAACGACTTTCCCACTGTTGATCAACTGATTAACCTCGCCAACACCAACCCTGAGGCGCTGGAACAACTTCGCAAAAAACAAGTGGAGTCTCTTATCGAAAGCGCACCAAAACATCTACAGCGGCGCCTTCGCGGCTTGCAATTTCAAATCGATTGCAAGCGTGAAATTCATTCAGACAGCCCCATGGGCTCCTGCATGGAGATCACTCAAATGATGATGAACTCCCTGCAAAAGCTCAACGAAGCACTACACGGGTACACACCCCAAGACACCATTTCGGACCAACAGGCGCAGCCAACCTCTGTGATCCCGTTTCCAGCGGCCGCGAATTAACCGCGATTATGCTCACTCCATATTTAGGGTGAGCATTGGGAATATCCCGTAGGCT
Source organism: Cellvibrionaceae bacterium (assembly GCA_050289365.1). Lineage (GTDB taxonomy): Bacteria > Pseudomonadota > Gammaproteobacteria > Pseudomonadales > Cellvibrionaceae > JBNKFP01. The sequence goes on along the minus strand of JBNKFP010000020.1, from coordinate 13,698 downwards.
GGCTCCTCATATGGGTGCGCACTTTTTAACGCCGCCACGACCGATTCGACCAAATCTCGGCGGCACACCATTTCCACCAGGTACTCATCAACCTCAACGAGCTCACCGGTGCTACCTATATAAGGATCACTCCCGACACTAGGTCGGAACTGCCCTCGCCCCGGCACCTGCCACGCACAGTGCTGATAGTTACCAATTCTGCCAGCGCCAGCATCAAACATGGCGGTTTTGACCGCATCCAAATGCTCAAACGGGACATAAAAACTGAACTTAACCAAAACAACCTCCTTAATAATCATGCCGAATCAATTCAGAACGAAAAGATTGTTCAACGTTATTTTAACTGAGCTCTACGGATTTTTAAGGTCCCGCAAGCTCGCCTAGGTTACACTTGGCGGTCCTATTTCATTCACGATTAAAAAGTTACTCTGCTGCTATGCGCCTATTTGTCGATCAACTCACCAACGTAGACTTTAGCTATCTCTGCCCCTCTCGCGGCCTCTTGGGCGAAACTTGGCTAGCAAGCATAGAATTAAAAGGAGAGCTGAATGACCAAGGCATGGTATGTGACTTTGGGTTGGTCAAAAAGGTCTGCCGCCAGTGGTTCGACGAGATCGTCGATCACCGGCTACTGGTACCAAGCCTCAATCCTCGCACAGAACTAAGCCTACAAGAGATCCACGATTCGGTCGTTTTTGCCTCCGATATTGGCGCGGTCCGCTGTACTTCTCCCAAGAACGCAATCACCGATGTACCCTGCAATGCGATTACCAAAGAATCCTTAGCCAGATGGTGCGAGCAACAATTAAAGGGGCAGTTTGGTGATTCGATCTTAGACATACGAGTTCAATTTGAAGAAGAAACCATCTCTGGCCCGTTTTATCACTACAGTCATGGCCTCAAAAAGCACGGAGGGAACTGCCAGCGCATCGCCCACGGTCACAGATCAAAAATTATGATCTGGAAAAATGGCGCCCTCGATGAAACGCTGATGCAGCTGTGGGCAGACCGTTGGCGCGACATCTACATTGCGACAAGAGCGGACCTACTCAGCAGCGATGAAACCCATCACCACTTCTCTTACCGTGCGCAACAGGGCCATTTCAACCTTTCTATCCCACATGATCGATGTTATTTCGTCGAAACAGACACGACCGTTGAATACCTGGCACAGCATATTGCCGATACACTCAGCCGCGAAACCGGCGACAACATTAAGGTTAAAGCTTATGAAGGGTTAGCCAAAGGCGCCATCGTAGAAACCCGCACTTAAACTAACCTAATGGCCCCCCAATTGCGCGCCGAAACAAAGCCTGGAGCAGCGAGTAATCACAATATACAGCGGCAACATTCGCCTGTAACCACTCACCAGGCTGGATATCCTGCCAAAATATTTCAAAGCCAGCGTTCACGATGATGTGCTCGAACAATATCCGCTGAGCTCGGCCGTTGCCTTCACGAAAAGGGTGGAGCATATTAATATCGCCATAATACTGCGCCGCAGCAGTGATCAACTCAAGACGCCCCAAACCCTCCAAATAATGATCAGCAGCCAGCTCCGAAAACAACTTGTGCGCCTCTTTACCCAAAAAGCGCACGTTGCAAAAATGTGTCTCCCCCTTACTGATATCCACATGACGTAACTCTCCAGCCCATGGGTAAATATCGGCAAAAAGCTGTCTGTGAATCACTGAAAAATAGGCTAGGTCGTAGGGTGGCAGCGCAAATTCGATAGCGGCGGCACAGGAGGCGGTGATATCGCGTTCAGCCGCAGCCAGCGCTTTACTATCTCGTATATCAAGTTTATTGATAAAGACTTGTGTACCCGGGTAGAAATGGCCGTCGTTCAAGCATCCATATTTATCATGCATAGCAAATCACAGTTAGCTACAGCGAAAAATGAGGCCAGGACCGTTAGGAATTTGAACAGCGATACCGTTCGATTAATTGAGATTTGATAGCAGAAGCGGAAGAGTTAGCCAATCCGCTAACATCAAAGCCTTCTAATTTGAGACTAGAGCGATAGTTGGTATTACGAGCACGCCTAACAAAAGCAATTTTTTTTGCCAAGGGGACGGCTTGAGAATGCTGCTTTACCATACTTCAACTCCGCGGACGAATGGCCAAAGTTTAGCACAAATGACCAACAAATAAGAAGTAATGGCGGTGAGGGAGGGATTCGAACCCTCGATACCTTGCGGTATACACACTTTCCAGGCGTGCTCCTTCGACCACTCGGACACCTCACCTTATATAACTAAGCCAAGTTTCAACCACTTGGCTCCCTTTCCGGCTCCATTAATGTAACTGGCAGGCTCCAGAAAGGCGGCAAACTTTACACAAATGATGCGCTAAAAACAACGACTTTTGAAAAAATCAGGCTCAGGCTCTGTCATCAACGGAATTTGTCGGCACAATCGCTGAAAATTCGCACATCCACGTCAACTGAGCCATACTTCTTATTGCAAAATTATGTAAAACACGTACAAACGCAGCCATTATCAGAACCAAAGACGCGGAGAATCCAACCCGTTCGCCAAGAACTGGCCTTCGCATAGAATATGGACCCTTATTATGGGCACGACTAATTTAATGCTCATTTTCGCGGCAGAGACCTTGGCCCTCAGCCTCTTCGTCATTGCGGTGCTGCTATTAAAGAATCGAAACCTACGCAGAACCATGAAAAAGCTGCAAAACCGTCTCGAATCAGCTCTCAAACAGCTGCGACAGCCGAAAGCCGCCGCCCCCCCTCCAACCGAACCCGCCCCCGCAGTCGCTCCACCGGAAACCTATAGAGACAAACTAGACGAACAACTCGAACTGACCCGGAACCATCACTACGAGCTGGGCTCAAGACAGGATATCGCCTTGGATCTAGACCCAGATTCACCTTTGCCGCGACGCACTGCCGCCCTGCGGCATGCATTATTAATTGCCGAAAAGGAAGCAACGGCAGATGGCGGTGAATTTGGTTGGGATTTGCTGGCCACTCGCTACAATCAAATTTTTACCTACAACGAAGACTACACGCCTCCCCCAAAAGACGCGGAAGGAGATTTAAGCGAACTGCAAGATCAATTAGAGCAAGCCAACAAGCGTATCAACAACCTCGAGCGCTTCAAAACCATGTATTTTGATTTGGAAGAACGCTGGGATAAATGCAAAACTCAGGCAAATGAACACGTCACCGAACTGCGCATATTTGCCGACAAAACCGACCATAAAGAGGACCTCAACCGCTTAATTGATGAATACCACACCAGCTACAATGGCATCGACAGCATCATTGGCAAGAACTCCAACACGGATGACTCCTACGGCGAAGGTGTCGCCGAAGCCCACCTGTCGGAAATCCGAAGGCTGCGCGGGGTAGCGGCTGACCAGCATCGCATTATCAATGAATTACAGGAACAACTGGTCTCTGCCAACAGCAATGAGGAGCGAGTGGAATTCGTACAAAGCTTACAAGGAGAGCTGCAAAAACAGTCACGCTTCCTACAAGAGTCTGAAACTTGCATCAAACTCATGGAAGATGAACTGGCAAATGCCCAGAATGAAATTGAATTGCTGCGCAGCAAGGTAGCACAAACATCAAAACTAAAGGCCGCCATTAAAGAATTGGAAATTGCTACCGCAACCCGAGATCAAATTGTCGAATCTCTAAAGCAAGAGAATCGCCGACTCGCCAAAAAGCTCAAGCTCACCCAAGAAGCCCCACCAGAAGACAGCCAAGAGTCCCGCCAGCTGCGCAAAGAGCTCAGCACAATGCAGTCCAAATACAATGACTTAGAAGAAAAATTTTTAAATTTGAAGCTAAAAGGTTAAACTGCTGGGCCTCGAAGTGTTAACGATGTAAAGATGGACAACTCTCCACAAAAAGCGTTTAATGCCTCCAATTCGGCTCAATTTCAGGCTGAACTAACAACAAGATAATAAATTTGGGAATATCCGATCAGCTTTAGTAGCGCCCAAGCCGGATATGGGGCAATAATAATGCACGATTGGATTGCCAGCGCCCACAAGTGAATGCGAAACTGAAACCCTGGTCGAGACTTGGATTTACCCGGAGCAAACTCATTGACTAATAGTAAGGCAAGTGCGTGAACGAAACGCCTGACCTCAAAACCGAGGGCACGCAAGACTTCTCTTTGCGCCAGCACGACATCCGCGGCCTGATATGCCTGGCCGCGGCGGGCACTATTTTGGCCCAAATTGATATGCGCAAGCTGGACTATGTACTGGTAGCCGTTACCGCACTGGTGTTGCTCTATGCGGCAATCAGCTACTGGTTCATTAAGCGTAGAGCCATTAACCAAGACAAAGCCTTTGATCGTTTTATGACCGCCGATGCCACTGTCATCGGTGTCGTTCTAAGCTTCACCAACTTCAATTTATTACCCACCATTCTGTTTGTCACCATGGTGCAATTCAATAGCCTTATAAATGGCGGGATTCGCAAATGGGCGGTAGACAACAGCGCCATGATCGCCGGCGTGGTCTTAAGTTTCTTTATTCGCGAGCCGCACTGGGTTTTCTCAGACAAGCTGGAAATCAGCAGTATCAGTCTAATCGGAATTTTCACTTATTTTTGTGCATACGCCCTCTACGCCCATAAAAAAATGCGCAAAATGGAAACCCACATAAAAAAGCTATCCAATGAACACACCATGTACAAACTGCGCACTTACAAACTGTCGCGCTACCTCACCCCAACCGTATGGCGCGCCATTAATGAGGGGCGTGAAAAATCACTGACCACCGAACGCAAGCGCGTCACCATTTTTTTCTCTGACATCCAAGGGTTTTCCGCGCTCTCAGAAGAGCTGGAAGCGGAAACTCTGACCGAACTTCTGAACTCCTACCTCACCGAAATGGCTCGAATTGCGACCAAACACAAAGGCACTATCGACAAATTCATGGGCGATGCAGTCATGGTGATTTTTGGCGATTCGCAAAGCGAAGGCTTGAAAACCGACTGTTTGAGAGCGGTTTCTATGTCCATAGAGATGCGGAAAAAAATGAAAGAGCTGCAGCAGCGCTGGTACAACCAAGGCATTAAAAAGCCCCTGCAAATTCGTATGGGCATCAATACCGGTTTTTGCACTGTCGGCTCCTTTGGCACCAGCCATTATATGGACTACACCGTATTAGGCACCCACGTTAATTTAGCATCGCGCCTCGAATCCGCTGCCGACCCCGGTGAAATATTAATTTCCCACGAATCCTGGGCACTGATCAAAGACTCCATTTTGTGTCGCGACAAAGGCGAAATCAATGTCAAAGGATTTAGCCACCCGGTGCGCGTACATCAAGTGGTAGACTTCCGTAAAGACTTGGGCAAAGACCAGAGCTGGTTCGAAGAAAACACCGATGGCTTTTCCATGCACTTAGACTTGGAAAAAATTCGGAACTATGAAAAAGACCGAGTTTTGGAAATCCTTCAGAAAGCCACCGATCGTTTGCGTAGCAAAATCATTAACTGATACGGCAAAGCAAGACCAACAAATTTCTTCTATTGTCTAGCTGCCCGTAATAGCGGTGGCTCCATGACAACAGAGCTTCGAAATGGATTGATATCCAACCCACCCCGCCGCGTGTAACGTGCGTATACCCAAAGCTTTGACGGGGAAAATCGATTGAATAAATCGCAAAAAATACTTTCGACGCAGTTTTCATGGAAATCTTGATACTGTCAATAGGCGATCAAGTACCGCAAAACGTCAGACCACTCCAAGGCAGGACCATTCCACCCAATCCAAATACTCGCCCAATCCGGTTGACCCGTTACCGGACAATTACTTTTTAACAAATGGGAATAGATAACACCATCGTAGATGCCGTCTTGCACTCGGATTCTAGACAGAGCATCCGCTGGGTTTTGTACTTCGCCGCCAACCTCATAAGCGTCGATACAGTTGCCAAGCTCAAGGGCCCCCATACGGCGCTCGCTATATTCTTGAAGCGTAAAGAATCTAACCTGAACAGACTCACCCGCCGCTGAGGATAAATCTTCGCCAATCGTCTCCAGTACGTTTTGCCGATCGGAAAATCGGGTTTGATTAAACGAGTTTAAATAATACTTTAAGGATTTAGACTCAATTAAATTGGGCGTGTTTGCGGGTACGCTAAATTCAGCAATCGCAACCTCAGGCTTGCCTGCGGAAGAGAGCCAACTCAATTCATAAGCGGTCCAAATATCCACTCCCGTAAATTGAGCCAGCGACAGCTGTGATCGTGAAAGGTCGCGCGGAATGGATTGCAATAGACCGGCATCATATTGATCAACATAATCCTGTTGCCGCCCCAGCATAATATGATCAAACGGTTCACTCGGCACCTGACTACCCTCGCATATTGGTTAGTGCATTAAGAATGCAATCTTTTACTCTTCGCCAACAGATACCATGCGACGAAGTATAAAACCAGCGTAAAACCTATGATGCCGCCCAAGGCCACAAAAATATTGACGTCAGACACCCCCAGAAAACCATAACGGAATGCATTCACCATATAGAGGATTGGGTTTAACTGTGAGACGCCCTGCCAAAACTCAGGCAAAAGTTCTATGGAGTAGAAAACACCACCAAAATACGTCAACGGCGTGAGAATAAAGGTGGGAATAATCGATATATCGTCAAAGCTATTGGCGAATATCGCGTTAATTAAACCTGCAGTGGCAAAGAGAATGGAGCTGAAGAGAACCACCACAACGGTCACCACGATATGCTCAATGGAGAACTTGGCAAAGGTTGTAGACACCAAAGTCACAATCAAACCTATCACCAATCCTCGCAGCACCCCACCAAATACATAGCCCCACAGAATCACATAAGATGGTGTTGGGCTCACCAACAATTCTTCTATGCTGTGGTGAAATTTGGCACTAAAAAAAGACGACACCACATTGGAGTAAGCGTTATTGATGACTGCCATCATGACCAGACCCGGCACCACAAAAGACATGTAATCAAACCCACCCATTTGACCGATACGAGCACCAATCAAATGACCAAAAATCACAAAATACAAGCCCATGGTAATAACAGGAGGAATCAGTGTTTGCACCCATATGCGCAAAAATCGAGTTACCTCTTTGCGAACTATGGTCATCAAGGCAACCCATTGGGCAGAAAGTGTCATGGCTGCCCTCCTACCATATCCTGGTGATGCCCGCGCACCAAAGTAACAAACAACTCTTCCAACCGATTGGCCTTGTTGCGCATGCTCATAACCTGAACACCCTGTCGATCCAACTGTGAAAATAAAAGATTTAAAGATTGTCCTTTTTCAATCTCAACTTCCAATGCATGCGCGTCAGCCTGCACCAAATGAAAACCTTCTACTTTTGGTGCTTCAACCAAATCTTCGCGCACATCAAGGACGAACACCTCTTTATTCAACGTTTTCAGCAAGTTTTTAATGCTGGTATTTTCGATGATTTCGCCTTGATTAATGATGGCGATATTACGACATAAATTTTCAGCTTCTTCGAGGTAGTGCGTGGTTAAGATAATGGTGGTGCCGGCGCGATTAATGTCCCTCAAGTAGGCCCACATTGAGCGCCGCAACTCTATATCTACTCCTGCAGTCGGCTCATCCAGGATCAACAACTTTGGATTGTGAACCAACGCCCTTGCAATCATCAGGCGGCGCTTCATACCGCCTGAGAGCTGCCGTGCTGGAGTGGACTTTTTGTCCCACAATGACAACTCTTTCAGAAGCGATTCAACTCGCCCAGCTACCTGCTTGCGCGACAAACCAAAGTATCCGGCTTGATTTGTAACAATGTCATGCACTTTCTCAAAGGCGTTGAAGTTAAACTCCTGCGGAACCACGCCTAGATTCATTTTTGCAGCCGAAAATTCGCGATCCACATCATGTCCAAATACAGAAATATGGCCTGACGTTTTTCTTACGAGCGATGAAATAATGCCAATCGTGGTGGACTTACCAGCACCATTGGGGCCCAGCAACGCGAAAAAATCACCGGGCGATACATCCAGGTCAATGCCCTTCAATGCCTGAACGGATGTTCCATATTGCTTAGTCAGCCCACGAATCGTCAACGCTGGAGTATTTGTCATATCGATGCCTAGATGAAGCCGAAATCAGCGGAGTACGCACTTTAGCAAAAGTACGTAGAAAAATTCATTATTAATTAGAAGCTTAAACATCGAGCAGGACGAGAAGTGTAAACCGAGTTACAGGCGGATTGATGCCGATTACAGCATCAAAAAAAAGCGCAGCAGAGTTGCTGCGCTTTTTCAAATCTTGGAGCGGGAAACGAGATTCGAACTCGCGACCCCAACCTTGGCAAGGTTGTGCTCTACCACTGAGCTATTCCCGCGTGGCGTCCCCAAGGGGATTCGAACCCCTGTTACCGCCGTGAAAGGGCGGTGTCCTAGGCCTCTAGACGATGGGGACCTAGCTTGCGACGACTCGCTTGTCGTCAGAAGTGGGGCGCATTCTATTGACCGAGGCTAGGGCTGTCAACACTTTTCGCAAAAAGTTTAAATATTTTCTAAGTCCATTTAGCGAATTGCCTGGCACGCTTGAACAGGTTGCAGTTTCCGCAGAAATAATGAGCAAATACAATCAATTAGGTATCGCCACGGGAATCACGTTTAGGGCTCATTTTGAGCTGCGGTTGTTTTTCGGTGGCCGTCAGCCAATCCAACACGACCCCATGTACCAGCGTAAAACGCGCCACTCGAAACGTCAAATTGAGAATTCAAGGTCGAGGGCACCAAAGTGGCCGCATAACGCAGTTCGCACAAAGATGGGCCACGACTAAAAGAATCAGTGCTTACGCGACAAAAGCAATCCACAAGAGCTATCAAAAGCACCACCAGGGACAGCAGCACGGCACTGGCCACTCCCCAGAGTCTTGCCCCTGATAAAACGAACCAACCAGACAGAGACAAACCGCAACCACGCCAAAATAGTCAAAGTGCGTAGGTAAAAGGACTTGAAGTTTTAAGAGCCCATTTGCAAGGGGGTCTACCAGAGACTAGCCTTGTATAAGACCCAGAGCGTTCAAATCATGTCATCAGTCACTATTATCACCTCAATCATCATTTTGCTCGCTGTTTTGGTGTGCTATGCCTTTATCGCGCAAACACTTAACCAAAAACGCATGCAAAAAGAACGGCTGTTACAGGCCATGAAGACTCGTGCGCGCAACTTCAAGTTTATGCTCAGCGGCTTCCCCAACGGCTTTTTACCCAAAGAACTCACGCTGTTGGTGCAACGCAGTTTAGTGGATGTACTCGAGACACTGACCAAACTCGAACCACAAAACGCAAACCATGCAGAAGATGTGCTCGCGGTCACCCAAATGATGGCTGAAACACAGCGTGCGGCTCCCCAACAACAAAACTCGACACTGGAAAATCCTCAACAGGTTCGAGAGATAAAGGCCTGTTTGGAAGAATTGTATAAATTTGTATTTCAACTGGAAGGGAAGCGTCGCCTCACCCGCCCCCAAGCCGATGCCAATCGGGCCATGATAAAACAATTGGTTTTGCAGCTGACCATCGACTCCTATGTCTTACATGGCCGTTTGGCACGGGAAAAAAATAAGTTACGCTTGGCCCATCACTATTTTGACCTCGCGTTGAAATTTATGAAAAGGGAGCGCAATCTGGGGATTTTTGAAGGGCGGATCAGCCAACTTGAAAGCGTCATTGAAGAGCTGAGAACCACCATGGAAGCCGAAGGCCGGCTCAATACATCGCCCACACCAACGAACAATGACAGCAATGTCAGTGAAGAGTGGGACGAGTTCGAGAAAGAAGAAAAAGGGTGGCAGAAAAAACAAATTTACGATTGATTTTGCCCGGCCCTCAGCCACACGTTCAACGCATTCACCGCTTACAAGCGCTGCGCTACTCCAGCCAAAAAACGCTTAATTCGCTGATAATTCGCGCCTAAATCACTTTTACCGACCCGAGATGCGGATCGCACATCAATTCGATACTGATTGCCCTGCTCACGAATAACGACCAGAACATCATCCCGAAAACGCAATAACGGGGTCTCAGCCACCGCCTCAAAAGAATGCGGGGGACTACTGCGCGTCAAGGTCCACCCCATACTGCCGGCTTGATCGACGGCGTAGGCAAATAGCACCTCAACCGTTTCCGCTTGACTCACCATCAGCGGCTGCAGGTCGCCATAGGTGCTCTGCTGAGCAGCGATCAATTGCTGCAATTTGTCACCACTGAGTTCCAAGGCATTATCTGAGGTTTTGCGCAATGCAGGAGCATGGCTGAAGACCAGTTCTCCCGGAGCAGTGGCAATGTCATGAATGGCTGGCACAGTAAACCCTTTGCCGACCAGCAACAACATGACCACCATAGGCAAAAACCCAAGCAACGCCAACAGATAAGCCAACAGGGGCTTATTGAGAGAAAATGCAGAGACTAAAAATACCACTGCAGCAACAAATGCAAACAAAATACCCACAGGAATAGGCACAAAACACAGGGGAAATTCCACCCATTGATAGCGCGTCAAGACACAACCCGATACGGCAAACAGCAGCCCCAAAGCCAGCAAACTGCATCCAATAAGGTACATTCCATCCCCCTGATCAAAAAGTATTCATTGAAACGATTCGACTAATATGACACATAGGCCTGCCACTTTCGCTATGCCAGACGTTAAATTGCTCTTGCACCAACAATAAATCCCGCTGACTAGTAGGCACCTTACTGACCAAACCTTCCGCCTTGAGGACTGCGACTACGTCATCAGTGAGTACAAATGTATCTTTACCGGCCATCCTTAAAAACCGCGCCCCCGACAGCCCCCCTAACTGCGCACCGTATTTTTTTAAATAGGCCCATAGACCGACAAGATCGGTCACCGGCCAAGCAGCCAGGAATTGACCAAAACTGCCATGTTGTGCGGCGACTTCTCGAACCATCTGAGCATTGTGACGGATGGATTTGAGTTTACCCAGATGGCGGATTAAGTTTCGATTCGAAAGCGCCAACTCAAGCGCTTCATCGCTTAGCATAGCGCAGTAATAGGGATCGAATCGCTGAAATACTTGCTCAAATGCCGGCCACTTAGCGGCCACCAGATCGTGCTTTAATCCCGCCTGAAAGACTCTGAGAGATAAGGTAGAGAGCAATTCCGCGTCAGACTTTTTAGCCAGCTCAACCGCGCTCAAGCACTGTGGCAGCAACCGTTCCAACGCCTGCTCACCACCTTTGTGCAGCACGGCAGTGGCATAAAGATCAGCAAAACTTCTCATTTGGCGGGATCAAGCTTGATGGAGACGGAGTTAACGCAATAGCGCAATCCTGTGGGAGCAGGGCCATCAGGAAATACATGCCCCAGATGACAATGACACTTTGCACAGACAATTTCAGTGCGCACCATGGCATGGCTGATATCGCGACTCTCATCAATCGCTTGCTCTTGCACCGGAGCATAGAAACTTGGCCAGCCGGAGCCGGAATCAAATTTAGCAGTGGCATCGAACAGAGGCTCGCCACAACAGCGGCAGAGGTAGGTTCCCGCTTGCTTAGTATCACAATATTCCCCGGTAAATGGCCTCTCAGTGCCTTTTTCACGACAAATTCGAAATTCCTCTTCGCTCAATTTCGCCCGCCAATACTCATCGTTTTTTAAAGGACTATCTGACATAATCAATCTCCTGCTAATCTTATTATTGAACCCCAGCACCGCAGTTGCAGGATTCGGCCCACACTATCTTACAGATTTCAATGTCGTGCCGGTTTCTGGTCTATCCGCCCTGCCCCACTCTTTATGCTGGGTTTAGTAGCGAGAATAAACTGAACACTGGTTCAATTCGCAGTTTATAAACACACTATGGATTTAAAAGGCAAAGATCGCACAATGCAACAGATAGTTAAATCGCTCAAACTCGATGGCGTATGTTACGACATTCGAGGCCCCGTGTTAGAACACGCAAACCGGCTGGAAGAAGAAGGCCATAAAATTCTTAAATTGAACATTGGCAACCCAGCGCCTTTTGGCTTTGATGCCCCCGACGAAATCATCGCCGATGTCATTCACAATTTGCGTGCAGCCCAGGGTTACACCGCGTCAAAAGGTCTGTTTCCAGCGCGGAAAGCGATTATGCAAGAATGCCAACGTCTCAATATTCCCGGCATCGAAATTGAAGATATTTTTCTGGGCAACGGCGTCAGTGAATTGATTGTGATGGCCAATCAGGCCCTTTTAAATGACGGCGATGAAGTTCTGGTCCCGTCCCCGGACTATCCGTTGTGGACCGCCGCTGTCACCTTAGCCGGTGGCAAACCCATCCACTATGTTTGTGACGAGCAGGCAGATTGGTATCCGGACCTGAACGATATCCGCAGTAAAATAACGGCTAAAACCCGAGCTATCGTCATCATCAACCCCAACAACCCCACGGGCGCCGTCTACAGCAAAGACATGCTGGAAGCTTTGGTGGCCATTGCGTCTGAGTTTAACCTCGTGATCTTTGCCGATGAGATTTACAGCAAAATCATCTACGATGACGCGGAATTTATTCCCTTGGCCCGGTTAGCCGAAGACGTTTTATGCGTAAGCTTTAATGGGCTCTCCAAGACCTATCGTCTGGCCGGATTTCGCTCAGGTTGGTTGATTTTTAGCGGCGCTAAGCATCGCGCCAGGGAATACATCAAAGGCGTAGAAATGCTGGCCTCTATGCGCCTGTGTGCCAATGTACCCGCCATGTACGCAGTACAAACCGCCCTGGGTGGCTATCAGAGCATTAACGAGCTGATTCTTCCTGGTGGTCGATTACTGGAGCAGCGCAACGCGGCCATGGATGCGCTGGATAGTATACCTGGCGTGAGCTGCGTCAAGCCCAAAGGTGCTATTTATATGTTTCCGAAAATCGACCGCAATGTCTATGCGTTCGATGACGATCAACAGTTGATACTGGATTTTTTAATCGAACATAAAGTCTTGTTAGTACAAGGCACCGCATTTAACTGGCAGCAACCGGATCATTTTCGCATTGTATTTTTGCCCGTGGTGACGGAGTTGCTGCAGGCCATTGATCGCTTCGGGCGATTCTTGCGGAGATACCGAAAGTAACCACTGGCCAACATCATCCGTGAGAGCATCACTGCGATGCTCTCAACTAATACAGCGATCCGAACATGTCAGATATTCATATCGACGATTTTTACCGTGACAGCGCAAAAATTTTATTAGCGCTGTACAGTCAATTTCCAAGAAAAATGATTTTGTATGTCGAGGACATCAGCGGTCCAGATGTGCCGGATGACTTCGGCCTGCACAGCGCTCGCCATCAGGCCTGTTTTGCAACCATGCTGTGGTTGGCCAGCACAGACTATCTATCCTTTGAGCAAGCGGTCTACCAAGAAGCGATCGATCAGGCCGTATTAACTCACCGCGGATTTCTCACACTGAATTCGGTTTTTGATCCCGCACAAGGCATAGACCAATCCCTGCCGGACAATGTTATTCGCGAAGGATCCCTGGCCATCCACCAAATTCAATATGAATTAAAAAATGGAACCTCTTTCAGCCTCGCAGAAAAAATGCGTCACTTGCTACGTCATTCGCGCAGTTTGAGCGACAGCATTCGTATAACCTCCTAATGAGATCCATATCTTATATAACCGACAAGGATTCAAAGTCGAATGACTCGAACAAGCATTGATTTCAGGCCGTCAGAGCGTC
>JBNKFP010000019.1:0-21330 GCA_050289365.1 Cellvibrionaceae bacterium | reverse complement strand
TGGGCCACTAGTTCTACGACGCATGCTTCATCTCTGACAATGCCTCGAAGTAAAATTCATCCGGGGTCTGCTTGCCCAGTGATGAATTTTGTCGCGCCAGCAACCCTTGCCATCCATGCTGATGCGAATGTCACGGCTGCTGAGCGCCTCTGTAAATGCCTCGTTGGTAAACTGACTGCCTTGATCGGTGCTGAAGATTTCCGGCTTACCATGCAGGGCAAAGGCCTCCTCCAGTGCCTCCAGACAGGAACAGATGGACAAATTTGAAGAGTTGGTGGATCAATGGACCGGCTCGTATCATGGGAATAAGCCTGGGTGATGTGCCGGAATACAGGCTCTCGCCTCCTCAGCGGTCCGTGCTCTGTGCACCTAAATCTCAAACGCTTTGGGTATATATAGGAAAAGAATGAACTTATTCTAAAGATTTGCCACCTTTATTAAAGCAACAAGCTCCATCTGTTTGTTAATTTTGTCAATTTCGAATAGGTTTTAGTTTTGTTAAAAAATAAATATATTTTCGTCTTGAATTAACCCGTTACTCAGAAGGGAATGAGAGATAATCTCTGTCGAATAAGAGGTACACTTGTGTTTTTGTGTGCTGTCATTAATGTAGTTCAAGAAGTCTTTCAGATACAATAGACGTGTTAAAAATGAAACGAAAGTCAAACAGAACATCAAAAGTAACATCATCACTTGCGCTACAAGCGGCCTCTACTTTAATTGATGTAATTCGTAATCACGCATCTAACCAACCGTCTCGAAAGGCATTAATATTTTTGCGAGATGGTGAAACAGAAGAAAGCACCCGTACCTTTGAGGAAATTGATCGATACGCTTGCAGGGTCGCACAAAAATTGCGCTCCATAGGTGGCGCAGGAGAGCGTGCGCTTTTACTTTATCCCCCAGGCCTTGATTTTGTCGATGGATTTCTTGGCTCATTATATTGCGGAACAATTGCCGTCACCACACCTCTGTCCAGGAATCGACGAGGATTGCCTCGCATACAAAAAATTGCAGAAGATGCAGAAGCATCCTTAATTCTTACTACACAAAAAACTATAGATAAATATAAAGGAATGTACGACGAAATTCCGGATCTGAAAGGTTTGCGCTGGTTTGCTACGGATACAGATGACACCGTTGATGTGACAGAGCGCTTTGAAGACAATAATTTATCTGCCGATTCCACCGCCCTTCTCCAATATACATCCGGATCAACCGGATCGCCTAAGGGTGTCATGATTAGTCATGAAAACCTATTGTATAACTCAAAAATAATCTACGAGAACTGCGAACATTCCGCGAAATCTGTCTCTGTGTCATGGGTACCCCCATTCCACGATATGGGATTGGTATTCGGTCTCTTGCAGCCGCTATACGGCGGATTTACAGGTGTTCTTATGGCGCCGGCGGCTTTCCTGCAAAAACCGGCACGTTGGCTTAAGGCCATCACCAAATACCGTGCGACGACAACTGGAGGGCCCAATTTCTCCTACGATTTATGTGCTCAGAAGATTGCACCGGAACGTTTAGTTGATTTTGATTTAAGCTCTTGGCAGTTCGCTGCAAACTCTGCAGAACCTGTACGTTGGGAGACACTTGAGAAATTTTCTGAGAAATTCGCTCCGTGCGGTTTTCGCAAGAATGCATTCTATCCTTGTTACGGCCTTGCAGAGGCGACCCTTGCGGTATCTGGAGGCAGAAAAAACGATGACACTGACCGTGCAATCGTAGATATTTCGTCATTGGAAAAAGGAAAGATAGAACCGGCGGACGTCGAAGCTGTGGGCCGATCTTATGTAGATTGTGGACCCACCGTTCGTGGACAAAAGATCTATATTGTTGATCCAGGTCAAAGAACCGCAGTGGGTGAAAATACAGTTGGCGAGATCTGGGTGCAAGGACCAAGTATCGCAAAAGGATATTGGAAGAAACCCGTGGAGACTTCTCATACCTTCCATGCCTCGTTGAAAGATTCTCAGGATGGTCCTTTTTTACGCACAGGAGACCTTGGCTTCATTAAGCAAGATCGACTCTTTATTACCGGTCGAGTGAAAGACCTTATTATTATTAGGGGACGCAATCTATATCCGCAAGATATTGAATCAGCGGTAGAACGTAGTCACAATTCTCTGCGTTACGGTGCAACAGCAGCATTTACAGTAGACGGCGAAGGCGGTGAAGAATTAGTAGTCGTTCAGGAACTCGACTATCGTCAGAAGCCGAAATACAACGAAGTGATCGATTTCATCCAAGCCGCAATTTTCGAGGAAGCGGAAGTTAAAGCTGCTGCCATCATATTGATTCAGCCTGGGTCTATATTTAAGACATCAAGCGGAAAGATACAACGCAAGGCAACACGAGATGCGTTTTTGGATGAACGCCTGAACATTGTCCATTGCTGGCGTAGGCCGCTCCATCGGCACGCGGTAGCTGAACAAACAGTTACGTCGACAGATAGAAAAAGTGTTGAACCTGCTGTTGGAGTTGTAAAAGAGATTGCCGTTGTCGAATGGCTGAAAGTGAATTTGGCGCCACGGCTTGGCATCTCGGCAGAAAAAGTCGATACACAACGACCTTTTTCGCAGTATGGCTTTGATTCTGCCGATGCTGTTGATCTGGCCACTAAGTTAGAAGATGAATTTAAGAAACCAGTACCAGTCACTTTGGTTTGGGATCACCCCACGATCGAAGCCGTTGGCCGATTTCTTGCGGACGGGATGTCTGAACAAGCAACACAGCCAACACCAACGCAGGCAACGCAGGCGGATCCGATCGCAATCATTGGTGTTGGCTGTCGTTTTCCTGGTGCAAATAATCCGCAGGAATTTTGGACGCTTCTGAGTCAGGGCATTGATGCAATTACTGAAGTACCGCCCGAACGATGGGATTTGCAAGAGTTTTACGACGCAAGCGCAATATCACCTGGAATGATGAACTCCCGTTGGGGAGGGCTCCTGGAGCGCATTGATGTGTTCGACGCGGAATTTTTTGGAATTTCACCACGTGAAGCGCAGCGCATGGACCCACAGCAGCGCCTGTCGCTTGAGGTTGCGTGGGAGGCGCTAGAGCATGCGGGGATTGCGCCCAAAAGTATTGCTGGCAGTGAGGCCGGTGTGTTCATTGGTATCAGCAGTTCGGACTACGCCTATTTACAACTCTCCAACCCTGCACTTGCTGATGCATTTACCGGCACAGGTAATGCGCACAGTATTGCCGCAAATAGACTTTCTTATGTTTTGGGTCTTCACGGGCCGAGTATTGCAGTTGATACAGCGTGTTCTTCGTCCTTGGTTACGGTACAGCTGGCATGCAACAGTTTAAGAAATGGCGAGTGCGAACTTGCGCTTGCCGGCGGTGTTAACATAATTTTAAATCCAGGCTTAACCATCGCGTTTTCGCAGGCTCGGATGATGTCTCCGGATGGCAGATGTAAGACCTTCGATGAATCGGCAGATGGCTATGTGCGCAGTGAGGGGTGTGGCATGGTCATACTTAAACGCTTGTCGAGCGCGGTTAGAGATGGCAATCGAGTGCTCGCGCTCATACGTGGGGCTGCTGTCAATCAGGATGGCACGAGCAATGGGTTAATAGCGCCAAACGGTATTGCACAGCAAAGAGTCATAAAACGCGCCTTGAGTGATGCACGAGTAGAGCCTGGAGATATTAGCTATGTGGAAACGCATGGTACTGGAACGGTCCTTGGTGACCCTATAGAAGTTGGCGCTCTACAGAAAGTTTTATCTGAGGGACGCGATAAGAATCAAACGTGCTGGTTAGGCGCCGTTAAATCGAATATTGGACATCTCGAGGCTGCCGCCGGCGTTGCCAGTTTAATCAAGGTTGCGTTGTCATTGCACTATAAGCAGATTCCACAAAACCTGCACTTTCGCAAATTGAATCGCAGAATCGCATTGGACGATACCCGTTTTAATATTCCGACCGAACACAAATCGTGGGACACCAGAGATAAGACGCGAGTGGCGGGTGTGAGTTCATTTGGATTTGGAGGCACTAATGCTCATGTCGTGTTGCAAGAACACATAGTCCCTGGCCAGCCCCCCGCTCCAATCGATCGCCCTCAGCATCTGCTATGTCTCTCGGCGAAAAAGCCTGAAGCTACGAAAATTCTTGCTGATCGTTACGTCGATCTTATTGCCCGCAATCCATCGATCGAAATCGCGGATCTTTGTTACTCCGCGAATGTGGGACGCACCCATTTTGACACAAGGATTGCTGCCGTGGCGAGTTCATCGGAACAATTGATATCGACGCTAAACGGATATCGCAATGGCGAGGAATCTGGTGATCTGTGGCATGGCACGCCTTCAGTTTCGGATAACGGAGTAGTCTTTTTGTTTGGAGGGCAAGGTTCACACTACCATGGCTGCGGGGCGAAGTTGTATGCCACCCAGCCGACATTTCGTAAAATATTTGATGAATGTAACCGTATACTAGGGCTTCCAGAACAACTGAGTGAACTCTTTCGAGATGTGGACAAATCTCAATTACACAAGAATGCGTCGTTTATCCAGCCCGCATTATTCGCGTTTGAATATTCTCTAGCGCAAATGTGGCTATCTTGGGGAATCAAACTGGTAGCTGTTATGGGGCATAGCTTAGGCGAGTACGCCGCTGCTTGTTTGGCGGGAGTTTTTTCCCTTGAAGATGGCTTAAGACTTGTGGCAGAGCGAGGACGGCTGATGGATGCCTCGCTGGAAAAAGGCAGCATGGCAGTCGCGTTGGCACCTATCGATCGTGTGGAAGAAATTTTAGCGCAAGAACACGGACGCGTTGTAGTAGCTGCAATAAATGGACACCGTAACATCGTTTTTTCAGGTGACAACGATGCGATGCAGAAAACGATAAAACGTTTCGAATTGGCACAAATCGCAATACAACCGCTCGATACATCTCACGCTTTTCACTCACCAGTGATTGAGCCAATGCTAGAGAAATTTGAAGATTTCGCCTCAAGGGTTTCGTACAACGATGCCACTGTGCCTTTTATTTCAAATCTAACGGGCGATTACTACAAGTCGCGCTGTGATGGGGCATACTGGCGAGCACATACAAGGCAACCCGTTAAATTCGCGCAGGGGATTTCCAGGTTAATACAGAACGGGTACCGTAACTTTCTTGAAATAGGCCCTGTAGATACCTTATCAAATATTGCGCGGCGTGGAGAGTCTTGTGACGACTCCCTATTTCTCTCGACACTAAGAAAGGATGGTGATGATTGGAATAGCATTCTAAAAGTGATAGCAAACCTTTATGTGCGAGGTATCACGATCGACTGGAAAGGTTTTGACCAAGATTATCAGAGAAAACACGTCGATTTACCCACCTATCCATTCAATCGTCAACGCCACTGGCTCGATGTTGAGAAACCTTCGCAACGCTATAGCGCAGTTCCATTGACGTGTGATTCGGCGCTTCACCCCTATGTAGGTGCCGTGACGACAATGGATGCTAGCTACAGTACATTTTCACGCGACATTTCTCCGAAAGAACAACCCTTGATCGCTGACCATATGATTGGGGAAGCAGTGGTGTTTCCAGGCGTTGCCTATATGGAAGCTGCGCTCGTAGCTGGACGCTACCATTTCAAGCAACCAGTGCTTCAACTTACAAACGTTTTTATAAGTAACCCACTAGTGTTCAATGATGATGAAGGCAAAACATTACAGGTTACGCTAAAAAATAGTCCTGATGATCCGATGTGCGGCAATTTCGAGATAACCAGCCAATCTACGGCCAGTGACTATGATGATCAGGCCGCTTTACATACCCTGGCGCAGCGCACGCCAGGTAACCCTTCGGGATTGCAATGGCAATCGACGCAATCGACATTGCGCCAAAAACCAAAAGGTAACGAAATAGAAGTAGCAGTGAGGACAGCAGGGTTAAACTTCATGGATGTGATGAATGTCCTGGGAATGTTGCCTGGAGAGTATGGTACACAACAAGTGCCCCTTGGGATTGAATGTTCTGGGATCGTTACTGCAACAGGACCCAAGGTGAGTCATTTTAAAGTGGGAGATGCTGTACTGGCAATCGGCCCGGCGAGCTGCAGCAGCTCTATGGTTATTTCGGAAAATTTCGCTGTTCCTCTGCCTGGCGGTATGGATTTTAATGAGGCAGCAACAATGCCAGTAGCATTCCTGACAGCTTATTATGCGCTCGTGAAACTTGCTAGATTACGCCGTGATGAAAAGGTACTGATTCATAGCGCAGCAGGTGGGGTTGGGCTGGCAGCTATTCAAATCGCGCGAACCATCGGCGCTGAAATCTATGCAACCGCGAGCACAGATGAGAAGAAGAGTTTTCTTCTATCAAAAGGCGTGAAAGCCGTGCTGGGTTCCCGCTCGTTGGAGTTTGCCGAAAAGTTGTTTCAGCTCACAAATGGCGTTGATGTAGTTCTTAATTCACTGGCGGGCGAAGCTGCGGAGAAGAGTCTAGCATTACTGAGCCCCGGAGGACGTTTTTTAGAAATTGGTAAGGTTGATATCTACAGAAATAGCAAAATCGGCTTGTACCCCTTTAGACAGAATCTGACCTACTTCGCTATTGATCTCGAGCGCTTGACGCGTGAAAGCCCCGACGATGTGTCGATGTTGCTTGGTGAAACATTTGACTATATTGCAGAGCATAATCTAACCCCCTTGCCGTATAAAACATTTGGTATTGACGAGGCAGAAGTCGCATTTCGTTACATGGCTAAAGGCGTTCATATTGGAAAGGTTCTGCTTAATATTAACTGCTCTGAACTCTTGTCGCCGCTCATACATTGTCATGGAACGGTGACGCGTAACGGAACACTCGAGAATGCGAAGTCTATTGACGTATCTGCGGTAAAATCACGCTGCGGCAATCGCCTATCCGCAGAGTCCGTTTATAATTCTTTTGAGCAAGTGACATTAAACTACGGACCACAGTTCCGGGCCATTGATGGGGTACATATTGGCACAAGCGAAGCGTTAGCCAGTGTTAAGTTTGACACTTCTAAATTAGTCGGATACCTGCTTCATCCTTCCATACTCGATGGGGCATTGCAGACGCTTGGTACTTTATTGTTTACTTCAAGTACCGTTTCGCAAAATCTTTATGTTCCATACGCCGTTGAACAATTGAACGTTTATGGTAGCCTGGACGATGTGGCCTATGTCTATGCATGCATTTCGCAAGGAAGTAACAAGCTAGCACAAAAGACAAAAGTCGTTAAGGGGGAGGTGTCTCTGATAGACAAGGATGGAAAGGTCCTGGTAGCAATGAATGGTGTATGCCTGAAGAAAATCTTACCACACCAGGCCACGTCATTGTTTAGACAAGAGTCATCTACACCGCAGGGCGAAGTTAATTATGGATGTGTACCAGAGCAAGGGTTTTTCAACATCGACTGGATAGAAGCCCCTCTAATTAAACACGTTAGCAGGGCTACAACGACGACGTGGTGGTTACTTGCAGACTCCCGTGGCATTAGTGACGCATTGGCTTTTCGACTTCGCCAGGCGGGGCAGCGTTGCATCATGGTACACAGCGGAACTAGCTTCGCACATCCAAACGAAAACACTTTTATTGTCGATCCCGATAGCCGGGAAAGTTACAGGCAACTTGAGCGCGCGTTGGAAAAGCACGGTGGCGAAAATACCGTTGTGTGCTTGTGGTCATGTGATGATAAACCCGAAATAACTGCGCTGGAGGCCGCCTCGCATTTTAGCAAAGCCGAGTGGCACCGCCTGTATTCATTGGTTCGAGCACTGGGGGAGAAACGTACCTGTAAAATTTCAATGTGGCTGGTGACCAATTATGGCCAGGGAATTGACGGTAGGCGTCACATAATACCGGATCATGCATTACCCTGGGCGTTAGGGAAAGTAATAAATAAGGAATACCAAAATATACAGTGCTCCGGCTTGGATATTGAGTTCAGCGGACTCGATGCCGACAAGTGGGCTGAAATAATTTACGACGAAATGCATGCCTTAAAACAACACGAAACCTGGATTGCCTATCGTAACCGCGACCGGCTGAAGAGCGTTTGTGTGCCACGCAGCGTTTTGGAAGACCGTAAACGAATGCTTCCCTTGAAAGACGGCGGTGTGTATCTGATTAGCGGCGGACAAACTGGGGTTGGATTAGAGATCGCAAAATATATAGCGAGTAAAGTCGCGGCTAAACTCGTTCTGATAAATCGCACACCACTTGATGATACCGCGCCTCAAGACCGCCGGGAGGGAATAATAACATTGCAAGAAGCCGGTGCAGAGGTATTGCCCTTTCAGGGTGACGTTACCAACCTGGGAGAAATGCAATCGCTTGTTGCGCGCGTCACAAAAATGTGGGGAAAACCCGATGGAGTGATTCACGCAGCAGGGGTTTTAAAAGATGGATTGATTACAAATCTAAGCTATGATGACTATGAATACGTGTTGCGTCCAAAAGTTGTTGGCGCATTGGTACTGGATGAAACGACCGCGAATCTTCCGCTGGATTTCTTTGTTCTATTTTCGTCAATGACCTCGATTTACGCTCCAAAGGGGCAGAGCAACCATGTTATCGCCAATGCCTATTTAGACGCTTTTTCTCATTATCGACGATTACGACGCAGTGGCATCAGCCTGTCTATCAATTGGGGGGCGTGGGGTGAAACCGGCGTCGTTGCCTCAGAACGGTATCGAAAAGCCTTGCGGGACCAGGGTATTCATCCCCTTACGACCTTGGAAGGCATCGGTGCGTTCGACACGCTTCTTCGAACGAATACTACGCAAGTTGCCTATTGCGGCTTTCTGGGCAATGGGCGCACGGCTTTTATTCAACGTTTTGGTGTTGGCCAACAAGAAGCTGGCTTCGAGAGCGGGGATATATTGAGCCACATTGTTTCGCAGGCGAGGTCAATGTTGCGATCAGGTACTGGTGCTAACTTGCGCGAATATGACGCGATTTACAAAGAGCTTGACACCTCAATGCTACAACGCGCATGGGATACGTTGGTAGAGCTTGGCTTGGATCCGTTAGATCCGGCGCAAAGGCATGCCGCAGAGGTTGTGCGAAAATTAGGTTTATTGCCTCAATACGAGAAGTTGATTCGAAGAATACTGCATCAAGCAAATAAGAATGAACAAATAGAAACACAAGCGACGCTAATTAATTAAATGAGAATACATGATGCTCAACGGAAAAAAAGTACACTTACCGAATGCTTTTTCAAAAATAAGCGAAGAGGCATCGTTTGCAGCTTTATGTGGAGATTCTCTAAAGGACGTATTGACCGGAAAACGCAGTCCACTGGAATTGCTGTTTCCCAACGGTTCACCAGAGGCGATCGAAGGAATCTATGCAAGATCACCTGTCGCCGCTTTTTTTAATGAGTTAGCCGCGTGCGTCGTAGGGGCTGCCCTCGATTCGCTTTGTCCTGACGACAGGCCGATTCGGATTTTGGAAATTGGGGGGGGAACCGGGGCAACAACATCTGCTGTATTGACGGCGCTAAAAAAACGGCATGTTGAATATGTCTTTTCCGACCTGTCTGACGTATTCCTTGCAAGAGCACGCGCAAAGTTCTCATCGCATAGCTTCATGCAGTATCAAGTCTTTGATGTGGAAAAGGACCCCGCTACCCAAGGAATCTCCTTGGGTAGCGTTGATATGATTCTCGCAGCGAACGTGTTGCATGCCACTGCCGACCTTCGTCGCACCTTGCGCCATGTACACCAACTGTTGAAACCTGAGGGGTTACTGGTGCTGATGGAATTAACGCAACCGCACATATGGCTGGATTTAATTTTTGGTTTAACTCCAGGGTGGTGGAGATTTAAGGATCATGATCTGCGCACGGATTATCCCCTGCTCACTGCCGACAAATGGGCAACTCTGCTGTCTGAATCAGGTTTTCGTGCCACCTGTTTGTCTGCGCAAGCGGACCGCGCAATGCAAAGCAGCGGCCAGGCATTGTTTGTTGCTCAGACAATATCTACGGTTTCTGATTCTTTGCATCAGGTGGATATTGCAGAGTGCAATGTTCCTCAAAAATTAGAAGCGTCAATACAAACTAGTGATTATCCTAACCCAGACAAAAATACTGGGCTTTCTGCAAACACTGAAACGTTTGAAAAAGACCAGAAGCTATATTATTCGGAGCAGCAAAAACAGCAGGAACTAGAACAGTGGCTGGTTGAGGAAATAGCCGCTATAGCCAACATTCCCATAGATAGCATCATCCTCGACGAACCCTTTTCAATGTACGGATTGGATTCGATAATGGCGATTGAACTTGCCGGGCGGCTAGAAAAAAAATTCAATAAAAAATTATCCCCGGTATTAACTTACGATTACCCAAACATACGCGAACTATCGGGCTATCTCGTCGCAACAAACGTTTCAATTGCGGTAAACACTGATAGCCGCTCTGCTGACCCGGTATCACCGGTCGCAACAAACGATTCAGTCGAGGTAAATACTGATAGTCGCGTTACTGGTCCGGTATCAGTAGCCGGTGCGAACCAGACCATAGCCATCGTCGGTATGGCCTGTCGTTTTCCCGGCGCCGAAAATCTGGAGGCTTACTGGGATTTATTAGAAAACGGCGTCGATGCTGTGCGTCGGGCGCCCAATCAACGTTTTGGCAATAACGATAATGCCGCTTTGACAGGAGGGTTTATCGAGCAGTCGATCGACGAATTCGATGCGAATTTTTTTGGCATAGCCCCCAATGAAGCTAGCGCCATGGACCCGCAACAACGGTTAATGATGGAGGTGGCCTGGGAGGCCTTAGAGCATGCGGGGATCTGCCTTCCCGATATCAAAGGGCGATCGGCGGGGATTTTTCTTGGGGTCAGTAGTTTTGACTATGCTCTGAACGGTTTGGTGACAGGATCACCTTCAACGGCGTACTTGGGCACCGGTATGTCGCACAGCATTGTCGCCAATCGCCTGTCTTATTTTCTCGACAGTAAAGGGCCAAGTCTGGCTATCGACACGGCCTGTTCCTCTTCTTTGGTTGCCGTTCACTATGCGTGTCAGAGCCTTAACAATGGTGAATCGGAGCTAGCTGTGGCCGGCGGTGTTAATCTACTCCTATCGGCCGATATGAGTGAAATCTTCGGTCAGGCTAATATGCTGGCAGAGGATGCCCGCTGTAAAACCTTTGATGCTAAAGCCAATGGTTATGTCCGTGGCGAGGGCTGCGGTGTGGTGATCTTAAAGCGTTATCAGGAGGCTTTGCGCGACGGCGATAACATCGTTGCGTTGATTCCAGGATCTGCTGTCAATCAGGATGGTCGCAGTCATGGCTTAACGGCACCCCATGGTCCATCGCAACAGAGTGTGTTGAAACAAGCCTTAAACAATGCCGGACTAAAACCATCACAAATTAACTATATTGAAGCGCATGGCACTGGCACCAAGCTTGGCGATCCGATTGAACTCAATGCGCTAACCGGCGTATTTATACCAGAGCGCAAAGCAGATAATCCCATTTATGTTGGCTCGGCAAAAACCAATATCGGACATCTGGAAGCCGCATCAGGTATCGCGGGGTTGATAAAAACCGCTCTTTCGCTGCATCACGGAAAAATTGCTGCTCATTTACATTTTCAGCAACTCAATCCTGAGGTGCGGCCGCATAACATGGCAATACAGATTCCTCAGCAAACACAATTCTGGCCGCAACACGATGGTCCACGGGGGGCGGGAGTCAGCTCTTTTGGTTTCGGCGGCACCAATGCCCATATAGTACTACAGGAAAATTTAGTGCCGAAACCGCAGTGCGCCGCAACGACAACGACGACGACAACGACGCTTCCACATGACGATGTGCTACTGCTGCCATTTTCCGCAAAATCGCCTCAAGCACTCAAGGCGCTGGCAGCACAATATGTGGATTATTTTTCCCGGAAATCGGAACTTAACTGGCAGGATGTCGCCCGAACGCTGGCGCAACACCGTAATCACTTTGATTACCGATTGGCGCTGGTTGCCGGTGGCCCGCAGTCGTCTATAAAAGAGCAAGTCATACGAAAGCTGGAAGATTTTCAGAATGGAAAAAACGTGCCATCGCTAGTGCACAGTGATGCACGAGCCAAAGGGCAGCGCAAGATCGCTTTTTTGTTTACCGGGCAAGGCTCCCAGTTTTTAGGCATGGGAGAAGTGCTTTATCAGCAGCAAAAAGTTTTTAGAGAGGCCTTTGATCAATGTCGGGATATACTGTCTGAGCATCTGGATCAGGATATTGTTGAATTTGTACAACCTTCCAGTGAAGCGAACAAAGCACTTCTGGCAAGATTAATCGATCGTACCGATTATACACAGCCGCTGATTTTCGCCTTTGAATATGCCTTAGCGAAGCTGTGGCAGTCATGGGGCATTATCCCAAAGGCTGTTTTCGGCCACAGTGTTGGCGAGTATGTCGCTGCCTGCATAGCCGGCGTATTGACGTTGCAAGATGCTTTAAGACTGGTCGCAGAGCGCGGACACCTGACGCAATCTCTCCCTGATCGGGGCGCCATGGCTGCCATTTTTGCCAACGAGCAAACGGTAGTGCCGGTTGCCGACAAATATTCAGTAAATATAGCCGCTGTCAATGGCCCTAACAATGTCGTTATTTCCGGAGCTGAACGTGCTGTCGATGCTGCCATTAAGGCATTTAAAGGAGCTAATATTTGTTCAAAAAAACTGCGGGTTTCGCAAGCGTTTAATTCTGATTTAATAAATCCTTGCCTCGATCAGTTTCGTGAACGGCTACGTCGTGTCACCTTTAGTGCTCCCCAGTTGACAATGATCTCTGGTTTAACCGGAAAAGTGGTCACGTATGAGCAACTGGCTGACACTGAATACTGGTGTCGGCAAACCATCGAAGCTGTTCGTTTTGCCGACGCTATGCATTACATGGTGGATGAAGAGGCGGTATCAGTATTTGTGGAAATAGGGGCTAAACCGGTATTAGTCAACATGGGGCGCCAATGTGAATTGAGCAATACGCCGTCTGGTTCATCGTCGCAGCCTCTGGTTTGGCTGCCCTCGTCAATTGCCATGGAAAAAAATCTTAGCCAGTTAATGCTGACACTAGGCCACTTCTACGTTTTAGGGGAGACAATCGATTGGGATAATGTCTGGCAGGAAAAACACCCTAACTACATCAAAGCACAATTGCCTTCATACCCATTCCAACGGCAGCGCTACTGGCTCGATGCCAAACAAAAAAACAGTGTAAAAACGCCGCAGCAGCAAAAGATTCAAAATACCACCAATCAAGGCAATAGAAATCAGGATACCTTCGTGAATACACAATCAATCATTCTTAATGGATTAATTAATGATATCAGTGACTGGTCTGGGTTATTGGCTGATCAACTTGATGTCGATGAAAATTTATTCGCTCTGGGAGTCGATTCGCTGATATTGATGAGAGTCAAGCAAAAAATTGAAAACGATTTTAATATTGAAATCAATCTGGGACTGTTTTATGACTCGGCAGATACTCTCAACAAGTTAGCTACGCATATCGACAATACGATTGACGAAACAGAGAAATATAAACTTGAACAAACGCTTAATGAACAGTCTCAGAGTGATCCGGCAAGTCATGCTCAATCAAGTCACATGCATCGACATGCAGGTATCCAATCCGAAGAACTCGAACAAACGTTTTCAAACACAACAGGTGATTTAGCCGACAACTCGTTGATCGAAACGCTTCTGCAACGGCAGTTCGATGCCATCGCGCAACAAAATGCGTTGATGCAGCAATACATGAACGGCTTTGCATCGGCGCCTTTGTTGAGCGAAGTTGAAACGATTGACAACGCAAACCAAATAAAGTGGTCGAATAATGTTGCACAGGCTAGCCTACACAGCCGAGCAGCGCCCGAAAAACAAACGTTGGGCGCGACTCAACCCACTTCCTTCCGTGCTGCACGAAAATCCAATACACCAACACTATTACCCGTAAAAAACAACCCGCGTTTTTACAGTTTTAGTAAAGAGCAGCGGGAATTTACACAAGGTTTCTGTGAGCGCTTTAATGCCCGTACCCGTAAGTCCAAGCAATATGCTCAACAATACCGCCCTGTGATGTCGGATTGGATTGCTTCATTGCTGTTCGATAAATCAATGAAGGAGTTAATCTATCCCATCGTGGCAGAGTACTCTTATGGGCAGAAAATACAGGATATTGATGGCAACGAGTACATTGATCTTGCAATTGGATACGGCGCCAACTTTCTGGGCCACAGCCCTGATTTTGTGACCTCGGCGATAAAAAAGCAACTTGATAAAGGTTTTGCGCTGGGGCCGCAGTTCGAGCAAGCGGGAGAAGTGGCGCAATTAATTTGCGAAATGACAGGTCATCAACGAGTGACATTTTCAAACACCGGCGCAGAAGCCTTGATGGGCGCATTACGTATCGCTCGGTGTGTCACCTCTCGTGATAAAGTGGTAATTTTTGAAAACTCTTTCCATGGCTCATGGGATAGCGTATTGGCGGCCTCATCCCCACGCGGCACCATCCCCGCCGCACCAGGCATTGCTCAGAGCCTCGTCAATGATGTGGTTATTCTCAAATACAATGATCCGGAAAGTCTGGAAACGATTCGCTCAATGCGTGGCGAACTTGCCGCCGTATTAGTTGAGCCGGTGCAAACCCGCGCTCTGCAATGGCCTGATCAGGCTTATATTCAACAATTGAGAAGCCTCACGCGAGAGCTTCGTATCGCACTGATTTTCGATGAAGTGGTTACCGGTTTTCGCCTTGCTCCAGGCGGTGCTCAGGAGTTATTTGATATGCAAGCGGATATCGCAGTCTATGGAAAAATGCTCGCTGGCGGTATGCCCGTCGGCATCATCGCCGGCAATACCAAATTTATGGATGCCATTGACGGTGGGCATTGGCAGTTTGGAGATGACTCGGTGCCCGAAAAAGCCGTGACGCTGTATGGCGGTACGTTTGTTAAACACCCACTTACCGTGGTCGCAATGAAAGCCGTCCTTGAGCATTTAAAAGCAGCTGGTGGCGATTTACAAAAACGTGTCACCCTTCTTACTAGTGAGCTTGTTCAACAGCTAAACAATATTTTCGAGCATTACAATGCACCCATTCGAGCCAAAAATTGTGGCTCTACTTTCCACTTTAACAATTTTGGTGATACAGATCCGAGATTACAAAAAGTGATTTACGATCTATTTTTCTATTTGTTGATGGAAAAGGGAATATACACTTGGGAGCGCAGAATATGTAATTTGTCGACCGCGCACACCCTAGATGACATCCGTTGTATCGTGAATGCCGCGCGCGAAAGTGTGCAAGAGTTGTCTGCCAACGGATTTTTTTCATCGCTACATACAGTAGCCACAAACGCTGGTCTCTCAAAAAAAAAACTAAATGATACCAGTCAAAAACTCGTTCCCGCCTCATCGGCACAGAGGCGGCTATTTGCTCTGAGTCAATTGGGTGACGCTCAAATGGCTTATCATTTAGTCGAGACCCTATGGCTGGAAAAGAACAAGCTGGACACTGCCAGGCTGCAGCAATGTTTGCGTATTCTCTTGTTGCGACATGAGAGTTTAAGGACAGGTTTTATTGAAGAAGATGGGAATGTCTTGCAATGCATCAAAACCCAGGTTGAGATCGAAATAGAACACATAGAGGTGTCGACTGAGAGTGAGCTTGAAGCCCATTTGAAAGCGATGATACGCAGCTTCGATCTCACGAAACCGCCTTTGGTACGTGTGGGGCTTATTGGCCTTGCGACAGGGAAAAGCCTGTTAGTCTGGGATGCCCACCATATTATTTTCGACGGTATTTCGGGCACCATATTAATGGGTGAGCTGCTCACTTTGTATCAAGGTGGTGCATTAGATGATGTGTCGCATCAATATCGGCATTATGTCGAGCAAGAGCAGCGCTTTTTAACATCAGAAAAATTCTTCAGTTCCAAAGCGTTTTGGCTCAATCAATTCAACGGCGACATACCGCGTCTAGCGTTAACTGGCGATTACGCCCGTCCCAGAAAAAAGAGCTATAGCGGACAATGTGTATACTTCAATTTTGGAGGCGAACATCTTGCGAAACTACACTCAACGGCAAAACAAGCCAATGCATCACTGTTTGCCGTTTTACTTTCAGCCTATTATATTTTGCTCCACAAAATAAGCGCTCAACAACACATTCTCGTCGGACTATCCACGGCGGGACGCACTGATCTGAATTTCGAAAATACGATAGGGATGTTTGCTAATACCATCGCCATCAATGCGATGATTGACCCAAAAGACTCCGTTCGTGATATTGTCGATAGCGTAAAATCCACCGTTTTAAATAGTTTTGATCATGAAGCCTACCCTTACGAAAAACTGATCGATTCCCTGGAACTGCCAAGAGATATTAACCGTTCGGCACTGATAGAAACGATGTTTTCATTAGAGTTGGCTAGTGAGCGAAATTTATCCATTGATGGCCTGGCAGTTGAAGAGTACGATTTCAGGCCAGATTATTCAATGTTTGACTTGTCATTGGAGACGGTCGAAAAAGGCCAGAATCTTAAGTTTTACTTCCGATATTGTGACGAAATTTTTAAGCGAGCCACGGTAGAAAAATATGCCGAAACGTTTACCCTCATTTTAGCCGACATCGCACACAGCCTTGACAAATCTGTGGCGCAGATTAATTGTCTTTCCGAACGGGATCAACACAGATTTCTCACTGCTTACAACGCTACCCAACGCCCCTTCCCGTCTGAAAGTTGCATCCACCAACTATTCGAAGAGCAAGTAAAACTGCACCCGAATAATGTTGTCGCCGCCTTTGAGCAAGAAAAGCTGACTTATCGCGGACTGAATGCAAAAGCCAATCAAGTCGCACATTACTTAATCTCTCAAGGTGTCGTCCCCGATACACGGGTCGGCCTGTGTGTTGGTCCGTCACTGGAGGCGCTTATCGGTTTGCTTGGGATTATGAAAGCCGGCGGTGCCTATGTGGCGCTGGACCCTGAGTATCCGCAAGAACGTTTACGTTATATGCTTGAAGATGCGGGTGTGTCGATCGTACTCAGTCAATTTGAACTTGCCGATGTGCTCCCGCTTGAAGACCAGTCACTGATATTTTTAGATATGGATTGTGATCAAGAGGGAAATTTCGAATTGCTCTCATCGCAGCCCGAGCATAATCCAGTTGCCAGTCAACTGGGCTTGAATAGCGATCATCTGGTCTATGTGATTTATACCTCTGGCTCTACCGGGCAGCCCAAAGGGGTTGCTCTAAAGCACAGCGCCCTAACCAATTATGTTAGCTGTATCAGCCAGCGCTTCTTTGATGAGCATACCCAGGGCGTGGTCAGTACCAGCCTGTCCTTCGATGCCACCGTTACCAGTTTGTTTCCGGCGCTTTTGTGCGGCGGATCAACGCGCTTACTGGCCACAAAAGACGATATTATTGGCGAACTGGCCAGCAGCCTGCACAGCGCCGGGAAGTTCGTCTATAAACTTACGCCCAGCCACCTGGCCGCGCTGTGCCAACACTTTGCTGAACAGCCTGCCAGTGAACAAAGTCCTACGGTGATCAGCGGAGGAGAGCAACTGTTGTTGCCTCTGGCACAACAGTTTCTCAATCGGGTCTGTCCTAAGGCCACGCTTATTAACCATTATGGCCCAACGGAAACGGTGGTGGGTTGTGCGACCTTTACCGTGGCTGAGGCGGGTGAGCTACGGATCGATGACAAGTCGCATGCGGTGCCGATAGGCAAACCGATCGCCAACGTTCGCTTATACGTTCTCGATAGCGCAGGGCAGTTTGTCCCGCAAGGCGCGCCCGGCGAGTTGCATATCGGCGGAGCGGGCCTGGCGCGGGAATACCTGGGTCGTCCAGATCTGACCGAAGAGAAGTTTATTACCCATTTGGTCAGTGTCGGTATCCAAGAGCGTCTATATAAAACCGGAGATCGGGTTCGCTGGTTGCCAGATGGCAATCTGGAATATATCGGTCGTGTCGATGACCAACTCAAGATCCGTG
Source organism: Cellvibrionaceae bacterium (assembly GCA_050289365.1). Classification (GTDB taxonomy): domain Bacteria; phylum Pseudomonadota; class Gammaproteobacteria; order Pseudomonadales; family Cellvibrionaceae; genus JBNKFP01. The sequence goes on along the minus strand of JBNKFP010000019.1, from coordinate 3,329 downwards.
GTTATCGTATTGAACCGGGTGAGGTTGCCGCCCAGTTGCTGGCTCATGAGCAAGTGGCGCAGTGTGCGGTCGTGGCCCGTGAAGATAAACAGGGTGATAAGCGATTGGTCGCCTATGTTGTTTTACACAATGACAACATAAACGATCATGCGATGCTGCTGCGCGATTACTTGCGCACCCGCTTACCCGATTACTTGGTGCCTAGTGCGTATGTGCGATTAGAGGATCTACCGTTAACCCGCAATGGCAAACTCGACGTTCGGGCATTACCCATCCCCGACAGCGCAGATTTTATTCATCGTGTTTATGTGGCGCCTACCACGCAGGTCGAACAGTTATTGGTGAATATCTGGGCAGAGTTACTGAATCTGGATGCCAACACCATCGGTGTCGAAGACAACTTCTTTACATTGGGAGGGTATTCACTGTTGGTGATGCAACTGTTGTCGCGCTTACAGGCGCAAGGCAGGCAGACCAACGTGCGCACCCTCTTTGAATCACCCAACTTAGGGGATTTAGCCAAGCAGTTGGAGGCCAGCGATGATCTTGCCTTTGTTGCCCCGGAGAATCTGATTCCCGAAGGCTGTACGGCGATCACCCCGGCAATGTTACCACTGGTGTCTTTGAGTCAATCGGAGCTTGAGACGATTGTGGGGACTGTGCCGAGAGGAGCCGCCAACATCCAGGATATTTATCCTCTGGCCCCGTTGCAGGAAGGGGTTTTGTTCCATCATTTGCTGGGCAGCGAGCGCGATCCTTATGTGCTATCAGCACTATTTGCCTTTGATACCCAGCAGCATCTGGATGCGTTTGTACAGGCTTTGCAGTGTGTGGTGAATCGCCACGATGCCTTGCGCACCGCCTTTGTGACTGAAGCGGGTTCGCCAACCGTTCAGGTTGTGTGGCGACAGGCTGACATCCCGATTGAAGTCTTGGTGCTGGAGGATGGGCAAGAGCCGGAGGCTGTGCTGAGAGGTTTACAAAAAACGCCGGGTGCAATGGCCATGGATTTATCTCAGGCTCCGCCGGTACGTTTGACCGTAGTGGAAGACAACACATCCACTCGCCGATTTATATTATTACGCAATCACCACCTTGTCGCAGACCATGTGGGTATGGAAACTATCCATGCGGAGCTAATGGCCTTGCTATCGGGCACACCCGAACAGCAACTATTGCCCGCAGCCCCTTACCGTGAATTGGTTGCCCACGCGTTACACCAGCTATCGCATTTGGATGTGGAAAGCTACTTTCAATCTCAGCTAGGCGATATTACAGAACCGTGTTTGGTCTTTGGTGCGGATGATCTTCATAGTGATGGTTTTAATACTGAGGAAGTTCGGGTGGTACTGTCGACTGACATCGCCGATCAGATCCGTTACACAGCACAAACATTGAAATTCTCACCGGCGGTGTTATTTCACGCTGCCTGGGGGTTGGTGGTATCGGCAACCTCAGGGTGTGAGGATGCGGTGTTTGGGACTGTTTTGTCCGGACGTTTACAAGGCACCCAGGGTGCCGATCAGATGTTAGGGATGCTGATCAACACACTGCCAATGCGGTTGACTGTATGCGATTGTAGCGTAACGAGCTTCCTGCATAAAACGGCCGAGGCCTTGCAGGAATTAGTAGTCTATGAACAGATGCCTTTATCGGTAGCACAACGTCAAAGTGGTGTTGGCAACGATGTTGCGCTTTTTAATGCTTTACTCAATTACCGGCACTCAGCCAATACCGCATTAGGCGCAGAAAGTGCTGAGTGGGGCTTGGGAATCCGATTTTTAGGAGGGCAAGATGCTACTAACTATCCGATCAGTATGTCTGTTGATGATATGGGTGAGGGCGGCTTTGCATTGACGGCACAAGTCACTGCACAGATCGATACTCGTCGTTTAGTGAAGTATTTTGAGACAGCGATAGCCGCTTTAGTCGAGGCGTTGGTATCGGAACCCGAACAGCCAGTGCAGAGCTTATCGGTACTGCCGGAAACCGAACGCCATCGTCAGTTGGTGCAGTGGAATGCGACAGAGAGGGACTACCCGGAAAATCAGTGTCTTCATGCTTTGTTTGAAGCGCAGGTCGAGCAGCGCCCGGAAGAAGTTGCAGTGGTGTATGAAGATCAGCGGCTAACGTACCGGCAGCTCAATGCGCGCAGTAACCAGGTGGCTCACTACTTACTCTCGCAAGGCGTTCGGCCAGATACATTAGTGGGGTTATGTGTTGAACGTTCGCTTGAGATGATAGTGGGCATTTTGGGGATATTGAAAGCGGGCGGTGCTTATGTGCCGTTGGATCTGGAGTATCCGCAAGAGCGTTTGCGTTACATGCTCGACGATGCGGGGTTATCCATTGTGCTCAGTCAATCAAAGCTCAGTGACGCGTTGCCGCTTGAGCAGCAACTGGTGGTGTACCTGGATACGGAGACTGACAATCGGGGCAATACCGATTTTCTGAGTGTTCAGTCCGTAGATAACCCATGCTTTAAGGTCTTTGGATTAACGCCGAATGATCTGGCTTATGTGAATTATACCTCTGGCTCTACTGGCCTACCCAAAGGGGTGATGGTAACGCAGCGCGCAGTTGTTCGTCTTGTTTGCCAAAATGTATGGGGCGATTTTAATCAGGACACCATTTGCTTATTACACAGTTCAATTTCTTTTGATGCTGCGACCTATGAGTTATGGGCACCCTTACTCAATGGTGGCAAGCTCGTGGTTTATGCCGGGGTGGCAGGTGATATAGAACATTTGGTCAACACTATTAACCATCACCGTGTTAATGACATGTTCGTTAGTGCCGGTCTTTTTTCTCAATGGCCGAGTGATTACACAGCACTACCGAGTTTAAAACATGTCGTAGTGGGTGGTGATGTACTGCAACCCCAAAAAGTCAAAGAGTTTTATTGTGGTAATAATAGTCTTTACATCACTAACGGTTATGGCCCAACGGAGAACACCACCTTTACAACGAGTTACCGTGTTCCGCGCGATTTTGATTCTTCTTTGCCCATTCCGATTGGTAAACCCATTTCTCAAACAATCATCTATGTCTTAAACGAAAGTAAACAACCCGTACCCATAGGCTCTCCAGGTGAGTTATATATCGGGGGAGCCGGTTTAGCCCGCGGTTATCTGAATCGTGCGCAGTTGACGGCTGAAAAGTTCATTCGTAACCCGTTTAGTGACGATACAGATTCTCGTTTATATAAAACGGGTGATCTGGTTCGCTGGTTGCCCGATGGCAATGTGGAATATATTGGCCGCAAGGATGATCAAGTCAAAGTCCGCGGCTATCGCATTGAGCTGGGCGAGATTGAATCCCGGTTGTTA
>JBNKFP010000018.1:0-21679 GCA_050289365.1 Cellvibrionaceae bacterium | reverse complement strand
GATGCTGGCGGTTCCGTTTGGTTTTGTCGGTGCGGTCATTGGCCACTTAATATTCAGTACCAATATCAGTTTTTTCTCCATGTTCGGTTTGTTGGCCTGCTCTGGAGTAGTGGTCAACGACAACTTGGTGTTACTGGAGCGAATTAACCAACTGCGCGATCGCGGCAACAGTTTGTTGGACTCCGTACTGCATGCGGGTATTGATCGCTTTAGACCGATTGTGTTGACTTCGATTACCACCTTTATCGGGTTGATGCCGATTTTATTTGAGCGCAGCTTGCAGGCGAAATTCTTAATTCCCATGGTGATTTCGCTGTCCTTTGGCGTATTGTTTTCGTCCTTTGTTACGCTATTTCTGGTGCCGTGCTGTTACTATAGTGGCTATCGCTTTAAGGCTTGGTTATTTCGGGGGCGCCCCAAATTACATCCGGAACTTGCACAAAGCGCAGAATAGGGGAGATTGAAACGCCCGGTTAGGATTGCTGCGCTCAGTTGCAGTAATCCTAGGTTTGCGCCCACTGGCGGATCAAGTTGTGATAAACCCCCGTTAACTGCACAATTTCTTGACTGTCCTCGACTTTGCCGCGCAGTGCTTGAATGGCCATATCCATGTCAAATAATAAGCTGCGCTTTTCATCGCTGCCCACCATGCTTTGCAACCAAAAAAACGATGCCAAACGACGGCCACGAGTGACCGGTGTGACTCGGTGAAGGCTGGTGGAAGGGTACAGCACCATACTTCCAGCGGGTAATTTCACATTATGTGAACCGTAGGTGTCTTCAATGATTAATTCCCCACCGTCGTAGTCGGAAGGTTCGTTTAAAAATAACGTCATAGAGACATCCGTGCGCACTTTAACCGGGGTGCCCGGCACCTGACGTATGGCGTTGTCCACATGAACACCAAAGGATTGCCCGCCCTGGTAGCAATTAAATAGCGGTGGAAAAATTTTTAGGGGGAGGGCGGCAGACATGAATATAGGGTTTTGACTCAGGGCCGATAAAATCATGTCACCCAACTCCCTCGCGACAGGGGTGTTTTCTGGTAACTGCAAATTGTTTTTCACTTTGCTGCTTTGATATCCGGCTGTGATATTGCCATCCGCCCAATCGGCATTTAACAATTTTTCACGAGCCCAAAAAACCTGTTCAGCAGATAAAATATTTGGAATTTTGATTAACATAAAAAATACTTGTGATAGGGGTGGACGTCCCTGTCCCCATGAAAACGCTTTTATCCAGAGTTTAGGAATATTAAACTGAAAAACGGCTGTTTCGAGGTTAAAAAGAATAAGACGTGGTCAAGCTAAGGTAACGACCTTCACCGGGGATAAAGTGGCCGCCCCCTAGCTGATCTTCGTAGTCTTCGTCCGCCAGATTGCTGCCGTTTAACTGTAGACGCCATTGTCTATTAAATTGGTAGGAGACCATCATATCCAGTAGCCAATAATCTCCAGCGCGTTCGCGTCTGGTGGGGCTGCTGTTGTTATACCGCTCACTCACATACTGTGCCCCCGCACCCAACACCAAGCGATCGCTGAATTCGTAGCGGCTCCAAATACTGACGGAATGCTCGGGCGTGCGCGGCAACGCGAGGCCTTCCTGACTGGCGTCATCGCCCTCGGCGTGGGTGACCTCACTGTTTTGATAGGTATAACCACCCGTTACCGACAATTTTTCGGTGACCTGGCCTGCGAGACCCAGCTCAAGGCCATCCACGCGCTGTTCACCATTTAATGTTTCGTAACCACTGCGATTGCCCTCTGGGCTATCCGCATCAAACATCGGATCATCCGTGCGCGCATTCACTTTTGCGGTGCGAAACACCGCGGCATTGGCGAATACTTTGCCATTCATCAATTCCCACTTGGTGCCTAATTCTAAGTTGATGGTTTGCTCTGGGCTCAGGTCGTTGGCATTGTAATTAGGGTTGGATGACGCCGTTAAATCTTCCGCTGAGGGACTGAAGGAGTTGCCCGCGCCGAAATAGACCGTGCCGTTGTCATGGGGTTTGTACACCAATCCCAGGCTCCAACTGAATTCATTGTTTTCGGCGGCCAGTTTGGCGCTGGGGTCGGCACCGCTTAAATCGTAAAAATATTCAGTTGTAAAAATGTCGTAGCGCAAACCCAGCGACAATTGCCACTGGGGATTAAAGGTTAAGGTATCGAATACATAAAACGCTGTGGTATCGCCGGTCGCTTCGTCGTCTTTATTGATGCGCTGATAGGTGCCCAAATAATTAACCCGGGAGTTAGGGTGGTAAAGATCAACGACTTCTGGGGTGGTATCCAAATTGTCGGTTCCATTGTCATCGTAATTCCAGCGCTCGAATTTTTCTTGCGCCAACTCCAGGCCCGTTATGAGATTGTGGACAACGGCTCCGATCTGGTAGCGCCCAATTAAATCCACTTGCACAACCGCTAACGAATCTTTGGTGTCACGGGTTTTTTCATCGCTCAGTCGCACGTTGGTGCTGCTGGATACATCGATGAAACGCGGTGCGCTCACCACCGACTTGCGGCTCACCGACCCCACTCGGGCCAGAGCCCTTAGAGTGGTGGAGTTCGCAATATCTCGCTCGTATTTAGCGGTGATTGATTGCGCGGTAATGTCTTCAAAATCCCGAAAAACGTTGCCATAAAAATTGTCGTAATTCACCGGTGGCGCTTTGCCTTCATAGGGCGCTAGTTCGGCTACTGGACTGGTGCCTTGGCCCACCCAAGGCAAACCGTAATCCGGCAAGTTATCCTGCTGTTGGTAGTCGGCATTCAAGTTAAAACGAGAATCGCTTCCCAGCCCATTGGCCAGAGAAACAGCTATAGCATTGGTGGCGTTGTTCGCTTCATTGCGCCCGGCGACCTCACCGTCTTGGCTTAACAGATTTACTCTTAGTGCCGTGGATTCCCCCAGAGTGTAATTGCCATCCAATTGGCCTCGGTAATCCCCCTCCGTGCCTAAGCGCACAGCCACATCATTGAATTCTTCAAGGTGGGCGGTTTTGGTTTGCAGATTGATACTGCCGCCTGTTGACCCCCGGCCGTAGACCGCCGAGCCGGGTCCTTTGGCCACCTCGACCGCTTCAACGTTGTACATGTCGCGGTAGTAACCAGCGATATCGCGGACATTGTCGATCATGATGTTGTTGCGGCTATCGAAGCCTCGAATGGACATGCTGTCACCCGCAGGTGTGCCGCCTTCTCCCGCCGCCAAAGTAATACCCGGTACATTGCGCAGGGCATCCCGCAGGCTGTCGACACTGCGATCCTTGAGCACGGACTGCGGGATCACGGTGATGGATTTAGCGGTATCCACCAGCGGTTGTGTGTATTTGGAAGAAGTGGATTGATCCACTTTATAGCTGTTTTCCGCTTGCGCATTGGCTTGCGAGATTGGTAGCTCTTGCGGTTGCTCGGCCAGCAGTGGGCTTGCCACTGCTGTCATGGTGACGGCTAGGGCACTGCGTTTAAAACCGATGGGTAGCAAGGTGTATTGACTGAATTGCATGAAATAAATCCCCAAAAATAGGTGGTGACCATGATTGATGGCCGGTTCTTGACATCGCTTTTTTCAACATATCAAGCTCATTATCTAAATGCAAATGATTCGTATTTACATTTACGATAAGGGGTGGGATAATGCGCAACAGTTCCAACCGATTTAATGAAAACAGGCAGTTAAACAATGCGAATTAGAGGTTTATGCAGTGGACAGACAGGTTATGATCGGCTTACTTTGCCAGCTTGGTGTGGTTTCCTTGGGGTGCTTTTGAGTGTATTGGCATGTCCGATAAGTGTTGCGCAGCAGGCTGCAGAAATTGACCAACTCACCAAGCGTTGGCTTCAGCTGGAGCGCCAAAGCAGTAAACTGCAACTCCATTGGCTGGAGCAGAAACGCCTGCTCGAACAGCGCTTAAGGTTACTTGAGGCACAAAAGCAACAATTACAAAGCGTTGTGCTTGAACGGCAGGGGCACAACTCGCAAGTGGAAGACCGACGTGCTGAACTGCTCGCCCAGCAAGAGCAGTTCGAGGCTCAGCATGCTGGTGTGCAGCAGGCCCTCAGTCAATTGGTCAGCAAAACCCAAACCCTGACGCAATTTTTACCTCCGCCACTGCAAATTCCGTGGCAAAAAGAATCCCAGGCATTGCGTGATTCCAATGACGGCTCGACCACTTTGCAAGTGACTCTGGCCAAGCTGTCATTATTGGCGGATTTCAATCGTCGTGTGTCGGTTCACAGTTCGCCTATTGCCGCTCCTGATGGCCAAACAGTGGTTGTTAAACAGCTCTATCTAGGATTGGGTATGGCCTGGTTCGTCACCGAAAATGGACAGCTTGCGGGTTGGGGACAGGCGGGTGAGGACCACTGGGTATGGCATTTTGATTCGCAACTTAAGGGGCAGAGCGTATTGGATGCCATTGCTATGTACGAAAAGCGCAAGACCGCCGATTGGGTTCAATTACCTTTCCATGTCCCCCAAAACCTGGCCTCTGGCACCAGCGAGGTTAACCTATGAGGTTGCTCACCTTACCTTTGTGCGGCTTAATGTTGTTCGCCACCAGTGTTGCATTTGCGCAACCGGCTACGCGATCCTTGATTAAACAAATAGAACAAGCTGAACGCCACCTGCAGCAGACGGAAACTGCCATAGTAACCGCGCGTACCGGTCTCGTTCAGCAGGTGCAGCAACTTGAAAATGACGTGCTCAGCCTAACTCAGCAGACCCGTGTAGCGCGCCGGTTAGCGGATGAGAGCACTCTGAGCCTCAGCCAATTGGAACAGCGCCTTCAAGCTTGGCGGCAACAGCAAAATTACCAAAACAATTTGCTCCACCGCTTTTTGCAAAACGATGGTATTGATGCTCCCGTGGCGGACTTTGCGGATTTAATTGGCGCTGTGACAGAGCGGACGCAACAGCTGCGCATGGATTTTTTCCCCAACTGGCAAAATCGTCCTCTGGTCGTCAACAGCGGTGCTGTGCAAACCGTGGCAACCCTCGCTGTTGGGCCGGTTACTTGGTATTGGGATGAGGCGACTGGCACTGGCGGTTTTGCCGAACCTGGCGATGAGGGTTTATTGCACAACAGCTTGGTGTTGCCAACCACGGCCGCTGAAGCCCTTGCTGATTTGCGCATCCAACCCAGCGGCCAGCTGAATATTGACCCAACGATGAGTCGTGTCATGGCGCGCGACAAAAATCGGGAGAGCCTGCCTCAACATCTCGCCAAAGGCGGCTTGTGGGTGATTCCCATTCTTGCGTTTGCGCTCTTGGCCAGTGCCATTGCCATAGTCAAAGTCGTGCAATTGTGGCGGTTACCGCGAGTATTGCGCGCTACCCCAACGGCTTTAGAGTGTGCTCTCTGCGACACCGAGAGTACTTTGGGCGGTCGATTTGAAGGCATGCAGAAGGAATTATTCAACATAGCGCAACACAACCCCAAGGGCCGCCACTGTGACGACTTGCTGTTTATCGCTCTTCAGGAACACAAACACCGCTTAGAGCGTTGGATTGGTGCTATAGCGGTAACGGCTTCGGTTTCACCACTGCTCGGCTTGCTCGGCACCGTCAGTGGTATGATCGAAACGTTTAAGATGATGACCCTATTTGGCTCCGGTGACCCGGAAGTGGTTTCGGGAGGCATCGCTCAGGCCTTGATCACGACCGAGCTCGGTCTGGTCGTGGCGATTCCGGCGCTGATTTTAAGTACCATTTTGTCACGCAAGGCGCGCAACTTTTACATGGATTTAGAGCATTTCGCTCTGTTGCTCAGCCAGGAGCGCGATGACTCGTCTCACACTGTAACGGCCCCTAGGAAATCTTCGACGTTTGTGCCACAACAACCTATTGCGGAGGCTTTGCCAGCATGATCACGCAACTGTTTGGCAATTGGGTTTGCTGGGCCATTCTACTGGTCGCTCTGTTCTGCTACCACCACATTTGTTTGCACTATTTGCGCAGGCGCAGCACTGGTGCGGAAGCAGGGCATACCCACTTGGACATCCATACCCTAATTGGCGTCATGCCGCTGCTGGGATTATTGGGCACCATTGGCGGATTGCTCACGTGTTTTGCGGATTTGGCTCAAGCCGGTGGCGAAAGCAGTGCTTTGAGCCAAGGTATAAGTGACGCGCTGCTCACCACCCAACTGGGGTTGGTGTGCGCCATTCCCGCTTGGCTTCTGCACGCGGCACTGCGCCCCAAGCAGGTCCAATCACCGTTGATTGATGTGAGATAAACCATGCCAACCCGTTTACAGCGCCGCCTGGAACAACAGCATCAGCAGGGGATCGACATGTCACCACTGCTGGATGTGGTGTTTATCCTGTTGATTTTTTTTATTGTCACTACGGTGTTTGTCAAAGAAACCGGTGTGGAAGTGGACAAGCCTCAGGCGATCTCGGCGCAAAAGCTTGATCAACATGCGATTTTATTAGCCATTACCCAATCCGGGGAAGTGGTGTACGACGGCAGCCACATTGGTGTGGCCGGAGTGCGCGGCACTTTAGAGCAATTATTGCGCAATCAGGAGCGGCCTCTGGTGATTCAGGCCGACAAAAATGTGCCTACTCAATTGCTCTTGGACGTGATTGATGAAAGTAAGTTAGCCGGTGCCAAAACGGTTAATTTGGCGGCCTTAAAACCATGACTGCCACCAATAGGTTTGCGCGGCAACAGCTGACGGCTGGATTCCTGAGTTCTGTCATATTGCTGTTCGCCTTAATATTACTGTGGCTCGGCCAGCGCGGATTGTCACAGTTGCATAAGCCGGTGTTAGAAATCCGCACGATTTCTCTTGTCCAATCGCCACCGCCCCAGCCTCCGCCGCCGGTGGTCGAGCAAGTTGAGCAAGCGGTCCACTTGGATTTGGCTGGGCCAGGGAATGGCGTGCAACTGCCGTTACCCAAGGTACAACCCAAAATAAACTTGCCATCAGCACCTGTTCTGCATATTGAGCAACGCCAGTGGCAATCTTTGGATATTGATTGGCAGGCCGTTGAACTGAGTGAGTTAGATGGTTTGCCCAGTCTGCTCACACCCCTGCGCATCCGGTTTCCCAAAAGTTTGAGTCGCAAAGGCATCACCCGCGTATTGGTGAAATTGGATGTGGTAATCGATCCCCAGGGACAATTGGAATTGGTGAGCATTGTGGAAAACCAACATCCAGAACTGCAACCCGAATTGCTGCGTCTAGTGCGCGATAGTCGCTTTAGTCCGCCGCAAAAAAACGGCCAAGCAGTGCGCGCGCGTTTTATCTGGCCGGTTGAAATCAAACCTTAAATATAACCTGAATCCGTGACTTCGAGACGGATTCAGGTATATCTGAAACGATTGAGGGAAACCTATGTTAAATCGACTTTTATTGTGGTTCAGGTTGGCGCTCGTTAGCTTATGTGGGTGGGCTTCCTGGAGTACTGCCGATGTGCGGGTGACATTAGTCGAACCCAGTTGGGAATTTTTGCAGCACAATGCCCCGCGCGGCCCTAACAAAGCGCAATTGACCTCAAACGAAGCCAGCTTTGCGCGGACCCTTCAGCCCCTGTTGGCCAAAGCGGATTACGCTGCGGTATTGGAGTTGTTTGGCAAGCGCGAACTCCGTCGTGACAGTCCCGCACTGCGCCTACTGCGCGGCCAAGTTTTACTGAGTATGAAACGCTATGGTCCCGCTGCAGAGGCGCTTCTCTCAGCCCTGGAGGACATGCCCGATCTGGCTCTAGCTCACCGCAGTTTGAGCTTGGTCTATTTGGCGCAAAAACAATACGCTCAAGCTAGGACTCACTTGCAGCGGACAATCGAATTGGGTGTGGCTGACGCCCAAGTCTATGGCCAATTGGCCTACGTGAATTTGCAATTGGGGCGCGCTGCCAGTGCGGTTGCCGGTTATCAATATGCCCTGTTTTTGGATGATGCCAATGGTCAGTGGCAGCAGGGTTTGCTCTACAGCCTGATTCAAAGCCAAGCGTTTGATCAAGCGCAGGGTCTGCTTGATGAAATGTTGCAAGCGGATTTCAGCAATGCCGACCTGTGGCTCCAACGGGGGCAAATTGCCTTGCGGCAAGGGCGACCTCAGCAGGCCATCGCCAGTTTGGAGACCGCCATAAAACTTGGCGATCAACAAGTGGATAATCTAGTGACCGCAGTGCAGTTGCACATTCAGAGTGGCAGCTCGCGCCGAGCCGTGGCTTTGATCAGTCAATACCAGCAGCAGATATTGGCAAATGACGCCGCAATACCTGTGTTAGAGCAGGTTGCCAGTTGGTTGGCCAGCCAACAGGAGTGGGCTAATTTGCAAAGTCTATTGACGGCACTGGATCGCCAAGGCAGCACCCAGTCACGTCAAGTATCGGGCCGTTTTAATGTTCACCGAGCACAATTGGCCCTCGCCCAGGGCAATACTGAGCTGGCACTGAACAAGCTGGGGCTGGCTTTGGAGTTTAATCCCACCGACGGTGAAGCTCTATTGCAACTGGCTAATTTACTTCAGCAACAGCAGTTCAGTGAGCGCGCTTTGTTATATTACGTGCGCGCCGAAGCGCTGGATGAATTTCGCGAACGGGCGCAACTCGGTCGCGCCCAACTGGAAATCGACCGGCACAACTACGCGCAAGCGTTGAGCATTTTGCGCCTAGTGGTGCAGGCCAATCCGCAGCGCAGCGAACTCCTCGCCAACATCAAAAGTCTTGAACAATTGGTTCGTCAACAGGGTTAATAAGGGATCTCATGCGCACGTTTTTCGTTACCTTGCACCGGTGGTTGGGTTTCCCCCTCGGTCTGCTGTTTTTAATTACCTTTGCCACAGGGGCATTGACCTCTATTGATGAGTTGATCCAGCGCTATAACGCTGAGCGGATCCAACGCGACAATATCTACACGCCGCAAACAGTTGCACAGCAAGCGGCAGCCGTAGAGACCCTGTTGCAAAACAACCCGTCGGCCTCGCAACTGCTGTTGCCCTCATCGCAATCTCCTTTTTACCGTGTGCAGGGTCGCGGAGAAACCTGGACCTACGCTATTGACGACCTGTCTCTGCGCCATCATGCCGAGCGCCATGACAACGGCTTTTTTGACACTGTGCTGCAGTTGCATCGCAACTATTTGTTCGGGCGTGAAGGTTTATTCGGTGTGGAGGGTAAACACTATGCTGCATGGGTGGCGCTACTCTCTCTGGCGCTGAGCGTGCTGGGGTTGTGGCTCTGGTGGCCGCTGCGAAAAAGCTTTAGAGCACGCTACATAGTGCCCATGGGCTTGCGGCGCAAATACTTTTTCTACAGTCATATGAGCAGTGGCGTAGTGGTATTGGCGGCAATCGTGTTATTGAGCCTAACCGGAGCATCGATTACTTACCGCAGTGTAGCGCAGGCACTGTTAGGGGGAGAGGAAGACAAGTCCAGGCCCAGCCAAAACCAACCGATGTCTGCGGACTGGCATACCTGGCTTCGCAGCGCATACAACCAGCTACCGCCTGGGTCACAATTGACTCATGTGCAATTGCCGCGTCCGGCCGGACAACCACAGGCGGCAACGGGTAAAGGTCGAGCTCAAAAATCGTCCGAACTGGCACAAGGACAGCGGAGAGGTGCTCGCGGAGCGCAAACACCAACGGTCACATTGCGATTCGTTACGCCGAATGACTGGTTGGGTTTGGCCGGTTCCTCGGTGACTATTGATCCGCAACAGTCGACATTGATGAAAATTCGCGACTTCGGCCAATTGCGTTTTGGCGCCAAGCTATTGAGCATCCTAAAACCCTTGCATACCGGTCATCACCTGCCGCTATTTTATCTTCTGGTGCTTCTCATTTTGAGTTTGTTAGGTTCAGTTATGGTGTTCTCAGGTTTGATCAGCTTTGCTACTAAAAAACGGAAGTGGATGAAACGATTTTAAAATAGGTTGAAAACAGCGGTGTTATCAATAGGATTTAACCTGAATCCGCCTCGAAGTCACGAATTCAGGTTTAAATAAGGGCCCTGTGCTTGGGGTGCGGGGGATAGGATTAGCCATAGATTTTTTCAGCCCAAATCGCTAAACCCGACACTACACTGCCGAAATAATCTCCGTCTGCAATCGGAATATTCCCCAGTTTGTGTTGAATAAATTTGCGCACGCTGGGAGATTTGCTGGTGCCGCCGGTTAAATAGACGATGTCCGGTTGCGTGCCCGCTTCAGCAATCACTTGGTCGATAATGCTGACGATGGATTGCAGCGGCTTGTGAATGGCGTGCTCGAACTCATCGACAGTGACTTCTCGGAATAATTCTGCTTCGAGATAGCTTAGGTCCGCTTTGGTTGTAGTGGCTTCGGACAGTCCAATTTTGCAATTTTCCGCAGTCTGTGACAGTTGAAAATTTAATTTATAGTGTTGCAATGTTTGCAGACGTTTAACCAATTCTGGGTGCTGCGCTTCGTTCACTAAAGCGGCTATGTCTCGTGCGAATTGCGCACTTAAAAATTCGGTTGATGCGTTAATGTCATTTATTTTTGCCGCACAAGAATAATAGTGAGCAGGAATAAACAAGCCATTTTTTTGATGGGAGTTGCGCCCCAATTCGAGCATCAGTTCCAGATAATTTAAACTGATATCGAGATCGTTGCCGCCGACGCGAATTCCCGCATGGGCGAGAAAATCGTCAGTGCGGTCCAATTTGCTGCGCAGGCTGGGCCCCATGCGAATCATCGAACAATCCGATGTCCCCCCGCCCACATCCAAAACCAATACTGTTTTGTCTTCGTGCAGTGTGGTTTCATATTCTATGCCCGCGGCAAAGGGTTCGTAGAAAAACTCAACCTTTTTAAAGCCCGCCAATTTTGCGGATGCGGTAAGAATATTGATGGCTTGGCGGTTACTGTCTTCACCGCCGATGCCGAGAAAGTTAATCGGTCTGCCAATGACAACCTGCTCAATTTCTGCCGCAGAGTGTGCTTGGGCCTGGCTTTTAACCTTGGTCATCATCAGCGCCACTAAGTCTTCAAATAACGCAATCTGTTCGGGGCGCAAACCCACAGAACCCAAATAGGACTTTGGCGACTTAACAAACCAGCCTTCGCCGGGATTTTGAATGTAGTGGTTGATCGCTTGGCTGCCCATAAACCAGGTTGCATCGTCTGGTTGCAGCAGCAACTCCTGTTCGGCAGCTTGCGCGTTAAGCAACTCGCGCTCACGCAATTGGCAATATTGGGTTTGATCTGCACCGGCAGCGAGGTGACTGGCGACAGCTTTACTGATTAAACGTCGATCCAGTGCGTAGAGAGCGGAGGCAATATAAGGATTTTCGCCTTCCATGGGCAGTAATTTAATTTGCGTGTCCTTGCAGAGCCCGAGTGCGCAGTTGGACGTGCCGTAGTCAAAACCCGCGTACATAGTTCACCCCTCCTTTAAAAAGCCGCGCAATATAGCACAGTCGTTACTTCAATATTGTTTCGCGCGGGATTGGGTAAAGTTTGCTTTGTATCAAGGGTAGGGGAGCATAACCGAGCTACATTTCAGACAGCGCAATATACCGAGGTCGACACCCCGATCATACAGACCGCCTATGCGACATCTTATAAAAACACTCAGCATTCAATCTTCGCCCCATCTCCGAAGCGGCGCACACACTGCAGACATTATGCGCAATGTGGTCTATGCCCTTTTGCCGGTCGCGGGATTTGCGATCTATGCGTTTGGTTGGTGCGCGCTTCTGGTTTTGCTGGTCGCTACACTCAGCTGCACCCTAACCGAAGTTTTGTTGGTGTGGCGCAAAACTGAGCCCTCGCTGCCTTTTGATTGGTCGGTAGTGGTGACGGGGCTGTTGTATGGCCTGACGTTGCCGCCTAACTTGCCTTTGTGGATGGTGGCTGCTGGTGGTGTGATCGCAGTCTTTATCGGCAAATTTTTATTCGGTGGTTTAGGGGCTAACGCCTTTAACCCAGCACTGGTGGGGCGCGCATTTCTACAAGCGGCATTCCCTGTTGCGTTAACCAGCTGGATGCCTGCGTTTGCTCCCCAGCGTTTTGCCGCTTTGCCGTCGTCCACCCTAACTTGGCCGTTTCTCACTCCACAATACGATGGCGTCAGCGGTGCTACGCCGCTTTCGCAGCTCAAGTTCGAACACAGTGCCACCCAACCCGGTGATTTGTTTTTTGGTTTAACCGGTGGTTCTCTCGGCGAAACCAGCAGTTTGATCATTATTTTAAGCGGCATCTGGTTGGTCGCACGCAATATGATGAATTGGCGAATTCCCGTGGCGATATTGGCTACGGTATTTGTAAGCAGTTGGCTTTTGCACAGTCTGGCGCCACAACAATATGGATCACCGCTGTTTATGTTGTTTTCAGGCGGGTTAATGTTAGGCGCCGTATTTATGGCGACCGATATGGTGGCCTCGCCGATGAGTCATTTGGGCGTGGTCGTTTACGGTATTTTTATTGGTTTAACGGTAGTTGTAATTCGCTGTTGGGGTGGCATGCCGGAAGGCGTTATGTACGCCATTTTATTGGCCAATGCACTGTCACCTCACATCGATACATTAACTCAACCCAAGGTATTCGGCCAATCAAATCGGGGCCGTAAATGAATCAGATCATTGCCAGCGACAAACCCACCACACAAGATCCTAGAGTTTACTGGTCTATGTATCGTTCTTTGGTCGGTCTGGGTTGCGTGTGTGGTTTTATTTTGGCGCTGGTATTTTGGACAACTCGGCCGGCGATCGAGCACAAGCGTGCGCAACACCTCAACGCAGCGGTAATGGGCTTGTTTCCCGGTAGCGCGTTTAAATTAAATTTTAATTTCGACGGCGTTTCGGAATTTGCACTCAGCGATACCATACGAAACAGTGAACAGGTTTACGCTACATACGATGCAAAAGGGGCATTATTAGGCTTGGCCGTTGTGGGTGAGGCGATGGGCTATCAAGATACCATTAGAATGATCTATGCCTATGACCCTGGTGCGGAAATTCTAGTCGGTACGCAAGTCTTACAGAGTAAAGAAACGCCTGGGCTAGGCGACAAAATTGCCAGTGAACCGCATTTTGTTGCAAATTTCAAACAACTGGATGTGCAACTTAATGAAACTGGCGACGCATTACTGCACAGCATCATCGCGGTGAAGCAAGGCCATAAACATCACCCATGGGAAATTGATGCAATTACGGGGGCGACCATTTCCTCTAAGGCAGTTGCCAATCTGATTCAAACCAGCGCGCAATTCTGGCTGCCCGTTCTCGCTAAAAATATTGCCGTGTTCGAGCGCGCGGGAATCGCCGCTGTTGGGGAGAGTTCCGGTGAATAGTCCATTAAACCCATCGACCTCAACTGACGACTTCATTAAAGGCCTGTGGCGAGAAAACCCCGTGTTCGTGCAGGTTTTGGGAATGTGCCCAACTTTGGCGGTCACCAACTCTGCGGTAAACGGTTTGATGATGGGCCTCGCCACCACCTTTGTTTTATTGATGTCCAACGGCTTGATTTCTCTGTTGCGCAATGTCATTGCCAAGCAGGTGCGCATCGCCAGTTATATTTTGATCATTGCCACTTTTGTTACCGTGGTGGATTATTTGATTCAAGCAACCAGTGTCGAATTACACCGCAATTTAGGCGCTTTTATTTCCCTCATAGTGGTGAACTGCTTAATTCTAGGGCGAGCTGAAGCATTTGCATCCCGTCATGGGGTTCTGCGTTCAGCGCTGGACGGATTGGGTATGGGCTTTGGATTTACATTGGCCTTATTGAGCATTGGTTGTTTGCGCGAAATTTTGGGCAACGGTTCCCTGTTTGGGGTCGCGTTGCTGGGCAAGCAATTTCAGCCCTGGGTGATCATGGTATTGCCCAGTGGCGGTTTTTTTACTTTGGCGATTTACTTGCTGGTCATTAATCAGTGGCGTAAAAGCAAACAAAAACAGCTTATTCGCAGCGGCCAACATTGTGGGAGTATTCACTGATGGCGACGGAAGCACTGGCCCCCATATTTATCAATGCCTGCTTGGTCAATAATTTTGTGTTGGCTTATTTTTTGGGAATTTGTCCTTTTATGGGGGTGTCTGGCAAACTGGACACTGCCTTGCGCATGGGCGGTGCTGTTTCCTTTGTCATGATCATCAGTTCAATATGTGCCTATGGCTTGCACCACTTGCTCATTTGGGTGAATGCGCCTTACCTGGAGCTGATTTCCTTTATTGTTGTCATCGCCTCCACGGTGCAATTGGTCGAAATGTTTATTAGAAAATTCAGCGCCAGTTTATTTCGATCCCTTGGAATTTTTTTACCACTGATCACGACCAATTGTGCCATTTTGGGGTTGGCGCTATTTCAAACGAATAAACATTATTCGCTCATGCAATGTTTGGTTTTTGCGCTGGGCGCAGGGGCGGGATTTACACTGGCTTTAGTTTTGATGGCAGGCATTCGTCAAAAACTGGAGCTGGTGCAGGTCCCTGATATTGCCAAAGGTACAGCAATTAACTTAATTATCGCTGGTATACTTTCGTTGTCATTTATGGGGTTCGCCGGATTAGGAGCATAAGATGCGATTAGACCAATATGATTTTGATCAAACCTATCACGCCAAACTACTTGCCAGTGAGCGCATTAGCGCTGAAGACACTGATGAGGTGCGCGAATTATTGTTGGAAGTGGATCACTCGGCATTCGATTATAAAATCGGGCAAAGCCTCGGGGTTGTTATTGAAGGCCCCCATGATGAAATAGGACATCCGCGACATTTCCGTTTGTACACCATTGCTGATACACCGCACATCAATGCCAATGCCAGGCCTGAAATTCGAATCTGTGTTAAACGCTGTGATTATATTGATGAGTACAGTGGAGAGCGTTATCAGGGAATTGCCTCAAATTATTTATGTGACCTGTCCGTGGGTACTACGGTGACCGTGTGCGGTCCCTTTGGCTTGCCATTTAGTGTGCCTGACGATAAATCCAGCACTTTGATTATGGTCGGTATGGGTACGGGTATCGCACCGTTTCGTGCTTTTGTGAAACATCTTTACCAAGACATTATAGATTGGCAGGGCAAGGTATTTTTATTTCACGGGGCGCGTTCGGGTTTGGAATTATTGTATATGAATGATCATTGCGATGATTTTAAACAATTCTATGATGAAGAAACGTTTACGGCTGTCAAGGCGCTTAGCCCACGCCCACATTGGGCTGATCCTCTGGCTATGGACTACGCGTTGGAAGAGCGCGCCGATGAAATGTTAAGGCTATTGCTGGAGGATAACGCCATTCTCTATGTGGCTGGCTTGGAAACCATTGCGCATTCTTTGGATCGGCTTTTTGCTTCACGCGTTGGCCCTGATCAAGCCTGGCATCATGTTAAAGCAGAATTAAAACAGGAGGGCCGCTGGCACGAGCTGATTTATTAGTTCGTCTGTCGTTTAGCCCCCATAGTGTATTACTTGGGGGGGTATAATTCTGTTCTGCTGATAAAAAAGCGTACGCCCCGTAAATCAATTGGGGTACCCGGAGTGCGATGCATTGCGATTTTCCAGGATTGTCCCCGCACTTTCGGAAATTGCACAGTAGCACTGCCATCACCATCGACTTTTGCGGCAACAAAATTATAGTTGCCGTCATAATCTGCAACTTCTATCTGAATTTTATCTGCGCGAAATTGATTGAGGTTTGTGCCTGTTTCAACAGTGATACGGTCCACGTATTCGGCTCGCGGCAAGGTCATACCAAAAGAAACCCAACCCAGCGAATTGGTTTTTGGGCTGCGCCACATATTGTAAATATCATAATTCGATCCAATCGCCAAAATGGGATGGCGAAAAAATGTTGCAAACCATTGTTCGGTCAGAGATAAAACGCCTTTAAATTGGTAATAGGGTAGCGCTCTCTTATTGTGGCTCAGTTCAAACCGCTCCACCGGCATAAGCGTGCCAGGTACTTGGTTGACATTGGTTGTATTAGTTTGGTTGTTGAGGTTGTACGACATCACGGAGGTTGACGTGTGTTGCCCAAAATCGGGGTAAGCAGAGGAAATCGAGCTGTTGGTAGAAGGCCTCTGCCAAATATGGGGTAAGCCCAAGCTGTGGCCAACTTCGTGAACCAGTGTCGAGGTGAGCTTGCCACCTTTAAAGAAGTGATCTATACCGATAATGCTTGCTCCAGGGCCATTGATTAGGCCATAGGAGCACCAGTTGCCGCCGCTGCCAATCGTAATGTCTTCCCCTCCTACGACGAGCATCAATATTATTTTGTCAAATTGACAAACGTCTGGTGCTGCTATGTAACCAGAAGGGATACCCATGCTCGCTAAAACTTCACCTTGGATTTCAGCAAAAATATTGCCGCTATTGACGTAACCTATAGAGCTCTTGTTGCCATTGACCACTTTTAGTTTGTCGTAAGAGAATGCCTTGCCACCCAGTAATTTTTCCCATTTTTTCTGGGTCACACCAAGGTAGGCGTAGACATTGTTTTGATTTTCTGCATCGAGCCAACGGGAGGCTGCACGCTCCCTTCCTTCGGGTATAAAAAGTACTGGGGCAATTTTAACTTCACCCACCGGAAACTCGTTGGCGAGTGCTGATTGCACATGGACAAACAGCGTGCTTACAGCGACAAAAATGAGTTTAATCAGATTCTGTGGCATCGCGAAACTCCTTGTTATCAGTAACGACCAGAGGTTAAATGGATGTGGGGCATAGCGCCTAAAGTATCCAGTGCCACGTTATCGGCTAAAACGGAGCTCATCCAGGTAAAATAACCAATACCAGCGGGATTAAGGCCTGGACATGGAGTGGAAATTGTGATTCGCATGGTTGGGGGGATGTGAAGCGGTTCCATTGGGCGATACTCCGCGCTGTGACAGGGGCCTTTCAAAGGGAGTGACGCTGATTTCGTGCCGCAGCAAACCGGTTGCTGAATCACACACGTCTGGTGCTATACACAACCTAGGAAGCCAGTGTACGTTTGCAATCGTGGGTGGATTACAGTGAAGGTGCGCTGGCGAGTGGCAATTGTTTGGTGATTTTGTGGGTGCCTGTGACTGGAACCAGCAGACAGATTAGGGTGAGGTTGATGCAACAGAGTGTCATTGCAATGTCGATTTTGTTATCGCACCTGGATGTTGAGTGGCATCCACTCGCAATACCGATGGCGGCGGGGAATACAAATGGATTACCATTTGTGATATCAATCCCTTTTTAATAAATGGGCGCTCGGCATCGGCACCCATTTTTCGTGTTATACAAACCCATAGAGACAATATGTTAACTCAACTGAATACTGTAGAAATTGCCACGCCAACCGGCTCCATGCAGACCCAGATCGTAGCGCCGACTGAAAAGGGCCAATACCCGGCCATAGTGTTTTATTCTGAGATTTTTCAAATCACCGGACCGATTTTGCGCAGTGCAAGAATGATGGCGGGCTTGGGTTTTATTGTTTTGGTGCCTGAGGTCTTTCACGAATTGAACCCGATGGGCACCGTGCTGGCATATGATGATATTGGCAAAGATAAAGGCAATAGCGATAAGTTTGCGAAACCCTTGGAAAATCACGATTCTGATTTGCACAGCATCCATACACACTTGCACACCCAACCTAACTGGAACGGCAATTTGGGCGCAATGGGCGTTTGTATTGGAGGGCATTTGGCTTTCCGTGCGGCCATCCACAGTGTGGTCAATAGTGCTTTTTGTTTATACCCAACGGATATTCACAGTAACACCTTGCCCTGCCAGGAAGGGAATGACAGTTTAAGCCGAGCAAAAGATATCACCGGGGAGGTTTTTGTGGTGGTGGGTAAACAGGACCCCCATGTTCCCTTGGCGGGTCGACAGCAACTTTTACAGCACTTTCAAGCCATAAATTTGAATTACCACTGGCTCGAAGTGAATGCACAGCACGCCTTTATGCGTGATGAAGGTGAACGCTACGATGCTGAATTGGCTTTGGAAATGTATCAAAAAGCGCGCGATTTTTTTCGTCGCACATTGAATGTTTAGCTGACTGTGCGGGTATTCAAACAGAATGCGCAACGGTCAATTTAATCGATGACGCAGACAAAAGCCTTGCGGTTGGAGCGCGCGAGAAAAATGATTGCGGAGTTTGCCCTTCGCATTCAGCAAAAGACGTTTGTGCCCGCCTTTATGCATTTTTCTTCGCCCCAGAATAAATCCGAATTGATTGCAAGTGTGCACAGCCGTTTAGCGTGTCCGCATCTTATTAATCAGGTGGGTGCCAGTTTATGTGGGCCGGCCAGCTATTTTTATTGTCTTCTTCAAGACGCTCCTGATGTCTATGTGAAATTGGTCGAGCAGCTGTATTGCGAAGGGCGCGCCCAGCATCAGGATTTGCGTATCCAGCCTTCGCGAAATTGTCTTCGATTGGTTAATTTAAATGGTATGGCATTAGTGGACTGGATTACCTTGGGGGCACTCCGTGACAGTAGCAATTTTTGTTTTTCATTTACCCGGCCTGTAAATACGTTTAAAGGGATTACCTGGCCCACAGAATTGGTCCGCTGGTTTCAAAAAACAGGTTATAACAAGGTGGAGAATCGAGCTCGCTTGTGGCCCCATCATTCACTCGCGCACCTCCAAAGTATTGAATGCGAATCCGGTTTGGCTGGGCATTATTGTTTATTCGTCGGGGTGCAAGCCATTGGTCAAACATTTCAGATCAATAATATTGCAAATCACTGGGTGGTCTTGAGTCAATGCTTGCAGTCTGCGCCAAAAATTAATGTCTATACCTGGGGTCAACCGCTTGTGGATTTTAATGGGGGCAGAAATAGCCTTGCGGCGTTTTGCCCGTATTATTTTGGTTATGTCCGCGCTATAAATTTTTTGGACTAACCAATTTATTTTTTTGGTTTTATCTGATGATCTGAATTGGATTGGGTTTGTTTTTGGGCGCATCCCAGTAGCCCCTAATTACTGTAAACAAGCAGCGGTGATTTTTGCTCAAATTAATTGTTCAGCATGATTTATTTTCAGCCACCCCAAAACACAAAGATCATATTATTTTAAGGGGCGAGATGCATTTAAGCTGAAAATGCGAGCGATTTAGGAAACGGCTTTGCGCTTTTTCAACTTGCGCCATGGCTCCAATTAAAATGATCGTAGAAAACGCGTATTTCAATTCTCGAATTCAGGCTGCCTGTGTGATGCGTGTCACATTTTTTGCTTGGAAATTCGCGTCAATTTTTTGCCGCTATCTGATGCGCATCACATGTCAAATAAAAATAATGTAAAAGTGTGATATTGGAAGCGATCCCGCCAATTGCTCATGGTAAATTACACCACGTTGTATTTGCTTGCCGTTGAATCATGGCGTTGGCTCGTCCAGCCTGATCTTTCAGCGTAACAAAGTGTAAATATGCGATCCCACTGGTAGTTTTAGCGCTGGAGGGAAATAGCGCGGAGCTCAATGCGCTGAGATCACGCACTTGGTTGGCTTTTTTGACTGTACTTCTGGCTTGGTAGTGCAATCGGTTACTGGAAAGGCCCTTCGCGTGAAGTGTATGTACGTAAATTTGGGTTTGGAAAAGCCCAGCTCATAATAAGCAATAAACTAGATCCAAACTGGAGATATTCATGCGAAAAAATAATTTTCGAATTTTCGGTCAGCCACAACTGAGCAGCTTGCTGTTAGTTGGGTGCGCGACCTTATTTGCCGCTTGTGGTACGCCCACACCGGGGTCCTCGTCCTCGGGTGCCGTTAGCAGTTCAACAGGCACGACCACATCGTCTAGCAGTGGAACCACGAGCAGCTCCCCCAATACCGGTAATGATGAAGTGATCAATGCAATTGATCCTGCCACTTACACTGGCACCATTCCATTGACTGAACAAGCCAAAGGTAAACCGGGCGCCAGCTTGCAAACTTCTGGCAACCCATTTAAGGACTCCTACTTCTATCTGAGCCCTGATATCAAAACCATGATGGATTACTCCTTGGAGCGCGTTTCAGACACTGAGCTGAAGAACAAGATCAAGTACATCCAGCGTCAACCCAGTGCCGTTTGGATGGATTCCACCGCCACTATTTATGGTGATCCGGATGCTGGCCGTCGTTCTTTGGAAGGTCATTTGGATGCCGCTGTAGAGCAACAGAAATACTACGCTCAGCTCGACGGACAAATGTCACCTATGACGATCGTGATTATCATTTATAACCTTCCAGACCGTGACTGCGCCGCGTTTGCCTCTAGCGGTCAGCTTTACGAAATCGGCAAGCCCCGAGATCCCAACCCGACACTGGGTGGTATGGATAAGTATCGCGAAGAGTACATTGGCGTCATCAGAGATACTTTCAGGAAAAAGCCAGAGTATGACAACCTGCGTATTGTTGCTTTGTTGGAGCCAGACTCTTTTCCCAACATGATCACCAATACCGAATTGAACCCGGATGGTCCTTCTCTAGTGTGGCCTGACCTTACCACTACCGATGGCACCACATACTGCGATACTTTGCTGACCTACAGCTCACCTGGCCTAGACTCTGGTTTGGGTGTATACGGTCGCGGTTTGCAAATTGCAATCGAGGAGCTGTATGCGGACAACGTTTATACCTACCTGGACATCGGACACGCCGGTTGGTTGGGGTGGGATGACTCTATGAACGATCAGAGTAATCTCAAGCTCGCTGTTGCCGGATACCAAAAACTGATTAAAGGCGCCAACACTGACGGCGTAGACGGCTTCAAGAAAGTGAAGGGCTTCGCTTCTAATACCTCTGGTTATACACCGATTGAAGAGCCGCTGATTTCCAACGCTGAAACGGATCGTATGGCTTTGAGTGATTGGTACGAGTGGAACAAGTCTGTTGACGAGTTGAGCTACATTGAGGCTTTCAGTGCTCGATTCAAGTCACAACAACCTGGCTTTGATCCTGGCTTCATCATCGATACCGCGCGTAACGGTTGGGGCGCGCCAAACCGTCCGAAACCCGGTTCCGGCACTAAGGGTGCTGACAGTTCCAAGCGTGTCGACAGGCGGTCTCATCGTGGCCACTGGTGTAATGTAAACAACGCTGGTGTTGGTGAAGTGCCCAAAGCGGCTCCGATCTCTAGCCGCCCTTATTTGCACGCCTTTTTCTGGATGAAGCCACCCGGCGAAGCTGATGGTATTTCTTTCGAGGTGAGTGATTATCCTAAGGGTTCTGCAGCATACAATGCGTTAGACGAAGTGGATAAAGCGGTGGTCGATAGCGCCAGCGATCCAAAGTATGCAGGTAAGACAGTGGATACCATGTGTGTACAAGGCTCAATCCGTGATGGTGACAAGCCCACGGAAGTGGTTCCTGAACTGTCTCCACACGCTGGCGGTTGGTTCCATAAGCAGTTCCTGATGCTGATTGACAACGCCTATCCGCCTTTGGGTACGAGCGATTATTAATCTCAGGCTGTTGTACAAGCCTTGTTAAAAAACCCCTCTGGTTTCACGCCAGGGGGGTTTTGCTTTATGGGGCGTATAAAATGCATTCGCCCATATGATAATGGCCCTAAAACAGTCAGTTTCTTCGAAACCTTATGAGCACTGCAGGTTGGAGGCGGTGTTTCTGAATGTCGATCCAGCTACCGTGGGTCAGTTATTTCTGGCTGTTAACAATCGGGCATCATTGAGTTAATGTGCGAGTCCGTTCTGAAAAGGAGTAGCGTAGTAATGAAATCAACAGAGCAATTGGTGGGGCAATTGGATTGGATCCGGCAAGCGCCAAAAGA
>JBNKFP010000017.1:0-22557 GCA_050289365.1 Cellvibrionaceae bacterium | reverse complement strand
TCAGTGGTCAGTTGGCCTTGCTGGAGGAGCGGGTCGGCAGCCGTCTGTTCGAAAAAGTGGGTCGTGGTTTATCTATCTCAGAGGCGGGGCGGCTGGTATTGCGCTATGCCGATGAAATATTTGAGCTGGGGCGGGAACTGGCAGATGTTTTAAGGGGTGCGGATATTGGTCAAACGTCCGAATTTATTGTAAGTTCAGCGAGTGCTCTTCCAAAAACGATTGTTTATAAAATTATTGAGCCATCTCTAAGACTAGCCCACGATATAAGTTTAACCAGTAAAGAGGGACCGGTTGAATCCATACTGGCAGAACTCGCGTTGCATAAAGTCGATATGGTATTAAGTGATAAACCCCTGTCTGGCGCCCTCAGTATTAAAGCGTACAGTCATTATCTTGGCGAGTCAAAATTAACATTGTTTGCATCCGCGTCGCTGGCTAGAAGTTACAGGAACAATTTTCCAGGCTGTCTACACAGTGCACCTTTACTCTTGCCAACGCACCAGTACGCTGTTCGAAACGATCTGGATCAGTGGTTTCGCGACAAAAATATTTACCCGAAAATCCGGGGGCAATTCGACGACAGTGCACTAATCAAATCTTTTGGCCAGTCGGGGGTTGGTTTGTTTTTTATGCCGTCAGTCATCAAAGATGAAGTTTGCCGTAATTTTAATGTGCGCCCTATAGCGGAAATTGAAGGAATAACTCATAAATTTTACGCAATCTCCGCGGAAAGGAAAGTTCGGCACCCGGCTGTTGCGGCCATATGTGACAACGCAAGAAAATCACTTTTTGATTAGTTGTTTAGGGTAAGGCTAACTTTACCGGCTTGTATTGCATATAAAGGAAAAAAAAGGGGCAAGCACTCAACTATTGATCCGCTGGCGCCGTTACAAACTCCATCGGAAAAACACTCGTTTATAAATGTGCATCATCTAGGTGAGGCGCAATCATTGGTGTTTTTTATTGATGTCACGGCGATAACTTGCTGCGGTGTTTTTTGTGCCTGTGGCCAATGCCTTTTGAAGGCTTTGTTTGAATCCAGGAATTGCACTGATGTGGTCGCAGGATACGATAAAGTCACTCAGCAGATCAGCAATCTGTTGGCAAATCAGTTCGGGCTTTTTGATTCCAAATACCTTGCCAAGTTTGATCAAAGACTTTTTATCGGGAAAGCCTCGGGCCCCATCGATTTTGAGTGCCATGTGGTTATCGATGGTCGGATAGATCAATGTGTGGGTAATATCGTAGGGCGGCGTCCTCCCGGTAACTGAACACATAGGGTCCTGGCTGACTGACCGAGCCGCTGAGCCGGCCAAAGCTCAGGATGTCCACCGATGTGATGCTCCTAGGCAACTCAGTCATCGTCATCACCGTAGCGATCAGCCAGCTCATCAAGTGTGGGGTAGGGCGATTTAGCTTCGGTCGCCGATAGGCTCAAATTCGCGAAATGTAAGTAGCGCATCAAAATACCGAGCGAACCGGTAAAGCGACCGTTTTCGATGGCTGAGATGGTCTGTCGGTCAATGCTGGTCCGGCGCCCAACTTCGGCCTGGGTGAGGCCCATTTTACGCCGATATTGAGAGAGCGCTTTGCCGATATCGAGCAGGTCTTTTGTATACATGAGTTTGGCTGTGTCAATATATACCGACAATTTAGTCGGCAAGCACGAATTTGTCAATATATAGCGACATTGCCGGCGCTGGGGGAAATATATCTAACGAATATATCTAAGACACCCACGTTAGTGCGCTGCTCATACAGAAGCCACTTTTTCAAAGCTATTCTTTATATTGACCCATTAATTGACGCACGTGTCTTCATTGCAGCTGGCGTTAATATTTAATTCGATGTTTTAGTGCCTGATGAGATGGACGCCCCCTAGTGAAATCGGCGTCGAAATGCGCCAAACTGACAGTGGCATTACTCACATTTCAGTTTAAATTCTAGGAGGCATCCACATGGCAAAGCATACCTTAATTTCTATTGACTTGGCAAAAAGTGTTTTTCAGGTTTGTGGCGTTACAAAGAATCGCAATATTGTATTTAACAAACAGCTAAAACGATTAGAGTTGGCTGAGTTTATGGTGAATCAGGAAGCCTGTGTTGTAGCAATGGAGGCATGCTACTCAAGTCATTATTGGGCCAGGATATTTGAAAGCATGGGGCATACTATTAAATTGCTTCCTGCTCAGCATGTGACACCTTTTGTACGAGGAAACAAGAGTGATCATAACGATGCGATAGCAATATCAGAAGCGGCACTTCGACCCAATATTAAAGCTGTTCCAGTGAAAACTGTTGAGCAACAGGATATACAAAGCTTACATCGAATACGAGAGAGGCATGTTTCACATCGAACAGGTTTAATGAATCAAACCCGGGGCTTACTCAGCGAGTATGGCGTCATTGCGCCTTTAGGTCATAAATCCTATTGCAAACTCCTGCGCGAAATTACCGATCCCTGTTGCGATATAGTGACTCCATTACTGAAACACGAACTGGGCCAAATTCTTGATGAATATTACGCTCACTGCGAGAGAATTAGTGAGATAAATTCGAAACTCACTAAGATAGCTAAAAACAATCCTTATTGCCAGATACTCCTCAGTATTCCAGGAATTGGTGTGATTAATGCAACTGCAATCTACAGCGCAATTGGCGATGGCAGCCAATTTGCGAATGCCCGTGAGTTTGCAGTCTGGCTTGGCCTAACACCGAAAACATCCAGTAGCGGCCAGTCATTTAAAAGTGGCGGGATCACTAAACGAGGCAACAGTTATTTAAGAAAACAACTGGTTCATGGCGCTCGAGCTATATTAACTTCCGGGCGAAAGAAAACAGATCGATTAAGCGCTTGGGGTAATCAATTGATGGCTCGGAGAGGTTATCCAAAAGCCTGTGTTGCTATGGCTGCAAGACTGGCTCGATTAGGTTGGGTATTGTTGCAAAAAATGGAAACGTATCGAGCGGTTGAAGCGCATTAAACTTACAAACATTAATAATTAGATTTAAAACAACATCAATAAATGATTGACTCAGACTAAGGTAACCAATGATTGATGAACGAAGCGGTTTATCCGCCCTAGCAAGAGCCTGGAAGGGACATTGCTCTTGAAGCAGGGTGCCTGTTTTAGGCGGCTAGGTGCGGATCTCATTAGGGCGCGGAGACGAACTCAATTTTGATAAGTCTCCTGATAGACGCCGGATATATGTCTTCGTTACCGCCTATCTTAAAAATGGTTAATCAGTGTGTGAGTTATGAGTTTAACGAAAATATCTGACTTAAAATTAGATATCGGGGGGGCTATCCCTTGACAATCCGGGGGCGTCCATATATGTCCCTTTTATTTTACGGCTAAACCGCACAATTTATCCTTATTCGTTATGTTGTTTTATTATTCAAAACCCTAGTTTTCGACCTAACTTTCGTATTTCGTTATTTTTACCCGGTCCTTTGGTTAAATCATTCCTCGCATTATTAAGTGCTTTTACTACTTCGTTATTTTTACCTGGACCTTTAGTAAGATCATTATAAGCATTATCGAGCACTTTTTTTATATGCCGAAAAGCTTTTACAAATTCATTGTTTGGCCCAATTTCAAGATTACCTAAGATAAATTCAGTTCTATCAGCACTAGGACAGGGCTTCTTTGCTGCGGAAGTATAATAGTCTTTAATTTTCTCTTTTTTCTCTACTTCGAGCTTTTGTATTTTCTTGATTTCCTCAGTATCGTCTGTATTCTTATGGTTAATACCTAGCTGGGCCATCACGCCTGAAGCAGACAGCTTGAATGACGTTGGAGTTATTGTCTGTATCGTATATTTGTAGGGAGGATGGATAGCCAACTTTTTATCTTTAGTATTTATGACTTTGTTTTCCGTATAGGTTGGCCCCCCTCCAACTAGAATGCTGGGGGGGATATAATCTTCTCCGATCCGCATTCTTGTTCTTAAGCCAAGTGCCGGCATACTAGCCCAACCCCCAGAGAATATTAGCTTCCCATCGGTTTTGCCTTCAATATCAAAGGATTTGCATGATAAATCTGGCTTAATCATTAGTGATGGATAACCCATAAAATTTTCCAAAACGATAGGCGAATTTATATTAAAATTAACATCGCTAAATGCTTTCATGCCTACCGTGGTACCTAGCCCTCCACCGACTAGGGGGTCGAAATGGACATGGACGTTGATCGTGCTATCCAGATCTACACTACCATTAACAACGACACCATTTTCTTCGTCCCATTTGATGTTAGGTTTATTAAACGTTAATCCACCAGATATTGCCGAGTCGCCATTCAATTCAGCGAAAGTACCACCTTCTCCCAATATATCATCACGCCATTTTGACTCAGCAAGCTTTCCACTCTTCTTGGTACTTTGGAACTTAATTTCTTTAAGGTTGTTGGCTAACAACTCATTGAGCTGAACAAATACTTGTTGAGAGACCCAGAGTAGCGATGAGCCATGATCAATATCTATTGTCTCTTCCTTTCTGCGAATCTGGCCTGTTAAACGAGCTATCTTCTCATTTAATTCATCAGGGTTGTTCGTTGGAGCTTCAGGTTCAACGTAAATAGATCCCGGAGTGTCACTAATCGAGAATGCCAACCAAAGTCCATTTGTTGTAAAAGCTGGAGCTAAGAAGTTCAAGTACTTGTTAACTCTAAATACACCGGCATCAGCTTTGATGTCTACCCACCAATTAGGATTTTTTTCCTCATCAATATATATTCGCTCTGTCTCGCTAAAGGAACGCTCTTCACTGATAACATCTTTAACCTCGATTGGTTTAGACAGTTTATCGGCCAATTGTGTGGCAGCAATATCTGCTAGCAAATCTCCTAGTCCACTTGGTGTTGACCAAGAAAACCAACGGAAAGACATATTCGCTTTAATATTAGTTGGGCTTGCCGCCAGCCAGATAATAGTTTTTTCTTTTGCTGCGTCTCTGACCACACTGGACACGCCCAAAATTGCAGATATCGTAAACGCATACTTTTCATCCCCGTCTGGAGGAGAAGCTGAAACACTGATTTCTACTTCGGCATAGCCAGAGTTTGAGGCGAAAGATAATTTTTCTACAGTAGCCTCCCAACCTTGATAATCTCCTTCTTCTAACAAAACTACACGTGTTCCTTCAATGGACTCCAAAAGACTTCTAAGATCGCCATTCGAAACATATACCGAAGCAGATTGTGAATAGGGAAAACCCTCCCCCCTAAGAACATTTTCTGTCTGAGCGGCTGACTTATAGATCAATTCATTTCGGTCATTTAGTGCATGATTCTTAAAAGGATTGCATCCAGATAAACAAAATATTGACGCGAGTAACATAGACAGAGCTCTTTGTTTGACTCTCCAAATCATCACAATATCTCTCATAGATTAGCGTGGAACATAACGCCGTGCTCTTCGAAAATTTAGGAGCGCCAGCGAGTAAATTTTCCGTAGCAGCGCTTTGTTATGCATCCTCGTCGGGCCATATTTCAGATGCGAACGCTTTCAAATCTGGATTTTCTAGGTGAGGGGTAATCTTGCAGAGGTCGATATTTGCGCCGATTTCTTGCTGAAGCTTCCCCCTCAGCGCACTCTCTGTAATTTTTCCATGCATATATCGTCTGGGATCTTGGTCTAAGTTAGCAGTGCATTCATTTGATATAGCACCAGGATTGGGTTTTTCACCGCCTCTATATGACTCCTGCAGCCTCCGGTTATGAATTGTATTGATATACTTTTCTAATATTTTATCTCTGCGTTCATTGATGCAATCGCCAATTAATTCGGTTACTCTATCTGGTGCGACTGCGGGATAGAGCGCTGCTACATGATTTTCATTTAAAAAATGACTTTCAGTATCATTTCCCGACGTTATAAAAACCTTAATTCCTACTGTTTCTAGCTTTTCTTTATAACTGATAACTTCGTCATCAGTCATGTAATCTCTATCTCTATGAACAACAACAGATGTCCCCGGCGCGTGCTCAGTAATAAATGAGTTCAAAGCTTGCGCAATAGCTATGTTAGAACAACCATTGTAAGACCATATTTGATATTCTTCAGGCGTGAAGCCAGATGCCTCTGCAAGAATGTTAATGTAAGCAACGTCCGTATCTTCAGTTAATAAGACGCATGGAACTTCCCCATTTCTTAGTTGATCGCCTTTATCAAGAGCTCCAATTTCCAATAGAATGCTTCGTTCAAGATCCTCTGATCCTTTCACTAAACTACAGTTGTTAATCCAATGGACCTGGGATACATCCTTTAGCGATTCAAAGAAGTGACGAGAGTGAGTGGATATTATGATTTGGCATCCCGTTTCACTATGCAATTCACTTAAGAGTTTAGCTAAGATTCTCTGGTTATTTGGATGTAAATGAGAATCTGGCTCATCCAATATGAGCAAGCTAGGTCTATATAAATAGTAATAAGCAAGTATCTGTATAGCTTGTAGGATACCTGTTCCGCAGGAATCGATAGGAAGTGATATTTCGTTGTTGACGACTCGAGCATCGATATACTCATCAACGTTTGGGTCAAACTTAACTGTGATTTCGTAATCAGGGAATACTGAACAAAATTTTTCTTTAAAAGATGTCCAAGAACCTTCATCCGATGATAGTAGCAAAAGAATATTTCGAAAAACAGAATTGGAGTCACCCTTTGCGGCAGCCTTTCGTACTACAGATGGAGGCTTGTATTCTTCTGCTGATGGTATTCCAGCTAGCCCCGGTACAATTATAGAGAATGGATTTTCTATATTTTGCAGCTTTTCGCCAAGATCCCTACCCTCGATTGCAGTAGTAATATTTTTATTTCGCCCCTTTCTAATTGTAATAACAGAGCTGGTTACGTCATTAAAAGTTACTTTTATTGCGTGTTCCAAAGCTGTTTGTAACTTTCCAGCTGGGGCAAGAGCTTCAATATCTCTTAGAGGGGAGTAAATTAATGACTCACTAGATAGGGACGAAGGACATCTATCATTGGTCCATCGAGCATTTTGTTGTGCAGCTGTTTGTGCAATGGAAACTGAAAACTGTATTGCCTGTTGAATACTACTTTTTCCAGCATTATTAGAACCTATCAGAAGATTGATGCCCTTCAGAGGGATTTCAATTTCATCTATATTTTTAAATCTTTCAATTTTTATACTATCCAACAATTTCTTTCCCTCAACTTACGGTCTGCATAACGCAGAGTGCAGCCGCATTTTGGCCGGTGTGGAGTTTTGTGTAAATTGGCGAAGCCATACACAAAACGGAGCACCGGACAAAATGTCGGCCGACACGTATTGTTAGCAACGCGACGGTTGAACCTAATGCGAAGTGAGTTGTGAGCCCGGAGCGAGGGCGAACTCAAGCCCAAACAGTGCGACCGCAAAAAATACATACCTGACGCGATTGCCATTTATCTTAGTGGCACACCACCGCAAATAGTGTGATGTTGCCCGTAATATTAGTACCAGATTGTGGCACCAGGAACGAATTACCTGAACCTGAAATCTACCACAATTTTCATAACTGAATACCTTTTAAATACACTGACTTCCAATCTTGCGAAATACTTTTATATACGCTTGCTGAGCCGAGCCAACATTTGTATTGCACGCCCAATAAGACAAATCCAAGGCGGCCTATCTAGATTAAAATTTTTGTCAAACCTATCTTCAATAGCCCGCCAGTCAAACCTTGAGGGCAAATGGCGCTTCGCTCATCATATACAAATGTCTAATTAGGCGAGCTGTCACCTAAACCCTTTATGGCTTTTAACTATTTGAATTAATTGATCTTTAAAAAATATTTTTTGCAAATGTCTTATTAAGCGACATATCCCGGTTTTTTTGTAATGTTTACTTCCTTTTGTGCTGAAATTAATGCAAATGGAATTTGTTTTACACTTCCAAAGCGACAAACGGTTATAAAATTTTTCTATCCTTTTTTAAGGCTAGGTCTTCAACCAATCCCAATCTACCTTTCACTCCCATCCCTCTGCCGAATAACCAACCTCAACCCCACCGCCTGCTTCTCCGCCTTTTGAAATGTGTAAAGCAGTTTTTCGTAGTACAGAATATTTTCTTGCGTATTCAGTCTTTCATCATCTAGCTCATCAGACTTTAAATCCATTTTAAGTTGCCCGATAAAACCCTCAATAGCGGCTCGAATGTACGAGATATCTTTGTACGTGAGTTCTTTGAGTTCGCTCATATTCGCCCCATTTATTCTATCCCTGAAAATGATCCAATTCTCCACCCCCCGTCTTTATACAACAAAACCCCAAAACATAACCACCCCAAAATCCCCATGCCTACCCCAACCCCACGAGATATAATCCCGCAACCCACTCCAAACGGAGCCACCCCCATGAAACTCCAATCCCGCCTAAAAGCCTACTACCTAGCCTCCGCCTTCAGCCTATTCTTCGCCCTAATCGGATTCGGCTACAACACCTGGCGACTTGAAGTCACCGAAGATAACAGCAATATCCGCATGGCCTCATTTGAAATTCTCACAAACTTATCCGAGTTGGAACAGGTTATCTATTATGCCCATTACGATAAAAATGAGGTTGAAGGAAATCCGCGCAAGGGTTGGGTGAAGGTGGGGATGATTGTGGATTTGAGTTTTTTGGTGAATGAGCGGGTGAGCGAAAAGGCGGATCTTTTGAGGGTGGCTTGGGGAAAGAATTGGGAAACGATGGTGGCGGAGCAAACGTCGGTGGATGAGTTGGTGGCGCGGATTGATGGGGTGCGGGAGGAGATTAAGGTGGTGTTGCGGGGGTTGAGGTAGGGGGGGATATTTTGGGTTTTTTGGTTTGTGAGGTTTGTCAGAAGTCGGAAGGCGTTTGAGATATCGGGAGGTTTGAGGAAAGTCGGGAGGCGCTTCGCTTACCCGACCTACGCGTTACGCGTCCTCCCGAGGTTTTTAAGGTTTTGCCAGGGTGGATATTTCGGTGGTTGTTAGGGCGTAGTTGTATACGCGGAATTCATCGATGCGGCCATTGAATAATGGATCTGGGAATTGGCTGCGGCCGATGTAGTTTATTACTGGGTTAAATGCAGCGGGTTTTATTGTCACTGAGCTGGCTTGGTCGGCGATGGCGCCGTTGACATATAAGCGTCCGCCGTTATTATCCAGTACTACCGCGAGATGCACCCATTGGCCGGTGGCGAGTTTG
This sequence comes from Cellvibrionaceae bacterium, assembly GCA_050289365.1. Lineage (GTDB taxonomy): Bacteria > Pseudomonadota > Gammaproteobacteria > Pseudomonadales > Cellvibrionaceae > JBNKFP01. The sequence continues at coordinate 13,380 of JBNKFP010000017.1, read as the reverse complement.
CCAGTTTCCAAACGCTGTTCACCATCACCGTTATTAATCGCAAAACGCAAATTACCGGAATCTGCAGCGGCGGTTAAAAACATATTGTGTTTTTCGTCGTTGCCGAAATCAAAAATGCGCTGCCACACGTTGCCACCGTTCCAGTACACCCAAGTTGCGATGGTAATTTCATTGGTGTTGGCGATGTAGGCGGGCAGTTGTACGTAGCTGTTGGTGCCATTTAATACCACTGCAGAGCCAATTTTTCCTGAGGTGTAACTCAGCGTACCGCCAACCGCACCGTGATAGCGATTGGCACTGTAGTCACCTGGGTCATTATCAAAACGCAACTGGGCCACTAAAGCGCGATTGCCGTTAGCGGAGGCCGATACTTGATTGGAGTAGCCGGAGCGATTTAATGAGCGGTCTTCGGCGCGCACTTTATAGTAATAAGTCTTGCCCACTAGCGCACTGTTATCGACAAAATCGGTGTTGGTGATATTGCGGGCAATGGTTTCATAGCTGCCATTGGCGGAGGTGGCGCGCAGCACGGAATAGCCTGCCACGTCATTGGCGTTGCTGGCGTTCCAGTGCAAATAAACCGATTGCGCATTGGCGCTGGCGGTGAGTCCGCTGGGTGCGGCGGGGGCGTCGAATTCAATCGGCGCACCTACAGGTAAAAAGCGCCACTGTTGGTTTGCCTGTCCCTGATTTTGCCACTGTTGAATGGTGGCGCCAGAGGAGGTGGACGAGCTGGCCACTTCCAAACATTTGGCGCTTAAGCGGCTGCAAATATAAAACCAGCCATCGCCGGCATAATCCAAATACCAGTGTTGATTGTTGCCATTGGTATAGTCCCATTGCACCACTTTTACGCCGTCCCCTAAGCCAAAATCATAAACGTCTGGGGTTTTGCCGCTGTGGGCGGCGGTCATTTTAAAGTAGCTGAAGTCTTGGCCGTTGCGCGGGTCGAGCGGAGCAAAATTCCATTGCTGGTAACTGCCACCGGAATAGTCGCCCTGAATGATGTTGGCCCCATTCGCGCTGTTGTTGTCGGCCACTTCCAGCACTTTTTTGCTGTTGCGATTGACCAAAATATAACGGCCATTGATGGGAGGTTGAATATCGTCGCCCCAGGTGATGTTGACCACTTGTTCGGCGTTGGGCTGATCTTCCCAATAGCCGGTGCCGCCGGGGACGGTCATGGTGAAATCGTGCTGTGGGCCGTGGCCATCAAAATAGACTGCGCGGTCTTTGGACACCACCCGGTAATTTGTGTCCGTGGCTTGCCGCTCTGAGCCTCCGGCGAACGCTTGAACCCGACCGTCTGGTGTGCGATACACTGCAGCGGCAGTCCAGCGGCCGCGATGCTCGGCGTAACCTAAGCGCATGCCGTCACTGGCTTTGACAAATTCCCCGCGCGCACGCTCGGCGGTACCCCACCAGATACCGGTTTTCATGCCGTATTCCACACCTATGATGGCTTCCACCACATTGTGCAATTCGTCATTTACGGCGCGGTCGCCGTTGGCGGTCACGGTTTGAAAGAAAGAGGCGTAGCTGTCGAAACTGCCATTGAGTTGATGGGTGTTGCCTTCATCTAGGCGGGCTTTTAAAAAGTCGTACCAGGGGCCAGCTTGATCCGTGCTTAAGGTGTTGCCGCCGGTAATGCGAATATTGTTAAAGCTTGGATATTGCTTTAGGGCTCCGGCAATATCATAAAAGTTTTGTTTGGTGCCTTGATGGGTCGAATAATCCGGTTCATTAAATGGACCGGCCGCCAATACTGGGTGGCCGCGCTGCACACAGCGCTGCACGGTCACATCCATCAATTGTGCCCAGCGCGCGGCATTGGTGCCGTTACCGTCTTTAAACCAGGGATCAACCGTGGGTGGATCTGCGTTTAACACCACCGGGGTGTTGGCGCCAATCAGGTCGACATAGCTGAGGCGTTGATTTAACAAATTGGACTGTTCGGTTTGCAATTGGCCGTTTACTAGCGCAGCCGTGGGGGTAAATGACACCCGCACTATGTCCACCTTGCCCGCGCCCATAAAAGCCTTGCCCCGGCGAATATTGCTCTCGCTCACCCAGGCGGTATCCAAGCCCCATAGGGGTATGTCTTTTTTCACTCCGGCGGCATCCGTGCTAAAGGCGACGGTCACATCGGCCAGTGGTTCGGCTTTGCGCGCGCTGCTGAAGCTATAAGAACTGTTAGAGCTGCTGGACGCCGGAATAGAGGAGCTGCTGGAGCTGGACGAACTCACTGTGCTGGAACTGGAGCTGGAATTGCCTCCGGGCACGCCGCAGGCGGATAAAACCAGTGTCAGTGCTGCGCTTAAGGGAAGTGAGCGGTTCATTGGGGCTCCTCGGTTTTTTATTGTGTAGCGGGATTATCGCAGCCATGGGCTTTTGGGGGCGTGATGCGGGTAGCAGTTAATGAGCCGATGGTTTGTCTGGGGGGCAGTAGGCATCGCCGGATGCAGCCCTTGGACTTGGCCCAGTGTTTGCCATAAGCCTCAATAAGAATTGTTTTAAGTGCGGTTTTAAGGGCTTTGCGCGGCGGAATTGTTGCAAAACGAACAATGAAAATTTTGCAGCCAAGTACGGTTGTTGCGTTTACGACAACACCAGTGGCTATTCGATGGGGGGAATAAGCGATGTATGTTTGTTTGTGTCATGGGATTACCGATCGCCATATCGCAGAGGCGGTAAGCTGCGGCGCCAAGTATTTAAAAGATTTGAACTCGCAATTGCGCTTGGGCACGCGCTGTGGTCGCTGTCAGACCTGCGCGAAAAAATATCTAAAGCAGTCACTGAACCAACAATCCTGTCCTTGTCCCTGTCCGTCTAAATCCTTATTGGAGGCTTCATGAAAGGTGATACCAAAGTTATCGAGTACCTCAATCAACAATTGGCCAATGAATTGACCGCAATCAATCAATATTTTTTGCACGCGCGCATGTATAAAAATTGGGGTTTAGGCAAGCTTGGTAAACACGAGTATGAAGAATCCATTGAAGAAATGCGCCATGCGGATTATTTGATTGAGCGCATTTTAATGTTGGAAGGTTTGCCCAATTTGCAGTACCTCAACGGCTTATTGATCGGTGAGAATGTACCGGAGTGTCTGCAGGGGGATTTGACCTTGGAGTTGGGTTCACGCACCACTCTGATTGACGCCATCGCCTATTGTGAAACCGTTAAGGATTATATCTCCCGGGAAATATTTGAAAAAATATTGGACGATACCGAGGAGCACGTAGACTACTTAGAAACGCAATTGGAATTGGTGCAAAAAGTGGGTTTGCAGAATTACTTGCAGAGTCAAATGGCGGTTGATGAGTAGTTGAGCACACCTCAAATTTTAACGTCCCAAACAAATCGTGTTTGGGGCGTTATGCTATTGCCCAGGTTTTTTATCTGCGGCCCAGTATGCGCAAAATACGCAAAAATAAATTGATGATATCCATATAAAGTGCCGCCGCACTGTCCACTGCGTTATCCACGGTTTTGGGTATTTGATTGGCTCTGCCCCAGTCGTAACCGATATAACCGCAAAAGATGACCGCCACGGCCCAATCGATCCAGTTGTGGTGAATGCCGAAAACAAACATTTGCACGAGTTCAATCACAATGACTGACAGCAGTGCGATGGTGAGGGCACCCGCGATTTTCTGAAAAAACTTGGGATACATGGAGCCGAGAATCATCATTACTATGGTGACGCCTGCGGTAATGCGAATGGCTTCAACCACGACATTGGGGTCAAACCGGGACACCACCAAGTTGACAATCAGGCCGAAGGGCACCACCACAAAGTTGTAGCCGATAAAACTGACCAGGGGTTTGTCTGACGAATTAAACAGGTAAATGCCCAAAAAGCATGAGGCGAAATAGCCAATAAAAAATACCCAGGGATTGATCGCCATCAGGGTTGCGGGATCAATGTTAACCACCAGCAGCCAATTGACAAAAAAGCCCCAGAATAAGCAGAGGCCGATGGTGATATTGTAAAGAGCGGGACTGATTTCCAGTTCGCCGGTGGACTGCCGATCGAAAACGCTTGATTCAAACATGGGTTGTGACTCCTTGTAAGGTTCTTTTCCTGAGTTGATGGCGGCTATAGTCGTTCATTGCCTGAGTGAAATGCAAGCCTTAGCCGAATTTTCTCGTAACATTTTTTTGTGACAAGAAGATGTCCAAAATAGAAATAAACCCAAAATGCACTGGCTCGCAATCAAAAATTCAGGTCAGACTCGTCTACTGGGAAAAGCGATTTCAACAGCGAAAAATATCCCTTAAACTTGGCCTCCAATGAACCCACTTGGGGTTCAATAATTTGGGGGGGCTATGCCGGAAAATCGCCGCTACGGATCCGATAAAACAGGCTTGGTCTGGGGCTATCATTTTCATTCGGGGCAGTCCGCCCGGGCCATCAGCTCAGAAGAACTTGATGATGTTTTGACCCGTGTCAACGCGGCGGACGATCAGTTTTTGTGGCTGCATTTTTCCCTGGCCAATTCCACTACCCAAAAATGGTTGCAGCAAAACTTTACTTTGCCCGAGTCGTTTTATGAATCCCTCCACGGTCAGGCGGCTTCAACTCGCCTGGAGCAGGAGGTGGACTCCCTGGTGGTGGTCATTAACGATGTGTTATTTGATTTTAATTTTGACTCGGCGGCGATTTCTTCTGGGCGTTTATACATCGATAAAAAAATGATGATCTCAGTGCGCCTGCGGCCACTCCGCTCGATGGAGCAACTGCGCAGTGAGGTGCGTGAAGGTGAATGTTTTCGCTCCACCATCATTTTGCTTGCCCATTTGCTGCAAGACCAGGTAGCCGTATTAACCAGCATTTTAAGACGCAACAGCGCGCGCATTGATGAGGTGGAAGATCATTTATTGGCCAATCGAATTTCCCTGCAGCGCAGTGAGTTGGGTTCCAATCGGCGGGTTTTGGTGCGTTTGCAAAGACTCTTGGCCCCGGAACCCGCTGCCTTTTTCCGTTTGCTGAATCGCCCTCCGGCTTGGATTGACGAGCAGGATCTGATTGAGCTGCGCCAGTCAGCGGAGGAGTTCTCCCTGGCGGTTGGCGACGCCGCCAACTTAATTGAGCGGGTCAAACTCCTACAGGAGGAATTGGCCGCTTTGGTGGATGAACAATCCAACCGCACTCTGTCCATTTTGACGTTGGTGACCGTGCTTGCCCTGCCCATCAATCTCACTGCGGGTTTGTTTGGTATGAATGTTGGCGGTATACCTTGGTCTCATGCTCCTTATGGTTTTTTCCTGGTGGCGGGTGGCATCTGTTTGATTACCTTGATGCTGGCAACCATTGTGATACATCGTCGGCGAGATTGAAAATTGTTGAATTCCGGTTTCTAGATGATTGATGGTAAAACGAATGGTATCAAAGGATGTTTACACATTGATTATGACTTTTGATCTAATGCTTGTTAACCTAGCTTTTGATGGCTGTTCAAGTCTTTATTGCTGCCACCTGTTACAAATCTGATACATAATTTAGCGCCAATTTAATTTATTCTTTGCCGAGGTGAAAATAGCGTACCTTAGACGCTTGAAGATAGCCGCTTGCATCACCTGTATTGAGTAACCGGTGTCATCATTCAAAATTTACCATTCGCTGGACTGGATCTGCATTTTCCGGCGTATTGAGCTTTCTTTTATTACGGATTCTATTATCACAATGACGTTCTCAAACATATTCAGCCCCTTTCGGCTCGCCATACTTCTCGCTGTGCTGTTCGCACTTTGGTTAATCATTGGCGATCAAAAAACCGCTCAAGATCAACCACCCAAAGAGCAGACTGCAATTTCTGATACCTTGGCGAAAGTGGAAGTTACGCTTTCCAATGCCATTGATTGGCCCCACGAAATTGTGGTGCAGGGCCAAGTTGAACCCTGGCAGGCGGTAACCGTCACTGCACAAGTTGCAGGGCAAGTGGATACGCTGTTGGCAGCGGAAGGGCAGGCAGTGGGCAAGGATGAAGGCTTGTTGCAGCTCAGCGATGAAGGCCGAGCTCAGCGTTTGGTCCAGGCCAAAGCAGCGCTGCATCTGGCTCAGCAGGAACTGAAAAGTTCGAGGACTTTGGAATCCACCCGTTTGGTTGCTGAGACTGAATTAAGTCGACTGCAAAGTGTGCTGGAACAGGCGCGGGCCAATATGGAAGCCGCACAATTGGCAGTGGACTTCGGTATACCTAAAGCGCCTTTTACCGGGGTGGTGAATCAGCGTTTGGTCGACCAGGGCGAATTCGTCCGCGCGGGCGATCCCTTAATGGAAGTGGTTGATATCGAGCGGCTTAAGGTGATTGCGCAGATCCCTCAGCAGCAAGTGGCCAGTTTGGTAAAAGGGCAGAAAGTGGAAATTCGTCTGTTGGATGGACGGCTGCTGAGCGGTGAAATTCGCTTTGTTAGCTACGCTGCCGCTGCCAGCACACGCTCGTTTTATATTGAAGTGGCCGCCCCTAATCCTGAGCATTTGCGGATTGCCGGAGCCAGCGCGACCCTGCGCATTCAGCTACCCGCTACCAAAGTGCACCGGGTTTCGCCCGCTTTATTGAGTTTGAACGATGTGGGTAAGCTGGGTGTGCACGCCGTCGATAAAGACAATAAAGTCCAGTTTTACCCGGTGGAGGTTGTTGATATAGACGAGCAGGGCGCGAGTCTGCTCGGTTTGCCCGATACCTTTAAACTGATCACCCTTGGCGCCGGATTTGTTGAGCCTGGGCAGCAAGTACAGCCCGTGGAGGCCAGTCAGTGAGAGCCTTAATTGAGGCGGCTATCTCCCGTAGCCGCGCCACAGTGACACTGCTGGTATTTCTATTCCTGGCCGGCCTAGCGGCATATCAATCCATTCCGAAAGAGTCCAATCCCGACGTCGCCATTCCGATGATGTATGTCTCCATGACCTTGGATGGCGTTAGTCCAGAAGACGCGGAGCGGCTGTTGATCCGGCCAATGGAGCACGAGTTGCGCTCGTTGGAGGGGCTCAAGAAAATGACCTCAACCGGCAGTGAAGGCTTCGCTTCAGTCATGCTGGAATTTGATGCGGGTTTTGATCCGGATAAAGCCATCGCCGATGTGCGTGAAAAAGTGGATATGGCCCGCAGTCGGCTGCCCGCTGAAGCGGATGAGCCGGTGGTGCACGAAATCAATGTGGCGTTGTTTCCGGTGTTGTCCATCGGTTTGGCCGGTCCCGTATCACAACAGCAACTGATTATGGTCGCCCGCGAATTGCGCGATAACATCGAAGCCATTCCCGAGGTTCTGGAAGTGGACATTGGTGGCGATCGCGAGGATATGCTAGAGATCATCGCCGATCCCCAGGTGCTGGAAACCTATGGCGTAGACTATCTGCAGCTGTACTCCATTGTCTCTAATAACAATCGCTTAGTGGCTGCCGGGAGCTTGGATACCGGGGTTGGGCGCATGTCCATCAAGGTGCCGGGGGTGGTGGAAGATCTCGACGATATCCTCAATATGCCCCTTAAAGTGGATGGCGATACGGTGGTGACCTTCGCTGATGTGGCCACCATCAGCCGCAGTTTTAAAGATCCTCAGGGATTTGCCCGCATCAATGGTGACCCCGCAGTGGTGCTGGAGGTGAAAAAACGCAGCGGTGCCAACATTATTGAAACCATCGAGCAGACTCGCGCTTTGGTGGCCCAGGCGAAGGCGTATTTTCCGCCCGGTATGGAAGTCACCTACATTATGGACCAGTCCGATCAAGTGCGGACCATGCTCGACGACCTGCTCAATAATGTGCTCACCGCAGTGGTTTTGGTGTTGATTCTGATCATTGCTTCCATGGGGGTGCGCTCGGCGCTGTTGGTGGGCATAACCATCCCCGGTGCCTTTCTCGCTGGAATTTTATTGATTTCACTGCTCGGCTACACCATGAACATTGTGGTGTTGTTTTCCCTGATTTTGGTGGCGGGGATGCTGGTGGACGGGGCAATCGTCGTCAGCGAGTTAGCCGACCGCAATTTGGCCGACGGTCAATCCCCCAAAAAAGCCTGGGCCGACGCTGCCAGTCGTATGTCGTGGCCTATTATCGCCTCCACAGCCACCACCATTGCGGTGTTTGCCCCCTTGCTATTTTGGCCCGGCATCATTGGTCAGTTTATGAAATATTTACCGGCCACGGTCATTCTGTGTTTGCTGTGTTCACTGGTGATGGCTCTGGTTTTTCTGCCTACCCTGGGCTCAGTCTCGCGGCGCCGCAATATGCCCAAACACGAGCTGCGCATGGGGCGCGCTGCACAGCTTTACGCGCGGGCACTGCACGCCTGTCTGCTCAGACCTGGCCGGACCCTGCTAGGTATGATTATGGGCATGGTGTTGATTTACACCGCCTATGGCAAATTTAATCACGGTGTTGAGTTTTTCCCGGAGGTGGAGCCTGAATCCGCCCAGGTTTGGGTGCGCTCTCGCGGCGACTACTCGATCATGGAGCGCGATGCCATATTGCGCAAAGTGGAAAATCGCCTGCGTGGTTTGTCGGAAGTCAAAGCCCTCTACGCTCGGTCGATGGTCAATCCCTCGGGAGAAATGCCACCGGATGTGATTGGCGTTTTACAGTTTCAGTTTATCGATTGGTTTCGCCGTCGCCCGGCGGCGGAAATTCTCGAGCAAATGCGCCAGCTGACCGATGATGTCGTGGGCGTGAAATTGGAGTTCCGGAATCAGGAGGACGGCCCCAGCGGCGGTAAACCCATTGAGTTGCAGGTGAGTGGCATCGACCGCGACAAAATGGATGCGGCGGTGGACATCATCATTGCCAAAATGAACGAGCTCGGGGGGTTTAAAGATATTGAAGACAACCGCAGCCTGCCCGGCGTGGAGTGGCGGGTCGAAGTGGATCGTGCTGCCGCCGCGCGGTTTGGTGCGGATGTCTTGACGGTGGGCAACGCGGTGCAGTTGATCACCAATGGATTGCTGTTGGCACGCTACCGCCCGGAATACGCCAGTGATGAAGTGGATATCCGGGTGCGCTTTCCCAAATCCTGGCGCTCGCTGGAGCAGATGAAACGCTTGACGGTGAATACCCCGCGCGGGCAGGTGCCGCTGTCGAACTTTGTCAAAGTGGTGCCAGGAGATAAAACCAGTGTGGTGAACCGCGTCAATGGCAACCGTGCCATTACCATCAAATCCGATCTGGTCCCAGGTGCGCAGGTGGCAGAACGCCTGCAGGCGCTACTGGACTCGGGAATGGATTTACCGGATGTGAAAGTGACGCCGGCGGGGGAGAGTGAAGATCAACAGGAGGCGGCGACGTTTTTGGGCACTGCTTTTTTGGTGGCGATCTTTATTATGTTGATGATTCTGCTGGTGCAATTTAACAGTTGGTATCAGTCGCTGTTGATCATTTCCGCCATCGTGTTTTCCACGGCTGGGGTTTTGTTAGGGCTGCTGGTCAATAATCAGCCTTTTGGCATTGTCATGGTGGGCATGGGGATTATTGGCTTGGCGGGCATAGTGGTGAACAACAATATTGTGTTGATCGATACTTACAATCAAATCCGCGACGACGGTGCCAACGCCTTCGATGCAGCTTATCAAACCGGGTGTTTGCGTTTGCGCCCGGTGATGCTGACTTCGGTCACCACCATTTTGGGTTTAATGCCCATGGCTTTGGGTATCAACGTCAACTTGATGGAGCCCAGTCTGGGTTTTGGTGCTCCCTCGACCCAGTGGTGGACGCAGCTGTCCAGCGCCATTGCCGGCGGTTTGGCCATTGCCACCTTGCTGACGCTGTTGCTCACCCCGTGCATGTTGATACTGGGTGATAAGTTGCGGGAGCGCAGTAAAGCGCGCGCTCATCAAGCCTAACCAAGCAACGGAATCACAAGCCGGTTTGATAGGTTTCGGATTCCGTTAAGCCGTTGCGGCAGACGGTTTGATTTAAGTCTGCCGTTGAGCAGACATCGTCAGCGACAACGCCTGAATCATAGGGTAGTTGATTGATATAGTTACCTGCAGATGCGTAATCACACACCATGTAGGTGGCCGCTAGGGTCGTCAGGGTATTGGCTGCACAATATTTGACTGCGCAACCCACTTTATAGGTGTTGGCCCACATCAACTGGGTAAAGTGACCGCAGGGAGATTGGCTGCACTGATCGTCGATACCATAGTGACCGATGGTGTAGTACTGGCCCTCATTTACCCAAGCGTTGAAGCCATCGATAGCGAACTGCCAGCTCAACTGCTGTACATTGCTCGCCGCTTTTAAGGACAGGTTTTCGCCCACGCTTTCCGTGTCATTAAGCGGATCACCGTCGATATCATCCGGTGCCAAGGCATTGTATTCGGTGCCGCGGTTGCCATTGTGCTGCCAGGTGCACTGGTCGGCCCAGCCCTGGGCGACCTGCGCTAATTTATCATCCCAACGCAGGCGCTTCATATTGGTCGCAACGGCAAAATTGCCATTGGCGCCGGCAAAGTTGCCCAGCGCAATTTTAGAACGCATCTCATTGTGTTTGCACAAAACATAGGCTTTGGCATCATTATCCAGTTCGCCATTGACGACGGTTCCCTGCAGGCTGCCACAGTCCAGCGGCACCAGTTTTACCGATGCCGAAGCACTGGAGCTGGACATGGCTTCGCTGGAGCTTGACGACATACTCGAACTGGCCTCGGAACTCAAACTGACCGAACTGGCTACTGAGGATAGAGAACTGATGGCCGACGCTGAACTGGAGCTGGCTAAACTGGATGTGTTATTGGATCCGGCATTGCCGGAACAACCAAATAAAGCAACGCTGCTGATAAACGCTAAGGCGAACTGGTATCTGATAATCGAACTACAGTAATGCATAGGATTTTACGTATTTGAAAACAAAGTTGGACAGTCACAAACGACTGTTTTTTTCAGCTTAGACCGAATAGGCCTCTCCGTTTTCCAGAAACCCATGAATAAAGGCCCGTACAGCATATTTCGTTAAAAAATGCGCTGTAATTCACTTATATCATTTTTCTGTAATTTCCACTTTTATTATGTCGTTATGGTTAACATGACAACATGATGGGCTCAGTTTCTTATTTATATTGTCATGCAATGAAAGGCTGTTGGCGCCTATGACAACACCTTGGCGACAAAAGAGAGAGCCGGTTAACTCTCTAACCGCACTGTGCTGGGATTTGGTTGCGTAAAGGCATTAGTCGGACGTAAACTGCCGAACCTGCATAAACAGGCAAATGGTCAGATGAAATTGAAATTTGCCTATTCGAGGTTTGTGCAGCATTTAATTGCTTTTCAATACCAGAGCCCAGCGCCGCGGACTTGGTCTCGTAGTGACTGGGGAAATAATAAATGAAATAGAGATTCATCTATTTAACTTGGGGGTTCGAACACCATGATCGAGTTAAGCTCACTCGACTGGCTGGTGCTTGGAGGTTTTTTCGTCCTACTTGCCGCAGTTGTATATTTTTCCATGCTTTCCAAAGAAGAGGACACCACAGATTACTTTCTGGCGGGTCGTAACGCCACGTGGTTGACCATCGGCGCCTCTATCTTTGCATCCAATATTGGTTCTGAGCATCTGGTTGGGCTCTCTGGAACAGGGGCTTCTTCCGGTATGGCCATGGCCCACTGGGAATTGCAGTCCTACATTATTTTGTTATTGGGCTGGTTTTTTGTGCCTTTTTATTGGAGCTCCAAGGTTTACACCATGCCCGAGTTCCTGGAGCGCCGCTTTTCAGGCCGCTCGCGTACCTTTCTGGCTGCAATTTCCATTGTCAGCTACGTATTGACCAAGGTGGCGGTGACTGTCTATGCCGGGGCCTTGGTATTGCAGACTTTGCTGGGCATCGAAACCATTTGGGGTATCGATTTCTTTTGGGTTGCGGCCATTGGTATGGTGGTGGTAACGGGTATCTATACGGTGATCGGCGGAATGAAAGCCATTATGTGGACTTCCGTTTTGCAAACCCCCGTGCTGCTCATAGGCTCCATCGTGATTTTGTGGGTGGGTCTTGATAAAGTCGGCGGTTGGGCTGAAGTGGAGCGCATCAATGCCGAGAATCTGCACTTGATTCGCCCATGGGATGACCCTAATTTCCCCTGGCCAGGGGTGTTGTTCGGCTCATTTATCATCGGCTTTTGGTACTGGTGTACCGACCAATATATTGTGCAGCGGGTTTTGTCGGCCAAAGGTATTAAAGAAGCTCGCCGCGGCACGATATTCGCGGGCTATTTAAAATTGCTGCCAGTGTTCTTGTTTTTGTTCCCCGGCATGATCGCCTTTGCTCTGCAGGAAAAAGGCCTGATCCACTATGGCAGCTCGGACGCGGCGTTTGCCACTCTGGTTTCAGAGCTCTTGCCGTCTGGGGTAAAAGGTGTCGTCATTGGCGGCTTGCTGGCGGCACTGATGTCTTCCCTCGCCTCGCTATTCAATTCCAGCGCCACGCTGTTTACCATCGACTTCTATAAGAAATTGAAGCCCAACACCAGTGAGCGGCAACTGCTGCATATTGGCCGCGTGGCCACGGTTTCCATTGTTATTTTGGGGATGCTGTGGATCCCGCTGATGCTGTCACTGTCCGCCAACTTGTTTGAATATTTGCAGGGCGTGCAGGCATTGATTGCACCGGGAATCGCCGCGGTATTTATTCTTGGTCTGTTTACTAAACGTGTTACTGAAGCCGCGGCATTTTGGGGGTTGGTCATCGGTTTTGTGTTGGGTATGGCGCGCTTGGTGATGGCTTTTTCCGCGGACAGTCTGCAGGGTATTCCAGTGCTGGGTTGGTACGCATCTGAGAATTGGTTGTACATCTGTATATTTTTATTTGTGGTGATATTTGCACTCATGCTGCTGATCAGTGTCTTTACTCCGGCTCCCGACGAAGCCAGTTTAAAAGGCTTGACCATCCGCACTTTAGCACCGGGTCAATTTGCGGAGCTAAAAGAGGGGATCGACAAGTGGGACCTGATTCATACCGCCATCATTATCGGCATTACTGTATTTATCTATTGGCGATTTTTCTAGTAAACGTCAGAGGTTCATCCACTGAGTTGGTGGTTTGAACCTTTGTCAGATAACTGAATTCACAGAGGAGAATATTCATTGAAAAAGCTGTCTCTCAGCGCATTGGCTGCCATTGCCGTTTGCGCACTATCCTTTTCGGCATGCGCCGCAACCGCGACCAAAAAAGCCGAACCCGCAAGTAAAATAAGCCAATCCGTTTACGGTTATTTGCCGGATGGCGAAATGGTGACTGAATATGTATTGACCAATTCCCATGGCCTGGAAGCCAAAGTCATCACCTACGGCGGTATCATCACTTCGTTAAAAGTTCCGGATCGAAAAGGCGTTTTGGGCGATGTGGTATTGGGTTATGACACCTTGGAAGAGTACACCAAAGGCACACGAT
>JBNKFP010000016.1:0-23111 GCA_050289365.1 Cellvibrionaceae bacterium | reverse complement strand
CAGCTCATCAAGCCCTGCCATTCGGAGAACAGGCCACAAAGGGAACGCAAAAAAGTGGTCTTGCCGGCACCGTTTGGCCCGACAATTTGCAGAACATCACCCGCGGATACGGAAAACGTCAGTGGCTTAAAGAGAGCGACGCCCCCTCGTTCACACACAAAATCACTGAATTCTAATATGGGCACAGACCTTTAAACCTTGTTACAAACATTCTTATTGTCAGCCCCTGTTAAGGGGGTCGCATTATGCCACTTTCTGCCCAGCTTGCCGAACTGCCCAATCTTCATTCAATAGGGACAGTGGAGCTGATTCTTGACCAAGATCTGGGTCACAGAGCTTAGCAGTTTAGACTCACTTTTCCTATAATATTCAACAATATAGATCGTAAACCTAGAGCCAATTCAACATATTTTATTGTGTTTCTGACAGTTTCGCGCGGAATTCATACACACAAAAAAGTTGAGTTGGAAGCCTGAGTGCTATGGTTAATAGATCAATAATAGTGAAGTTAGTCCATATGACGCGGTTTATCCGAGTCGAATCATTATTTTTAAGGCCTCGTGATGCGCATCGAACTGGGTTCAGGACAGGAAGCGATTCAGGTGAGCAAAAGTGATCTGCGCAAGTTAACGCAGCAAATGGCCAACCTGTTAGCAGATCTAAAAATCCCCCTGGGCAAGCCCGTTTTAGTGGAAATCACTGAGAGCTCACCCATCACCAGCGATGAACGTGTTGCCTTGATACTGCAATTAAAGAAACAGCCCAAACAAGCAGCCCTAGTCGAAATTCTGCGTAAACCAGAGACGAAATTGTTTACTCTGGCTCTGCACAAACGGACTGCACACGTTATATCAGATATCCCATTAAAAGTGGGTCAGAGCCTTTTGATAAAGCCCAACCCCAATTTTCTGTCGCCCGTCAAGGCAGTCCCTGAACTTGCAACCCAAAAGCCAAACAATCCCCAAACACCCATGCCAAGTTCACCTGAAACCCAATCTACTCGCACCACTTTGACCTACGACAAGGTGAATAGCCCTAACAATAGCGTCAAGCCACTGCCAGACTTTCCCTTGAAACACAGCACGGAAGGCATCAAATCTACCACCACTTTGCCGCTAACACCGAAAATCGTTATGACCAGCCAGACGACGCCCCCACCATCAAAGTCAATTGCGAACCAACCACAAACAATTGCGGCTAAAGATGCTTGGAACGCGCCATCACAAACGAAAGTCAGTGTGCCCCCACCGCCCATCAACAAGGGCGATCAGAACTCTCTTGGTTTTCGCTTAGAACAGCTACCCCCAAACGTTCAAACATCGGTCAAACAATTACTGCGAGCTAACTTGCCCCTTGCAGAACCCATGAACAGCGTATTGGCAAGAATGGAACACTTGGTCTCGGTCAAGTTCAGCTCGTCGATGACGCAAACAAAGCCCATTTTGGCCGACAAAACAGTGGCTAAAGATCTGATGACTTTGGTTAAGGCACTGACGAATCTGGTTTCCATTCCACTTAAAGTTAACGATGGCCTACCGCCTTCGACCAAATCTATCGCACAAGCCATCGGCAATAGCGGCATATTGTTAGAATCCAAGCTCCGAGAACAACTGGGTAATCGCTCCGCCGATGCCGAATTGGAAAAGATAAAACAAAAAGATGTAAAGGCGGCACTGCTTCAGGTACAAACGGCAACGACACCTCTATTAAATGCAGTCATTACGCCAAAGTCCAATGCAACAGATAGCGATGCGCTGGTGAAACTCCTACTTGGTGTCCTGCCAAATACGGAGAACCCACAACAGAACAGCAAAACGCAGCAAGAGCAGGCCGCAGAGCTTTTACGCCAGGTGCAACATTTTACTAAGCGCGCCTTAGCACAGATCGAACTTCGCCAAATTCAGTCCCTGCGCCCACAACCCCACGAGCAGGCCTCCAATCCCAACATCGTAACGCTGGATATTCCCCTGCGCTTACCTGATGGCTTGATCAACCTCTTCATGGCTTTTTTTGAACCAGAGACAGAAAAGGACAAATCCAAAAAGAAAAAAAATGAAGCGCAGTCTCGCCGAGGCTGGAAATTGTTTTTGAAATTGGATTTGGAGGATAGTGGCGAACTTGCTGCCGAACTCACTCTCGCGGACAAATCCATTAACGCCACACTGTGGGCCGACCGCGATGATTTGCGTCAAGTTGCGCAGAATAGCCTCGGAAAATTACGGGCGGATTTAGCCGCACAGGGACTGGAAATTGACAATTTGAATTTGTCTGAGGATGTACCCCCCAGCGCTCCTGGCTGCGCTCCCGGCCCACTTGTCGACATAGAAACCTGAGTCATGAAAACCATTCGACCTGAACTGCAAAAAGCCGTTGCCCTCTACTATGATGGCAGTGGTGCGCCACAAATTACAGCCAAAGGTGTCGGTACTGAAGCACTCGACATTATGAAGCTGGCGGAACAACACAATGTTCCCACCTGTGAAAACCCCCTATTGGTCGATTTGTTGTCCCGCATTGAGCTTGGCGAAACAGTGCCAGAATCTCTTTATATTGCTGTAGCCCATATCATCGCCTTTGCCTACCAAATCCGCAGCATTCATCGGGAACAGCTTTTCAATTCGACAGCCCCCAACCCCAGTGGCACAACGATAGATCCACTATAAGCTAAACACCTCAGGCTCTGGCAATCCGGTTTTGGCGCAGGTTTGCATGTTGCAATAGCCGTTCGGGTTTTTAGCCAGATACTGCTGGTGGTACTCTTCGCCAAAATAAAATTCACTCGCTTCCAAAATTTCGGTCGTAATGATTTCACCGCTGGTGACATCCAATTTTGCCTGATAATCCGCTAACGAGGTTTCAGCTAAATTCCGCTGTTCTTGATTGTGCCAGTAGATGGCGGAGCGATATTGCGTACCGCGGTCGTTGCCCTGACGCATACCCTCTGTCGGGTTGTGGCTGGACCAAAACAATTGCAATAATTGCTCAAAGCGCATCTGATTGGGCCAATAGACAACCAACACCACTTCAGCGTGTCCCGTTCGGCCGCCACAGACCTCTTCGTAATTTGGGTTCGGAGTAAAGCCGCCCGCGTAACCAACCGCCGTGGTGTAAACGCCCTCCAACTGCCAAAACAGCTTCTCAACACCCCAGAAACAACCCATAGCAAAAGTGGCCAAGTGGGTGCCCTCTGGATACGGTGGCATCAGGGGAGTTCGTAACACCGTATGGGGCGAACGAATAACAATCTCTTCGGTGCGACCCGGCAACGCATCTTCTGGATCAGGCATAGCTGGCTTTTTACGAAACTTCCCAAACATATAGTCGGTAAAACTCATGAACTTAGCTCCTGTGTTACATCCAAGTCGATAGTGCCGTTCTGGACTTGATTGAGGCTAGATGAATATAGCGATCAAGCAAAAACGAATCGTATTAGAACACTTCAACCGATTTTTTGTAACTGGACAATAGAACCATTTAAGGGTAAAACAAACCTACTTAAATTTAGGTTATCAGTGCATGTCCTCAATTGAATCACCCTATTTCGCAGCAGTTGATCTCGGCTCGAACAGCTTTCACATGATCATCTGCCGGGTCAGTGAGCAATCTGTTGAAGTTTTGGACCGGGTCAAAGAAATGGTGCAAATCGCCCGCGATATGAGTTCCAGTGGTATTGCCGAAGACGCACATCAGAGAGCCATGGATTGTCTCAGTCGCTTCGCCGAGCGTCTGCGCGATATCCCGCCAGCACAAATCCGCGCCGTAGGAACCAAAAGCCTGCGTGCCGCCAAAAATGCAGAATACTTTTTGACCGAAGCCGAACAAGTTCTAGGGCACCCCATTGATATCATTTCTGGCTACGAAGAGGCACGTTTAGTCTACAAAGGCCTGTTTCACAGCGTCGCCAATGACAATAATAAAAGGTTAGTGATTGATATCGGCGGTGCCAGCACCGAATTTGTGATCGGCCACTCGGCTAGCCCCCTGTTGTTAGAAAGCCTCAGTTTCGGCTGTGTATCCTACGCTGATCGATTCAACTTAAATCGCCAGCCGACCGCGCAGGCCATGAAAAAAGCCTACCTCGCGGCATGCGCCGAAATAGAAGCCATTCGGCCTGCTTTTATGAGATCCGGGTGGGATATTGTCTACGGCACCTCTGGGACCATGAAAGCGGTGGCGGATCTGCTCAGTGAAACCGACGGCGGAGCGATCATTCGCGCCACTTCCCTGCATGCGCTTTACGATAATCTGGTAGCAGGCGAAACCTCCAGACTGAAATCCCTGCCAAGCTTAAGACGGGACGTTTTACCTGCGGGCATCGCGATACTGAAAGCCATTTTTGAGCAGTTCCGGTTGGACAAAATCCACGCTGCAGACGCATCCCTTAAAGATGGACTCATTTACGATACCGTGGGACGCTTCAACAATGTCGATGCCCGCACCTATGCCGTATCGGCCCTGCAACAGCAATACCGGGTCGACCAAGCCCAAGCATCTCGGGTCGCACTTTGTGCTGGGCAGTTGCTCAGGCAAATCGATACGCCGCCCATGCCAGGGGTATCGCGCACAAAAATATTAAACTGGGCCGCACAACTACACGAAGTCGGCCTTGGCATATCACATTCCGACCACCACAACCACAGCCACTATATATTGCGATACAGCGACTTAGCCGGCTTTGGTCGATATGAGCAATATATTCTGGCAAACTTAGTGCGCTGCCACCGAAAAAAGTTGAAATATGACCGCCTTGAAGGCTTGGAGCATAAAGCAAAGTTGGCCTTGTTTCCGTTGATTTTGTGCTTAAGAATTGCCGTCATTCTGTGTCGCCGACGGGAAGACCTGGACTTCCAGCCCAGCTTAAGCGGCGATGGCGATAAATATCTCATTAAATTTCCAGCGGGATGGCTAACCAATAATCCGCTCACCGCCGAAAGCTTAAAAATGGAGCCGATTCAATTTGCCAACTTGGGAATTGAACTACAAATAAAAGAAGGTTAGACATACTGCGGATACAGTCAATCGACGACTCAATCGCATTGGATTTCGTTTTTCATGCTCATAAAATTAATTGTTGCGGCAATACTTCTTATATTTATTTTCAAGTGGATACACGCATACCAATCTGCATCTACGCGAGATAAGAAACAAAAGCTATGGCAAATTTTCGCCATTGTGATCACCGGCATTCTAATCTTGGGCGTGGTCACTGGACGAATGCATTGGCTCGGTGCCATATTCGCAGCCGTTATTCCTTTTTTACGCACCGGCTTTTACGCGCTGTTAAAATTTGCGCCACTACTGGTGAAAAGCACAGGAGGCAAAACTCGGATAAATACCCAGCACTTGGCAGTGATTCTCGATTTAAATCAGCGCCGAGTTCAAGGCGAAGTCATCAATGGCCCACTAAAAGGCAAACGCCTGGAACAACTGAATCCTGCTGAATTACAAGAATTGGCTGACTATTATCAATCCTGCGACAAAAAATCCTTATTTTTTATACGTGCGCTGCAAAAAGGATTCACTGAGCAATCTCAAGCACCGCAGGACTATACTTCCTCGGACCGCGATGAAGCCCTGGAAATTTTAGGTCTATCGGGCAATCCGACGAAAGAAGAGATCATCAAAGCGCACCGCAATTTAATCACCAAACTCCACCCCGACAAAGGCGGCAGCGATTTTTTAGCGTCAATGGTTAACCAAGCGCGAGATACCTTGCTTAAAGAAGTCACCTAAATAGTCACTTCAGATGACAAACGTGATCGCTCAATCTCGAATTTTATGCGTCCGGGTTCCGTTGAGCCAACACATGGATATAACGTCCCAAATCTCGATAAGGTCGTTTTCGCGAAAACGCCAATTCCATAGCCAGCGCCTGTTGCTCATCTTGCTGCTGAACTTTTTTATCGAAAATATAATCGTGAAACACTCGAATACCACTTTGGCATAATACCTGAAGCCCACAATCGTTCATCCACTTTAATATTTGCGTTGATTGCAAAGGGTTTATCGGCGTTAGGCCACCTCGTGAGCCGCGAAAATCTTCTCGAATAATTTTTTTAAAGTTGCCACGCAACAGGTTTTTAAAAATCAGGCCATCGATATTGTAAAAAATCACGGACAAATAACCACCCGGTTTCAAAACCGCAACCAAATGCTCTATGGCTTCCTCTGGGTGCTCTAGCCATTCCAGTACGGCGTGACAATTTACCAAATCAAATGGCAGCTTAAACTCTTGATCTATTTCCTGTAGTGAACATTGTCGCCACGCCACTTTACCGTTTGAGTCGTTAAACCACGGTTGCTGAGCAAACCATTCCTTGGATGCCTCAATCATTTGCATAGAGATGTCGGTTAACACCAATGAGTGACCGGCGGCCACCAACTCCGAAGCCCAACGGCCCTCCCCAGCTCCCACATCCAAAACGTGTAGTGGTGATGATGGAATGAATTCTTCAAAATCTCGGCGCAAAACCGCCAAACGGGCTCTGCCTTTCATGGTTTCATAAATGTTTTTTTGAAAACGTTTTACCAAATCATCAAAGTTGCGGTCACCTTGGGGATGTTTTTTTGTCATTTTATGGGTATCCACTGGCGCGACGCCGGCTGATAGATAAGTATAGGAAATTGGGTATGACTCAGTATAATGCCCATCTTTTTGATCCAGGAACTCTTGGTATGTTGAAAGTAAACGAATATTTTGATGGCAAGGTCAAATCTATAGCGCTGCAAACACCCACTTTGCCGGCCACAGTGGGCGTCATGGAGATGGGCGAGTACCAATTTTCTACCGCCAACAAAGAAACTATGACCGTCATCAGCGGAGAACTGGCTATTCGCTTCCCAGACAGTGACGCTTGGCAGCATTTTGTGGATGGCCAAACTTTTGATGTGCCAGAAAACAGTCAGTTTGCCGTCAAGGTCGTGCTGGAAACAGCTTATCTGTGTAAGTATTGGCCCTAGCCACCGAGATCACGCGCTATGGATGGGGTGTGATCTGTATTTTTGCCAAATCAAAACGATCAGGCCGAGCACCGCACCACTAACCACCCCCCACAGATGGGCATCCACGGCTACAGCCACTCCAATCTCATCCTTCAAGTAGTAAATATCATAGGTTGGCATCTGCTCGTAGATAATTTTTCCCATCAGTAAACCTATCGCCGCGCTCATTACCCAGGGGTTATGTCGCCATTCCAACATGAGACCGGTCAATAAAATGCCGTATTCAGCGGCAGAGAATCCGCGATAAATATCCGTATCACCGCCGAAGTAAAACAGGCTAAAGCCCACGCCCAAAGGGACCAATATCACGCACAGCCACCACACCGTATCATGGCGTCGCCAAAACAATGCATAGTGAATCGCCAACAGTCCCAAGACATTCATCGCGGTATGTTTGTTGCCGAAATGGACCAAACTCCCGCTATATAACCGCCACCACTGGCCTTCGGCAATGGCATACCGGTCAAACTGCATGGACTCAGCCAAGGATTCGCCAAAAAGACTGATGACCACAACCACCAGTAACATAAAGACTACTGCTAACAAACTGTATTTATGGTCCTTAATATTTTTAAACTCGGCTTGCAAGCCTTTGATTATCATCATATTTCAAATTCTTAATCGCAATTTGGTCAGCAAAGGTCGGCACATCTTACATTAGTCAAAGGTGATTGTTATCATACGGCATCTTTGGAACAGACCTATCTATATGCTAGACACCTATTTAGAACCCATTTTTTCCGTATTGTCGACCCTACTGGTAATGGCGATAGGACTGCTGATCTTAGCGGTTTTTGTTATCTATGTAATCGATGCCACCCAAACGAAATCGACCATCAAACGCAACTACCCAGTTATAGGCCGTTTTCGTTACTTATTTGAACATTTGGGTGAGTTTTTTCGACAATACTTCTTTGCTATGGATCGCGAAGAGCTGCCCTTCAATCGCGCCTTGCGAAGTTGGGTATATCGTGCCGCCAAAGGCGTTACCACCAATGTCGCTTTTGGCTCCACCCGCAGCATATTGACCGTTGGTGAACCCCATTTTTTAAATGCGGCTTTTCCACCGCTTGATGAAGAGACTCAAGTGAGTCAAGCCATAGTGTTTGGCCCCGACTGCGCACATCCATTCGCAACCCATTCCTTTTTTAATATTTCGGGGATGAGTTTTGGAGCCCTTTCAAAACCGGCGGTAACAGCCCTTGCACGGGGAGCCGCCAAAGCTGGCTGCTGGATGAATACGGGGGAAGGCGGTCTCTCACCTTACCATTTAGCCGGCGGTGGCGATTTGGTCTTCCAATTGGGAACCGCCAAATATGGAGTGAGAACAGCAGATGGTCATCTTGATGAAGAACGCCTGCAAAAAATAGCGGCTATCGAACAGGTCAAAATGTTCGAAATCAAACTGAGTCAAGGAGCCAAACCCGGTAAAGGCGGCATTTTACCGGCAGACAAAGTGACCGCTGAAATTGCGTCCATACGCGGTATTCCCGAAGGCCAGGCATCGGTCAGTCCCAACCGCCATATTGATATCAACAACACACAAGAGTTGCTGAAGATGATTGGCCGAATACGCAGAATCACAGGCAAACCTGTAGGTTTCAAATCGGTAGTCGGCAATGTCCACTGGCTAGATGAACTCATGCAAGCCATAGTTCAAAGCCCAGAACTCGCACCAGACTTCATCACCATTGATAGTGCCGACGGCGGTACTGGAGCGGCTCCGCAACCGCTTATGGACTACGTTGGCTTACCGCTGATCGAAAGTTTGCCCTTAGTTTACAGTAAGCTAGTCCAGTATCACTTAAAAGAGCGCATCAAACTGATCGTTTCCGGCAAACAAATCTCTCCAGCCTTTGTCGCTTTGAGCTTAGCGAGCGGTGCCGATGTGGTGGTTTCAGCGAGAGGGTTTATGTTTGCTCTAGGCTGTATACAAGCCCTGCAATGCCATAAAAATACCTGCCCAACTGGAATTACGACCCATGATCCGCGTTTGCAAAACGGTCTTGATCCAACCGACAAAGCAAACCGAGTGGCAAACTATCACCAACAGATCATCCATGATGTCAACATGATCGCCCACTCCTGTGGCGTGAAGTGTGCCTCCGAATTACGACCAGAGCATGTGCGCATCGTCGCGACTGACGGTCGTTCAACACCAATGTCTGCGATATACTAGCAGGCGATTTTTTGGAAAAGTAAATATGCGCATACTCGCTTTTGTCGTTTTTTTTACGGTTGTGGCCCCCAAACTTGCGGCACAACCAGACAACGAAGTTCGAATAACCAATTTAGAACGGGTCGATGAGATCTACTTAGACCATAAACGCGAATTGATCAGCGACTTAAGTTTTAAAAGATTAGACAAAATACTTTATGGCGATAAACGCGATTTATCCGTTTTGCAACAATTACTTAACCAGCAAATCGTCGCCGCAGCCAACGCGGAGGAACTGCTGGCAATGGGTGTCGCACTGGGTGATGTTTACGTCAAAGAACACCAGATGACATGGCAAGTTTACGAAGACAATCGCGGCAAAAGTCGCGCTGTTTGCCTACCGCGAATAAACCAATGTCTGTTCCCTGTCACCATGATATCCAAACGCGTAAAACGCAATGTCAAAGTGGATATAAACAGTGTTTATAATAATGGCTTTAACTTAATTAAAGACTACATCCCCAAATTGCCCTACTCTGTTAAAAAATAATTTGATGA
Source organism: Cellvibrionaceae bacterium (assembly GCA_050289365.1). GTDB lineage: Bacteria > Pseudomonadota > Gammaproteobacteria > Pseudomonadales > Cellvibrionaceae > JBNKFP01. The sequence continues at coordinate 13,393 of JBNKFP010000016.1, read as the reverse complement.
AAGTTTGCTTTGAGTGTGCGGTTTAGCAATGGCAAGCATTTACTGAGCCCGTTCCCTTCAAATCTTTGCACATTTCGAAACGCTTGTCTTTTTGCACTCAATCCGTGCAAATAGACAAATCCAATTTTTGTTTCGCATCAATTTGAAATCGTTACTTAAAATAATTCCAACATTTTGGTGCAAATCGACTGACGAATATGCCTCGATTTTATTCAACAACAGACAAACTTTTGTCATATAGACCACGCTCCAGATTGGCTCATTTTTTTGATGGTTAAATTTTCTGAAGCGCATATGGATTTGACTCAAAATCGTATTGCTATTGTCGCAGAACCGTCCTAGAATCGACCTTGAATGTGGTTGGAAAGGTCAACATCTCAACATACACTGCACACTGATCAAACGACCAATGCCCCCCCAAGCTGCCGGTCGAAACTTGCGCCAACCTCAGGTATTTTGAGCGTCAGGATTGGGAATTCAAGTTGGTTTGGTTTACAGGTACAGAACTTGGAATGGCATAACCTAGCCATCCCTTTCAGGGAACCGCATTCGTAAAAGACTCCAAATGAATACACAAAAGGTTTACAGAAGTTATGTCAAATAAGTTAAATGGAACCGTAAAATGGTTCAACGAAAGCAAAGGTTACGGTTTCATCAGTCGCGAAGGTGGACCGGATTTATTCGTTCACTTTAGCAACATCACTGGATCGGGCTTTAAAACGCTAAAAGAAGGTCAAGCGGTTACCTTTACTGAAGGTTCGGGCCAAAAAGGTCCTCAAGCAGAGAATGTTGAAGCCGCTGAAGCAACTGCCTAAAAGCTGTTTTTAGATATAATTTCAAATCGTGCTGCTGCGACTCACCCAGCAGCCAATTTGGCTTTTTCTTTTAGACAATTTCTAAAAGATTGGTTTCTTTTCCCTTTTTTCTCGTCCAGCTCAATCACCGCGAAAAACCACAACCTAGCACGTTAGCTTAAAGTATTTGACTGTGGCGTGAACTTTAGACAGGAAAGTAGCCTCAACCTATAAATGTCGAGCTGCAGCCATCAACTCTTGGGTGTACGGCATTTGCGGTAAATTATAGATTTGCTCAGCCTCACCGAACTCCACAATTTCCCCAGATTGCATAACCATAATTCGATCAGAAACATAGCGCACAACGGCCAAATCATGGGAAATAAAAAGTATGGCCAAGCGATATTTTGCCGTCAGATCAATTAATAAGTTAAGAACTTGCGATTGCACCGTGACATCCAAAGCGGAAACAGGTTCATCGGCAACGATAAGTTTAGGACGCATCGCTAAGGCTCGCGCAATCGCAATTCGTTGCCGCTGTCCGCCAGAAAATTCGTGGGGATATTTTCGAATCATTTCACGACTCAAACCCACCTCATCCATCAGCCGATGCACTTCAGGCAAATATTCTGCTTTAGGCACTATTTTGTGCACATGCAAAGGCTCAACCAGACAATCAAATACGGTCATTCTTGGATTTAGCGACGCATAAGGGTCCTGAAATATCATCTGGATATCGCGTCTTAACGGACGTAAATCCGCGGCGGACAATTGGCAGAGATCTTGGCCGTCAAATACGATTGATCCCGCCTCCACATCGACCAAACGTAAGATCGATCGCCCAACAGTCGATTTGCCGGAACCGGACTCTCCGACCAACCCTAAAATTTCACCCCGCTTTAGATGAAAACTGACATCCTTTACAGCATATACCGCTTGATCTTGCACGCTTGAAAACCAGCTTCGACCCGTTTTATACGTTTTTTTGATGCCAGATACCTCGAGTATGGGTCCCTCATCCGCTGTGAATTGCGGGCATCCCGGTTTAGCCGTTGTGGGAATGGCAGCAATTAAGTTTTGTGTGTACGGGTGTTGTGGCGAACGCAATATCGCATTTGCTGGCCCAGATTCAACAATCTGTCCTTTTTGCATCACAATGACATCGTCCGCCACATCCGCCACAACCGCCAAATCATGAGAGATCAAGATGATGGTCAGTCCTCGGCGATTTTGAATGGCCCGAATCAACTCTAAAATCTGTGCTTGTACGGTGACATCCAGTGCAGTAGTGGGCTCATCCGCGATCAGTATGTCCGGTTCCTTTATCAACGCCATGGCAATCATCACTCGCTGCCGCATCCCACCGGAAAACTCGTGAGGATAGCCGTTAATTCGCCGCTCAACATCCCGAATACCCACTTCACGGAGGACGGCGATGGCCTTTTTTAGCGCCTCGGCCCGGCTGATTTTGTCGTGTACCAGGAGCGGCTCCATCAGTTGCTCCGCAACGGTCATATTGGGATTCAAGCTGGTCATCGGATCTTGGAAAATCATACCGATACGGGTACCGCGTAAATTTCGCAAAGCGTTTTCATTCAACTTAAACAGATCCACTTCATCAAACAGCGCCGTTCCCGCAACGACTTGTGCGGGAGGCGCGGGGAGCAAGCCTAAGAGACTGTAACAGGCGACAGATTTTCCGGAGCCGGATTCACCAACAATACCCAAAATATGCCCTTTTTGAACACTAAAGCTGACATCTTTTACCGCGTGGATCACGCCATCGCGAGTATTGAAATCAACAGACAAATTTTTCACCGTTAAATAGGACATCGTTTTAATCCTTTGAGACTCGCGGGTCCAGGGCATCGCGCAAACCATCCCCCAAAAAATTCAGCGCAAAAAGGGTCAAACTTAAGGCGAGAGCGGGATAAATGAGCAGCCAAGGAAATTCCTCCATGGTTTCCACACCACTGGAAATCAAAGATCCCCAGGAACTCTGAGGTGGCTGGATACCCAAACCCAGAAAGCTCAAAAACGACTCCAGTAAAATGACACTGGGAATCGTTAGAGTGGTATAGACGATGATCGGCCCCCAAATATTGGGCACCATATGTTTAAACATAATGCGCCAACGGGAATACCCCATGGAAATAGCTGCCTCGACAAACTCCTGGTGGCGCAGGGACATAACTTGGCCGCGAACAATTCGCGCCATAGTTAACCATTCAACGGCGCCAATGGCCAAAAATAACAGCAGCATACTTCGACCAAAAATAACGGTTAATAAAATGATAAAAATCGTAAAAGGCAACGCGTAGAGTACATCCACAACACGCATCATGACCGTATCCAACTGGCCACCGACATAACCGGCAATTGTGCCCCAGACAACACCAATACACAGCGCAACCGAGGTGGCTACAAAACCCACCATCAGTGAAACTCGACTACCATAAATAATGCGGGTAAATTGATCTCGACCAAAAATATCCGTTCCGAGCCAATGTTGGGCTGACGGGGGAGTAGCACCGAGTAAAAGATTTTGTTCTTCATAGGGGTAAGGCGCAATCCATGGTGCTAATAAGGCCAAAAGCACCATGATGACAATGACGATAAATCCCGCTACCGCTAAATAATTTCGCAGCAACCTTGCCAGCGCGTCTTGCCATAGGGAGCGTCCCTGTTCAAATTGCGCCAGATCGGCGGTGTCGACATCAGCCACGAGAACTTCCCCCAAAGGTACTCTGCCGGAGACGTGGGTTCATCCAAACCAAAACAATATCAGCCAGTAAATTAAATAGGACAATTAAAAATGAAAAAAAGATAGTCGTGCCTAAAATCATGGTGTAGTCGCGATTAAATGCCGCTTGTAAATAGAAACGCCCCAGCCCCGGAATTTGAAAAATGGTTTCAACGACAAAAGAACCGGATAACAATCCGGCAATGGCTGGCCCAGAAAAACTGACCACTGGAGCTAAACCACCTCTAAGAGCATGCACAACAATAATCCTGAAGGTACTCAACCCCTTGGCCTTTGCGGTGCGAATATAATCCTGAGACAGCACTTCCAGCATCCCTCCCCGAGTTAGCCGGGCCAAGTAGGCGGCATAGGTTGCACCTAAAGTTAACGAGGGCAAGATTTTGTCCCCAGGGGAATCGCCCCAACCCGAAACTGGCACCCAATCTAAACCAATTGCAAACACCAGCAGTAAAATGGGACCTAAAACAAAGGACGGTAGGCAGATACCTAACATGGAAATCGACATGGGCAGATAATCTTGCCAGCTATTAGGACGAATGGCTGCAACCACTCCAGCGCTTACACCGATTAATACCGCTATCATTAAGGCATAACATCCCAACTCTAAAGTGACTGGTACACCTGAAGCAATTAACTCCGTTACACTGCGAGTGGGGTACTTAAAAGATGGGCCAAAATCACCACGCATTAATCCCAGCATATAGTCATAAAACTGCTTAGGTAAGGGATCGTCCAGATGATAGCGCTTATTCAGATTTTCCATGACAGCGGCTGGGACGGCACGTTCTTCATCAAAAGGGCCGCCTGGGGCCATACGAATGAAGACAAATGTAATCAAAGTAACAAAAAACAGTACGGGAACTGCAGACACAATTCTTATGGAAATAAAACGCAACATTAATTCAGATCAACTAAGGCATTTGGATCAAGATAGACTTCTTTTAATGGATGAAAATGCATTACATTATTCGCCCAGTTTTTAACCGCAGGCGACACTAAATTCACATCCACATAGTAGTAGAGCGGAATGATTGGCATTTCGTCCGCGAGAATTTTATTCGCCTCTTCAAACAGTTTGTTCCGTTCGTTGAGGTCAACCGTAGATTCTACCTTTAACATCAATTCGTCATAAGCAGCACTCGCCCAGGCGCTGCGGTTATTTCCTGAATAAGATCGAAAGACATCGAAAAAATTGCTCGGATCAACATAATCGGCCAACCAACCCGCGCGAGCAATTTGATGTTCATGATTATCACGAGCGGCCATATACACTTTCCACTCTTTATTTTCGATCTGCACATTGATATTAAGTGTATTTTTTAACATCTGCTGGATCGCCAACGCCACTTTACGATGATTGTCATGGGTATTATAAAGAATGGTAAATTCAGGAAACTCTTTGCCCTCTGGGAACCCAGCCTCAGCAAGCAGAGCTTTGGCTCTAACGGGATCGTAACGATAATAGTTTTTTGGCTGGTAGCCGTTGGGATCCGGTGGCAGCATACTATAGGCTGGAATTTCTCCGGCCTTGGTAACCTTGCCTACAAGCAGGTCTCGATCAATGGCATAGGCTAAAGCCCGACGCACTCGAACATCATTTAAAACTTCAACTTGAGTGTTTATTTCGTAGTAGTAAGTGGCATAAGTTGGATAGATACGCAACAAATCTGGATGCTCATTTCGGTATTTTGCTACTTTTTCTATGTCCAACTGCGGCGTATTGGTGAGATGAACCTTACCTGCACGAAATGCCCTCTCCTCCGCCTGCTGATCATCGATTGGGAGAAAATGTACGGCGTTCAACTTGACCTTATCCCGATCCCAATAGGTTTCACTCTTGACCAGCGTTATCACTTTATTGACCTGCCAATCACGGAGAACAAATGGCCCGTTACCAACGAAATTTCCAGGTAGCGTCCATTTTGAATTGGCGTCGTCAATCGTGCCAAATTTTTCTATGGTTTTTTGATGCAAAGGGTAATAGGAGTGATGATCTAGCAATTGTAAAAAGAAGCTATTGGGATGAGTTAGCTTAACAATCAAAGTTTTGTCATCCGGCGCGGAAATGCCCACCTTAGAAAAATCGGTAATCTTGCCATCGTAAAAATCTTTGGCGCCCTCAATATAGAAAAACATATAGGCGTATTGATTAGGTAAACTCGGGAGCAAGGCCCGCCGCCAGGAAAACACAAAATCGGAAGACAATACAGGATCGCCGTTCGACCATTTTGCTCCTTGACGCAAGTGAAAAGTATATCGCTTGCCATCAGCCGCAATCTCCCAAGATTCCGCCACACCTGGCTCAGGCTCTAGCGTTACGGGATCTTTGCTGGTAAGCCCTTCAAACAGGTTCATTATGATGTTGTAATCCGGACTGCCGGCAGTCAGCTGCGGATCAAGGCTCCTTGGCTCGTCTCCATTCGCATAATAGAGTACCTGTTGCTCAGCGCCCTGCTGAGCATTACTACTCCTGGCAGATTTACTGCACCCTGACAGGACACAAATGACGGAAAGAAAAGCAACCAGTCCGCTTCTAATGAGATCCTGTCGTATCAAGATAGACCCCCTTAAAATTGGGAATATCTGCCATATTGGTGTCAAAGCCTTTGACTTTCGGAGATACTAAATAGGTTAATTTGTAATAGAAAATCGGCAAGATAGGTACATCGTCCACCACAAATTGTTCCGCTGCAGACAGCAGTTCAAAGCGTTTCACCTGTTTCACTTCTTGCTGAGCCCGACTGATTAAATCGTCGAATTTCGCATTTTCCCAACCTGTATCATTGGTTCCATGATCCGATTTCAACATTCCAAGCAAATCTAAGGGGTCACCAATGGTGCTGAAACTACCCGAGCGAGCCACATCGAAAGCAAGATTGGCGCGAGTATCCAAAAATACTTTCCACTCCTGGTTTTCTAAACGCACTTTAATATTTAAATCTTGCTGCCACATTTGCTGGATAGCGACGGCGACTTTGCGATGAAAATCGGAAGTGTTATACATCAACGTAAACTCAGGAAAGCCCTTGCCATCGGGGAATCCGGCCTCCGCCAATAAGGTTTTCGCCAATTGAGGATTGTAGCGAGCCATTTGTGGAGGGTGAAAACCACCAACGTTCAAGCTTAGGGAGTATGCGGGCTCCTCAGAGTTTTTCAACATGGAATCAATAATCAATTGTCGATCAACACAAAGACTCAATGCCTTACGAACTCTAGCGTCCGTAAAGGGCGGTTTTTTGGTATTGAATAGATAATAATAGGTGCCATAGAGTGTTTGACTGAGAATTTCAGACGGTTTCTCTACGCGATAATATTCAGCTCTCTCAACAGGAATTCGACCACTCATCGCTATGTCGATCATCCCAGTGCGATACATTCGCTCTTCTGCAGCTTCATTTTCAACCATCTGAAACACAATACCGTCTAATTTGATGGCGTTGGCGTCCCAATAATGGGGATTTCTTACGACTTCAATTTTTTTATTGATTTGCCAAGTTTTTAATGAAAACGGACCATTGCCGATATATTTTCCAGGATCCGTCCAAGGATTTGCAGGATCATCAAGATCACCATACTGCTCAATACTGCGCCAATGGATCGGAGCCACTGTGACATTGGCTATGCGCTTTAGAAAGACAGGATCAACTTTTGCTAAGTTGATTTGCAATACGTTTTCCGATACTGCCGTCACACCCACTTGACTGAAATCCCTTATTTCACCCTTATAGAATGCTTCAGCATTTCTGATTGCAAAGAAATCTGTAGCGAACTGATTGCCCAATCTGGGGGATAGGATTCGCTGAAAAGCGAATACAAAATCGGTTGATGTGACAGCATCACCGTTGGACCACTTTGCATTTTCGCGTAAAAAAAACTGGAAGACTTTCCCGTCATCCGACACACTCCAACGCTCCGCGACACCCGGCTCAATAACAAATCGGTTTAAATCCAAGGTCAAAAGTGGTTCCATCAACGCACTGAGAATCTTAAAACCGACACTGTCAGTAATCTGATGGGGATCTAAAGACTGCGGAGAGGGGCCAACCGACATGGTTAATATTTGCTGTGCGGGCGCGGCTGTAGTGGATTCCGGTTTTGATGAGCAGGAAAACATGATCAATGACATTAACCACAAGGCCACTATTTGTAAAAATTGCCGTTCAAGGTTCATCATTAAACATTCACTCTCTGTTTGTCTGCACTGTCGAAAACCGGTTCAAAGTCTTAATGCTTAGTATATTAGGAACGAATTAAAAGGTTTCTTCCTGCACGATGGGCTCTGCAGCCAATTTTCGCTTCCAATCCAATTTTTTCTCAATGGCGGTAATCATGAGAGTAGCAATATCGCGCCCGGTGGCAGTTTCAATCCCTTCAAGTCCAGGTGATGAATTTACTTCTAATAAAAGAGGGCCACGTGCAGAGCGGATAATATCCACTCCAGCAACCATCAAATCGAGCGTTTTAGCGGCTTTTTGAGCTAACTTCCGCTCTTCTGGGGTGATTTTCACGGTACCGGCCGTACCCCCTTGATGAATATTCGCGCGAAATTCTCCCGGTGCCGCCTTGCGCTCTATCGACGCAACGATTTTGCCATCAATGACAAATAATCTTAGATCCTTTCCATCCGCTTCTTTAACAAATTCTTGTACGAGCAAGTTGGCTTGCAGCGATTTGAATGCGTTAATAACGCTTTCCGCCGCCTTGCGCGTTTCGGCTAAAACCACACCACGCCCCTGCGCGCCCTCCAGTAACTTCACAATGAGCGGCGCTCCACCAACCATATCAATGAGGTCATTGGTATCGCTAGGCGAATTAGCAAAACCTGTTACTGGAATATCGAGGCCATTTTTTAACAACAACTGAAGCGAAAAAAGTTTATCGCGTGACTGGGCAATAGCTGCAGAAGCATTTAAAGCGTAGGTCCCCATGCTCTCAAACTGACGCGTTAAAGAGCAACCATAATAAGTCATACTCGGTCGAATTCGAGGAATCACGGCATCCAAATAATCGAGAACCTTCCCCCCCCTATAGTGAATTTCTGGATTTTCGGCATCCATTTTCATATAGCAATGTTTGATATTGAGAAACACCATTTTATGGCCCCTCTCTTCCCCCGCTTCAATAATGCGTCGATTACTGTATAGCGTCGCGTCGCTGGCGAGCAAACCAATGGTTAACCCCTGCTGATCCGGTTGTTCATAACTGCCATAAAGTGTCTGCAACTGCTCATGGTCGAAATCACCTTGCAAAAAGCTGACGGCTGGATCGACCAACATACAGCCGGCCATGGCTTCTCGACCCAATAGCATGCGATATCCCATGGAGTCCCGATTGGTTAAGGTTATTTCGATTTCTCGAGTGAGATCACCCAACTGCATAGGGACTTTAATGACGAGACGTTTTTCGCTATCACCGCTGGAGCTTTTTACGGATCTGCGATCGACTACCGGTGCCTCGCAACGGGCCACAGTTCGACGATTATCTTGCAGCGGGTGCACTTCGAAACTGACCCAATTCTCGCCGCCGCGCTTGAATGGTTGAATATTTACGGCGTGCACACTGGATGTTTTAGCACCGGAATCGACACGAGCCTTGATAGCCGGAATCCCCAGAGAATGGAATGAGCACCACTCTTGGCTACCAATTAGGATCTTGTTGTCACTCATTACGACTTAGCCTCTTAAGTTTCTAATCTTTATCGTTGTTCTTTTGATTGGGTTTGGGTGAGCGTCGGCACAGATTAACATCCATTCTATTGCTGTCAATTGGGCGCATGGAACGAATCATTTGCAGCGAAAAACATCGGCCGCAAGCGGGTAGTTTATGCGTAATCGAACGAATAGAAAGAATAAATGACGCGAACAAAAGATGCGAATGAAGCTGGCCGACGTCATAAATAGACACTATGAGAACAAAGGGATGCAGAGGAACTGACCAACGTCAATTGTACAACTGCGTATTGGCAGGCCGAAACGAACAATATCAACAGCAAGGGTGATTTCCCATGTGGCCACGTCGGACGGAATTATGCCAAGATTTGCTTTCGACGTAACTAAATTATTTTATGCACCGTCGCCAGCATCGATCATCCAAAGCAAAGCCATCGCCTCCGCTAACCTGTCCTTTTGCAAAGACCAGGCTAAATCGATTTGGCTCAGCCTAACCAAAGTCGTATAATCGCCGCCCCTCTACTGACCAACCATTCAAACTTATGAATATTGCTAACGATCACGCCGTCACTTTCTATTATCAACTATCGGAACAAGATGGCACTCCCTTAGAAGGCAATAATGGCGAAATGCCCATGACTTATCTTCATGGTCATCACAACCTTTTACCTGCTCTAGAAGAAGCTCTGACCGGCTTGACGACCGGCAGTAGTGTCCAAGTGGTCCTGAGCCCCGAGCAGGCATACGGCCCCATAAAACCAAACTCCGTGCAACGGGTCCCCATAAAACATTTGGCTTCTCGCCCCAAAAATCTTCGACAGGGAGCGGTGGTACGAGTGCAAACAGAGAATGGGGCTGTCAGCGGCCGAGTTGTCAAAGCCGGAAAGTTCGTAGTCGATGTAGACCTTAATCATCCCTTTGCAGGCAAAACATTGATTTTCGACATTCGAATTGAATCTGTGCGCGAAGCGACTGCAGAAGAACTTGCCCATGGCCATGCCCATGGTGTGGGTGGCCATCAGCACTGATTACATCAAAAACCGGTGACGCATAAATAGACATCAAGATCTAGCGTCGCCCATTTTGGTAGCACAGATCGGAAAACTGTCAACGTAAATAGCCAATTGCGCTGTCAATTTTCTTTCACCTACGTGTCTAATATCACAAAAAAATCGCCGCTCAAACAGATCCCATAAAACCCTATCAGCGACTAAAACCGCATCTTGAAATATGACAAAATTATTACTACCGCGGTAGCAGGTTAGCGAGCGCAAACCTTTTATGCACAATCCCTGGGCATAAAACGCAATTCCTCTATGTCAAGGTGTAATTTACTTTTTAACCGCACCAAGAAGCCTTAAATATACGTAAGTCATTGTTTTTATTGATATATAATTTTGTGGTCGCAAATTAACCAATCTGTGTAAGCACTAGTGATTACGGGGTGTGGGGGCTATTTCTCATAGACTATCCACTAAGTTATCCACAGGATCTGTGGAAACTTTAAAGTAAAAAATGACCGGAAACCGTCATCCAATTGCAATACTTACGTAACATTTTTTTAGAACATTTTCGAATGGATAGATCTATCCATATTTAGCGCCGAAATGTATCCGTGCGCTTTTGCACCAAACTGACGACTGTAGACGCACCAGAATGAACTTCCGGCATCACAGAGTTGCATTACCGCAATTTAAAGGTTTATCGCGCCAAAAGGATGGATGAAAATTTAAGCATTCAGCGAATTGCCAGGCTCGATAAATTTCACGGGAGTAAGTTCACCCGACTCTTCCTCTGCCTCAGGAATCGCTGAGCGATCAATTGTAAGGTTGATAAAATCGAACAGGTTTCGGTCGGCAAGTTGAGACGGTGACACTTTTTGTAAAGCTGAGAAGATTGTTTCCACCCGCCCGGGAGCGGTTTTGTCCCACTCCTGCAACATCCCTTTAATGGCTTGCCGCTGAAGATTTTCCTGTGACCCGCACAAGTTACAGGGAATAATAGGAAAATCTCGGGCACTGGCATAAGCGCTTAAGTCATATTCACGGCAATAGGCCAAGGGGCGAATAATAATATTTCGCTTGTCATCAGCTAAGAGTTTTGGCGGCATTGCCTTGAGTCTTCCACCATGAAAAAGGTTAAGAAACAGGGTTTCAACAATATCATCCTTATGATGCCCAAGAGCGATCTTGGTTGCGCCGATCTGCTCTGCAAAGCCGTATAGCGTCCCGCGCCTCAACCGAGAGCAGAGACCACAGGTGGTTTTTCCCTCAGGAATAACGGATTTGACAATGCTGTAAGTATCGCGCTCTATAATGTGGTATTCGATACTGAGAGCGTCTAAATAGTTTGGCAAGACGTGTTCTGGAAAACCTGGTTGCTTCTGATCCATGTTGACCGCAACAAGGTCAAATTGGACTGGCGCGATCTTTTTAAGCGCCATCAGGATGTCCAACATGGCGTAGGAGTCCTTACCCCCAGATAGGCAAACCATAATTCGGTCACCTTCTTCGATCATATTGAAATCCACAATGGCCTCGCCTACCAAGCGACGCAGTCGCTTTTGCAACTTATTGAATTCCAATTTACTTTTACGATCTGATTCTACCGGCATGCCAAACCCCAAGGAAAAACGCCGCATTGTACGTTTTTTCAACCACGGAGTGAACAGACAAATATCCATCTAACAACTAAATTGCAGATCTTCGGAAGTACCACACGCGGATATCATCGTTGAACGGCGATGCACTCGAACTCGGAACGCTTCTTGCTCAATGCCATGTATACGTCAAAAAGTTAACGCAAAGGGCATTCATGAGAGAGCTATTCAATAAAGTTCACACATTGTTCAACCACCGCCCTCTTCCTGAGTTGCCTTTGGATGTCTTGGAATCGTTTGATTACAAGCTACAAACGCAATCACTGAATTGGCAGGCCGATGAAATTGACATGGTACTGTCCGCCGAAAAAAACAAAATTTTGACCACAGCGCGACCGCTGAACCGGCTCGATATTCATCAAACAATAATTGTGGGCGTTGATCTGAATTCAAATTCATTGTTGCTGGACGACTTTTTCCCACGCCTTCAACAACCTACGACAGGCACCCAATACACCTTAACCCTCATCAGCGACGAGGGTGCACTCGTCTTAAAAATCGAGCTAGATCAAAAAATACCGATTCACGGTGGCCCTTGCTTACTGGCTAAAATCCTAGAAAAGCAGCGTATTTCAGACCGTAGACAACACCCTAGGACTGAATTTCTAACGGACCACATGCCGCGAGTCCGAATGCTCGCCCCCATGGTCGGAGAAATAAAAGGGGTTGTTAGAAATCTTTCCACAGGTGGCTTGATGATACTCAGTCACACTAGGAGTAAGCCTTTGTTTTACACTCCTACAGCAGAGTTGACGCTGGAGTTTGATGAAAACTATTGCGTAAAATCCAAAGTCCACATTAAATCGCTCAAATTTATCCGCAAACCCCATCGCCATTGCCTTATAGGGGCTTTGTTTGTGGGCCTATCTGAAGAGCAGAAAGATCAAATAGACACTTTTATTCGGGCTCACCAATTCGCCAGTACCGAACTTTCTGATTATTAGCCTAGCCTGGACAGACCATAAATTGCCTAGACATAGCTTATAATGGCGACCTTGTTTACGCATTTGGTGTTTTATGTCCCAGAAAAACCTCGAACTCAGCCAACTGCTGGCATTTGACCAGCAACACATATGGCACCCCTACTCCTCCATAGACTCAACCAATCCCTTATACCTAGTTGAACAAGCGCAGGGATCAAAACTAAAAATTGCTGATCATCAGCAATGGGTCGTCGATGGCATGTCTTCCTGGTGGAGCACCATTCACGGCTATAACCACCCTGTCTTAAACGAAGCTTTGGCATCTCAAAGCCAAAAAATGTCTCATGTGATGTTCGGGGGGTTAACCCATGAGCCGGCCATTCATTTAGCCAAAAAGCTTATCGACATGACGCCAACCGAACTCGATTACGTTTTTTATTGCGATTCCGGTTCGGTGGCGGTGGAAGTTGCCATTAAAATGGCCTTGCAATATTGGCAGTCTCAACATGATCAGGCCAAACACAAACTTTTAAGTTTCTATCACGGGTACCACGGAGATACTTTTGCCGCTATGAGCGTGTGTG
>JBNKFP010000015.1:0-23114 GCA_050289365.1 Cellvibrionaceae bacterium | reverse complement strand
ACGACCTCAATGTATCTGCCACAGCGCAGAGTCTCTATACATCTCAGCCTGGAATCAGTAAGCAAATTCGTTTGCTAGAGGATGAATTGGGGGTGGAGATTTTTTCTCGAAGCGGGAAGCACTTGACGCGCATTACGCCGGCAGGCGAGGCTATTTTGCGAACAGCCGGAGAAATACTGCGCAAGGTCGAAAGTATCAAACAAGTTGCCCAGGAGTTTAGCAACGAGCGCAAAGGGAGTCTGTCTATCGCCACGACCCATACCCAAGCCCGCTATGCTTTGCCTCCGGTCATCGGCGATTTCATCAAACGCTACCCCGATGTTTCACTGCATATGCATCAGGGCACGCCTATGCAGATTTCGGAAATGGCGGCAGATGGTTCTGTGGATTTCGCAATTGCCACCGAGGCCATGGAGTTGTTTAGTGATTTGATTATGTTGCCGTGCTATCGCTGGAATCGCTGCGTGCTGGTGCCCAAAGATCATCCGCTGACGCAGATTTCGCACCTCACAATTGAGGACGTCGCTAAGTTCCCGATCGTAACCTATGTCTTCGGTTTTACCGGCCGCTCGAAACTGGATGAAGCTTTTATTGAGCACGGCTTGGCGCCTAAAGTTGTGTTTACTGCTGCGGATGCTGACGTGATCAAAACCTATGTGCGCTTGGGCTTAGGCATTGGCATTGTCGCTAAAATGGCGTATCAAAAAGAGGAAGACAGTGATCTTGTCGCTTTGGATGCGAGCCACTTGTTCCGTCCCAGCACGACTAAAATCGGCTTTCGGCGTGGCACTTTCTTGCGTGGATTTATGTATGAATTCATCGAGGAGTTTGCTCCACATCTCACCAAGGAGATGGTCAGCGAGGCATTCAATCGGCACTCCAAGATGGAGCTCGATGAATTGTTCTCGAATATTGAACTGCCAGTTTACTGATGTTCTAGCCACATACTCAAGTCAGCGAGGTATGTGGCTCTTCTCAACTTTGTTGGGTTCTATTTATAGAAAGTCGAGGTCACTGTTATTCTGCAGAATTTCTTTCAATTCCTCTTTTTCATTCCCTTCCTGCTGCAACACTTCTTTTACGAATTTTAAATAGACTGTGTAAATTTGAGTCTCACCTGAATCACGCTCGACGATAAAAAAGGGCGCTCGATCAACATCGTGTTGCTTTGCGAGGACCATGCCTTCGCTTGATGGATCGCGTTCGTCGGCCGTTATTATGGCGTCGATGCGCGAGATGTTACTGGAGGTTTCAAGTTTTTCCAAAACGTCGGCACACTTCTTACAGGGAGAGCCGTCGGCCAATATTTTTTTTACAAGAGTGATCTTCATGGTTTTGCCTAATATTCAATTTACTTGAGTTAATCTTGGGTGAGGTTATTTTTGAATGTTACCGGCGTGCAAACCACATTCTTTTTTGGTTGCCTCCTCCCACCACCAACGCCCTTCACGTTCGTGTTGATTGGGGCCTATGGCTCGAGTGCAGGGTTCGCACCCTATGGAGACATAACCTCGGTCGTGCAAACCATTGTAGGGAAGGCCGCGGTCGCGGATATATTGCCAGACATCGGCAGAGCTCCAATTGACCAAAGGGTTGAATTTGGCCAGTTGTTCTCCTGGGCGGGCAAATACCTTGTCATCTTGAACAACCGGAAGAAACGAGCGGGTTCCGGGGCTCTGATCGCGTCTTTGGCCTGTTACCCAAGCGTCTAAGCTCAGCAACTTGTGTTTAAGGGGGCCAATTTTGCGTATGGCACAGCATTCTTGATGATTGTCCTCGTAGAAGCTGAAAAGCCCCTTGTTGCGGACTAATTCATTCACAGCTTTGGCGTCGGGAAATAAGACATCGATCTCAATGGCATAGTGCCGCCGAACCTCATCAATATAATGATAGGTTTCTGGGTGTAGGCGGCCGGTATCCAAGCAAAAAACCTGGACATCAGATTTTATCTGAGTGGCCATATCGATTAAAACCACGTCCTCAGCGCCGCTGAATGACAGAGCAATATTGTTAAATTGCGCCAAAGCATATTCCAGGATTTGCTTGGGGCTTTGTTGCTGTAAGGATTGGTCGAGGTCTACTGCATCAATCTTATTCATGTTGGATATCACATTAACAGCTGGTTGAGAATGGTGGGCAAGGATAGCAAAGCCGCACTCGTTTGAGAAATATAACTGCGCTATAGTCTTATGCCTGTTGGGCTTAACCGTGCTGGATTTTAGGTATGCGTCAGTCATTGAAATATTGATTTGTAGGGGGGTGGGGGAAGTCATTGCATCTGAACCGTAAAATCGGTAGATTTGCGTCCCTATTAATGTCCAAATACTTAGCTTTGGGCCTGACTATTGGTAATAGACCAACTGGGAGTTTATACTGTGGAAATCGCTTGTCTTGACTTGGAGGGGGTTCTGGTCCCCGAGATATGGATAAAATTCGCCGAAAAAACGGGCATCGACGAGCTGCGAGCCACCACCCGTGACATCCCCGACTATGACGAGTTGATGACCATGCGCCTTAAAATTTTGGCGCAACACAAGCTAGGCTTGAAGGAAATACAGGAAGTCATCGCGACCTTATCGCCGTTGGACGGTGCGCCTGAATTTGTTCAATGGCTGAAAGAGCGTTTTCAAGTGGTGATTTTATCCGACACTTTTTACGAGTTTGCCGGACCCTTAATGGCCCAACTGGGTTACCCAACTCTGTTGTGCCACAAGTTGACGGTAGACGATTCTGGTTTTGTTACTGACTATAACTTGCGTCAAGCAAATCCCAAGCGCCAAGCGATTTGCGCATTGAAAACGCTCTACTATCGGACTATTGCTGCAGGCGATTCCTACAATGACACCACTATGTTGGCGGAAGCGGACGCGGGTATCTTGTTCCATGCTCCCGACAATGTGATAAGAGAGTTTCCCCAGTTTCCAGCCGTGCACACCTACGAAGATCTGAAACAAGAATTCATTAAAGCCAGCAATCGATCACTGTCTCTGTAACCCGAGTGGCACTCCTCAATTCAGTGAATTGAGGAGTGCCATGATTTTGGTCAAACACTCTTGATACTCTTCTTCCGGGTCTGAATCAAACACAATTCCACCTCCAGCCCAAGCATGGATCTCATTGCCTTTGATCTGCAGAGTACGAATTGCGATGTTAAAATCGGTTTTGTTGTTGCAACTGAAGTAGCCGATACTACCGCAATAAGGGCCACGTGGGCTTTTTTCGAGTTCTTCGATGATTTCAATGGCGCGTTTTTTCGGTGCGCCGGTGATCGAACCACCAGGAAAACAGTCACTTATAAACGCGACATGACCTACGTGGCTCTCCAAAACGCCGGTTATGGTGCTGACCAAATGATGGACATTGGCAAAACTTTGTACTTCAAACAGGTTTTTCACTTTGACGCTGTGAGGTCGACAGTGCTGACTGAAATCGTTGCGCAGCAAGTCCACAATCATGACATTTTCAGCGCGATTTTTTTCACTGCGTTGTAACTCATCGCGCAGGGAATGATCCACTTCTGGATCGTGATGGCGGCCAATTGTACCTTTAATGGGTTGCGTCATTGCCTGCTTGCCGTGAATTTGAATAAATCTTTCGGGAGATATGCTTAACAGAGTTTCATCTGGGGTGCGGACGAAAGCGGAGAATGGGCTGGGTACTTGCTTACGCAAAATTTTGTACGCCGCATAAGCAGAACCTTGAATCTGGGCGCTGAATCTTTGACTGAAATTGATTTGATAGCAATCGCCGCTGACCAAATATTGTTTAATTTTAGCCAGTGCGGCCAAGTAGTCGGCTTTGTCGAGGTCGTGACTAAAATCAGAGCAGCTGTAAGGCGTGGGAATAGGATTATTTGAATCGAGTCGAATTTGGATTAGGTCTTGGTGCTGTTTACTGCATTGATCCGTAACAACAAGATCGGTCCGACGATTTAAATGATCGACAACGATCGCCCATGGATACCAGCCAAACCAAGCTGGGTTGCCATCGTTTCCGGTAATTTTAAAATGTTTGTGGTTAAAACTGTAAGGGAAATGGCCAATCCAACCGCCGACAAAGGGTAACTCGTGGCTATCCCCCGAATTGAGTAGTTTGCTTTGCATCAATCGGAGATCTAGGTTGTTTGTCGGTTTTGCGATTTCGGAGGGCAAGGCGCTGATGATGTCGTAGCGACCCATGTTGGACAGAGGTTTGCCGCTGTCGAGCCAAACAGCACCTTCGAGATCCACAAATTTTTCAAACAAGGGTTCGCTATTTTCAGTATAAGGTAGAGCGGTAATTTTCACTTAGGCCTGCTTGTTGTCATCTAAAAATACCAATTAACGTCGTGATTGTTAGCCCATGCCGATATGTTGACACCTGTGTCGGGTTTTAGGCAATGTCATGGGGTTATTCTAAGCTTTCTATTTTTCCAAGCGGTCCATAATGTAGTGGTTTTTTGTGGCTAGGCTTATGAGGGCGGCTTTTCCGAGTACTCTTGCGATACAAAGTAAAGAGCAATAGGGTAGGTGTCTTTGTTAAAGTATGGCCAGCGGTCTTGGCGTTGATCACGTATTCTAATGCTTACGGCTGCTGAATTCGATTTGTCTGAGATAAATTATTCGTTTCTCCGTTGATTTTATTGGGGACCTAATATGGCGGCAGAAATAAATTAGAGTGAGGATCAACTATGGCCTTTACCGCGATCGCAAAAGTTGTGGATTTGTATGATGGATGTCGGATTCCGGCGCGAATAGGACGCACTCATCTGTTGTTATTGCAGTGGGAGGGGCAGGTCTATCTGATCGAGGATAAGTGTCCACATATGGATGCGCCCTTGTCCACCGGTAAGCTGAGCGATGGGTCTATTGTCTGTCGCGTTCACGGTATAGGGTTTAAGCTGTGCGACGGTCAGGCCTTGGGCCCGCTTAGCGACACGCTTTCGTGCCTCAAGTTTTTTCCGGTCGTATACGAGGGAAATTGGGTTGGCGTTGAGCTTTGATTGGTTAGATGTTCAGTCTACGTAAATTGGGATCCACTTTACTGCCATAGGTCCATAGCGTATTGAATTCCTCCAGGGCATTGCGCGACTCCGCGGCCGCATTACTCCGCGCATAGCCGCTCCAATTGGGCTCGTCGGCGAGATAGACCAAATCCAATTGATCGCAGCAAAAAAAGCCGTAATTTGGATTGCTTGCGCCGTCGGTATAGCGCCGAATTTGCGCATGTGAGGGCAGGCGATATACCAAATTCAGTAGCGGTCGGTCACAGCCATACAGTGGTCGTGTATCACGAACCAGAATGCGCAGCTGTGACTGAGCACTGCGTCGTACCAGTTGAGAGATGCCATCAAGCAATTTTTGATCGTCATAGGCACTGGCAACCAGTTGATGGCTAAAAATATCGATTGTGCGTTTTGCTCGATGGCTAAAACGACGCATGGCATCTAAAGCGCCGCCTACAGATTGAATTCGGATGACAGGGTTAGGATCTTTGTTGTCCATCAATATGCCCCTTTTACCTCATATTTTTTTCATGGCCATATGTTCTATACCCGCATCCCAAAAAGGATTCCCAAATGCTTTAAATCCGAGTTTACGGTAAAACGGCATGGCCGTAAGCTGTGCATCTAAGTGCACATCGAGGAGGGCGCGTGACTTCGCCAGTGACAAAGCGTGGTTCACTAATGCAGACCCGTGACCATGTCGGCGATGGGAGAGCGCTACCGCCATGCGTGTCAGCTTGCCTGTAGGCAGTAGGCGACCGTAGGCGATTAAGTCTTCGTGATTGACCGAGTCAATCACGCCAAAGTGAGAAGCGGATTGATCGTATTCATCCCATTCCAGCTCTTCGGGGACGCCTTGCTCAACAATAAAAACGTCGCGGCGAATCTTGGCTATGGCGAGCTGATGTGCCGCCCAGGAAAGATTGATTACGGTGTTGTCGCAAGTCATAGTTTCGTCATTCTAGCAAAGCTGACCGAACACATTAACACTCCAGGATTATCTCTAACTGCAATAACTCTGCGATGGTTGCCAGATCTTGCGGGTCGGAGAACCGTTCGAGTTCACTGGTTAAAATATTTAAACTGCTGCTCAGGTATTGTGCAAGCTCCAAGGTGCAGTTGAATACTTGTCCGTTGGCGTAGAGTTTAGCTTGCAACGGTGTACTCTTGTCCCTGCGATAGGCGAACCTAGCGGCGGGGGAAATGCTCAGTGGAGCGTCTGCTTCATAGGTGAGGCTCTGTCGCTTGGGGTATGTCATGTAGCGCCCAAACCAATCGGACAGGGTGGCTTCATCGTCCAAGATTGAATGAAACCATTGCTTGATGTCATTGAGTTCAGCTTCTGTAATCTCACCTGGGTTCTCTCTGGTGGCGAGATTGGCATCGCTAAATCGCTGATCAGCACTCCAGGTTGACGCGAGCTCCTGGGCGAAATCCAAAAGCATTTCGGCGTGACTCGGTGCGCGAAAGCCAACCGAGTAGGTTGTGCATTCTCCCCGCGCGACGCCCCAGTGGGCCACCCCCGGAGGGATATAGAGAATATCTCCGGGCTCTACGAGCCAGCGTTCAGAGCACTCGAACTCAGCGAGAATTTTACAGTCGGTATCTTGGCGCAGTGGGCTGTGGCTGTCGCAGTGCTGTCCTAACTGCCACTCCCGTTGGCCTTGAGCTTGAACTAGAAATACATCGTAATAGTCGAAGTGGGGGCCGACGCCACCACCGTCAGTGGCATAGCTGACCATGACGTCATCAATACGCCAGTTGGGGATAAAGCGAAATAGGTGTTTGAGATTTTGAATTTGCGGCAGCAGTTGATCCACTGCTTGTACCAACAAAGTCCAATGGGAGTCTGGCAATTGAGCAAATAGCGCTTCTGGCAGTGGTCCGTGGTGCAGTTGCCAGGCGCTGTTGAGCGGATTGCCCGTTGGGCACGGCGTCTCGACAAGGAGCCGGCTTTCAATTTCGTCCTCGAGTGCGAAACCCGCGAGTTCATTGCCATCTACTTGGGGGGGAGTGGCCACTCCCTGGCGAATCAAAAGCGGCTTTTTTTGCCAGTAGTCTTGCAGAAATTGTTCGACTGGCATCGAACCTAAGTGAGTGAGCATGGCTTAACTCGCAGTGGGTATAGCAGGAACGGGCCGTCCAGGGCCCCTCGTCGCGGTCCCTGATTCAGGTCAATACTTTTCGATATTTTTGGCTTGTTTAACGGCGTTACCAATGTAAGTACTCGGCGTCAGGGCTTTGAGCTGAGCTTTGGCGTTTTCTGGTATATCCAGCGTTTCTACGAAAGCTTGCATGATCTCTTTTGTAATAGCCTGGCCTCGGGTCAAGGCCTTGAGTTTTTCGTATGGCTCGGCGATGCCAAAGCGGCGCATGACCGTTTGAACGGGTTCGGCGAGAACCTCCCAAGCTTGATCGAGATCAGCAGCAATGGCGGTGTGATTGGTTTGCAGCTTACTAATGCCTTTTGACAAGGCGGCATAAGCGATTTGGCTGTAGCCAAAACCGACGCCCATATTGCGCAATACGGTGGAATCGGTTAAGTCTCGTTGCCAACGTGAAATGGGCAATTTACTGGCCAAATGCTGGAAAATTGCGTTGGCCAAGCCCAGGTTACCTTCCGAGTTTTCAAAATCGATTGGGTTGACCTTATGTGGCATAGTAGATGAGCCCACTTCTCCGGCAATGGTTTTTTGCTTGAAGTAACCCAGTGAAATGTAACCCCAAATATCACGGTTGAAGTCAATCAGTATGGTATTAAAGCGGGCGATGGCATCAAACAATTCCGCGATGTAGTCATGGGGTTCGATCTGTGTGGTGTAAGCATTCCAGGTTAAGCTTAATCCGCTGACGAAGATCTCAGCATTGGCTTCCCAATCCACCTCTGGGTAAGCGCTTAAATGCGCATTGTAATTGCCCACAGCGCCGTTGATTTTGCCGAGCATTTTCACGTCGCGAACCGTTTTGAGCTGGCGCTGCAAGCGCGCTACCACATTCGCCATTTCTTTACCCACCGTGGTTGGGGAGGCCGTTTGTCCATGGGTTCGGGAAAGCATAGGGACGTCTGCATTCTCCAGCGCCAGTTGGCGTATCGCGTTAACAATTGCTTCCATCGCTGGCAGCAAAACTTGCTTACGGCCGTGTTGCAGCATAAGTGCGTGCGACAAGTTATTAATGTCTTCGGAAGTACAGGCAAAGTGCACAAATTCCGCGATCTTGGCCAGTTCAGGAAGGTCCTGTAAGCGTTGTTTGATGAAGTACTCAACAGCCTTGACATCGTGATTGGTGGTCGCTTCGATGGATTTGATGGACAGTGCGTCGTCTTCGTTGAATTGGGTCACAATGGCGTTGAGTGCCGAATTGGCTTCGCTACTGAATTCTGGTACTTCAACAATGTCTGGGTTGGCAGACATGCGCTGCAGCCAGCGCACCTCGACTTCCACCCGCGCCTTAATTAGGCCGTATTCACTAAAAATATCGCGCAGTTCTGCGGTTTTACTGCCATAACGGCCGTCGATGGGGGAGATTGCGGTCAGTGAGCTTAACTTCATTGTGTTTCCATTGTCGAGATTAAAAAGCGCAAATCATACGCGAATTGGGCTCTGAATTGGAGCCTGAGAACGTGTGGATTCCGCTTATAGTAGACTTATCGGATTGGTGGCAGGTAAGAATCCTAGGCTTGGCTTCGGATTTCCCTTTGCAACATCTCTGCGGTTTCGAGAATCTGCTTTTTATACAAGAGTAATTTGTACCTGCGGCCACCCAATTGCCGCCATAGTGTCGCTGCCCGCACTGCCCCCAATAGCAGTACCCTGACCTGATTCGCCACCCGTTGTTGTTGGAGGTGTTGGTATTCGCCGATCACTTGAATTCGAAAGGGAAATGTACTGATGGTGGCGCTGTAGATTTCGGCAAGATTGGCAACCACATTGTCATGGGTGAGGCCGAAGTGATGCACTTGATGTCGCGCTTTATCGAGACGATCGGAGATGGCGCTCAGCATTGCGCGGTTTTTTGATAGGCGCTTTTGCAAATGCAAGATTCCCAGGCAGTAGCCTATCATGGTGGTGCTGTCTTTGTTTTTGCGGTTACTTAGGGAGTTGATGATGACATCTAAACCAGTTTCGAGGGCGCTCAAAGACCCAAAAACGGATTCCGTATCCGGCGGATTTTGCTCAAATAGGCTGGCGGTGGTGACCTCGAACTGCGCGGTTCGCAAGTAGCCTGTTTTGGCCAGTTCATCCATAGTGGCAATGGCCTGAGTGATACCCGCCAAAGCGATGACTTGATTGCGCCACTGATTATCCAAACGACAATATCCTTTCTTGGTTAAACGCTGAGGGCGCTTTCAATAATGGCACCACCAAGGCAAATGTCGTTTTGATAAAAAACGATCGATTGTCCCGGGGTGATGGCCCGCTGAGGTTTCGTAAAGGACACATACAGTTGCTCGTCGTCAATTTGAACACTGCAGATTTGGTCCTCCTGGCGATAGCGGATTTTTGCGGTGCAGTTAAATTCCTGCTCTGTGTTCCAATTAGTATTGATCCAATGAGCCTGAGATGCTCGCAATCCAGATGCAAATAACAGTGGGTTGTCTTTCCCTTGTACCACTAAAAGCTCGTTTGTTGATAGGTCTTTGGCTGCGACATACCACGGAATTTCTTTTTTCCCCGCTAAACCGCCAATACCAAGTCCCTGACGTTGGCCAATTGTGTGATACATAAGGCCTTGATGTTCACCGATCGTCTCACCCTCAGCTGTTTTGATCAATCCGGGTTGCGCTGGTAGGTATTGCTCAAGAAAGTCTTTAAATCGGCGCTCACCAATAAAGCAAATCCCTGTGCTGTCCTTTTTGCTGTGCGTTGCCAGTTGATGCTGCTCTGCGATTTCGCGCACCTTCGGTTTTTCTAATTCACCGATCGGGAATAGGGTGCGGGCAAATTCTTGCTCGCCCACCGCGTGTAGAAAGTAGCTTTGGTCTTTGTTTGGGTCCAACCCTTTGCGTAAGTATGTATGTTCATCGTGTAGTAAAGTGCGAGCATAGTGTCCTGTGGCAATTTTTTGCGCGCCTAGGGCTCTGGCATAATCGATGAAAACTCTAAATTTGATCTCGCGATTGCATAAAATATCGGGATTTGGGGTGCGTCCTGCACGGTATTCCTGTAAGAAGTACTCAAAAACGTTATCCCAATACTCAGCGGCAAAGTTTGCCGTATGGAGAGTTATACCGAGTCTGTCGCAGACTTTCTGGGCGTCGGCGAGATCTCGTCGAGCCGTGCAGTATTCGGTGCCATCGTCTTCATCCCAGTTTTTCATGAACAGGCCTTCGACCTCGTAGCCTTGTTGTTGTAGCAAGAGGGCTGAAACGGATGAATCGACGCCGCCGGACATGCCGACAATCACTTTCGTTGCCGCAGTATTGGAGTTGGTGGATGAGGTGTTAGACATGAATTACTACTCAAAAAGCCAGCCGGTTATTTTAGCGGAAAGTGGCTTAGCAATTCCAATCCGAAGTGCGCACCGCTGCGCGCTAATTCGATATCGTGCAGTACACAGGGGCTGCGCAGCGATTCTCGCCTTTCGCTTATTTCTTCGTAGGTCAGCCATTCTGGCTTGATGATGCCTTCATCCAGGCGAGCCTCACGGTCGTGGCGTACACATTCCGCCTTAAAGGTTACGCGCACATAGGTCAGGCCATTGTGTGGTGAGTGGTATAGGCTTACACCGATGAGATGTTTGATGTCAACGTGCCAACCCGTCTCCTCGTAGGTTTCTCGAATGGCTGCTTGCTGCAAGGATTCGTGCTCCTCCAGGTGACCAGCGGGCTGATTGTAGCGCTGACCCTCCGGTGTTTCTTCCAAAACCAAAAGGTAGCGGTTGTCCTGTTCGAGAATGGTTGCGACAGTAACATGGGGGAGCCACATCTCATCGATTCCTCATTTGCGTTTGCCTGAGCAACTTGATTTGGGGTTTCTCTGTTTGGGCAGGGTGATACTGCCCCAGCGGTATTCTCCCGGCAGCAGACCATCGATTTTCCAGGCACCGATTTGCACTCTTACTAAGCGAAGGGTTGGTAAACCGACAGCGGCAGTCATTCGTCTTACTTGTCGATTACGGCCTTCTGAAATTTCAAGTTCTAACCAAGTGGTAGGAATATTTTCCCGCTCGCGGATTGGCGGTGTGCGTGGCCAAAGATCCGTGGGTTCCACGATTTTTACCTTGGCTGGAGCGGTCATCCCATCTTTGAGCGCAACACCTTTGCGCAGTGCGTTGAGAGCTTGCTCATTGGCGATACCTTCTACTTGTGCCCAATAGGTTTTGGGGAGTTTAAATTTGGGATGGCTGATACGAGCTTGAAAAGCGCCGTCGTTGGTCAATAAGAGCAGTCCCTCTGAATCAAAATCCAATCTGCCCGCTGGGTAGAAACCTTTGAAGCGTGGGTCCTGCAGGAAGTTCGCTAAAGTGTTACGACCATTGGGGTCCGTAAACTGGCTGAGAACATTAAAGGGTTTATTGAATAGGGCAAATTCAGGCATGAGTCATCAAGTTGCGGCAATGGGCCCACTTTAGCATTGTGACGGGGTATTAAACACGACCTAATTAGAGATTCAGCTTGCTGACGGCTTTTAACAAGCTGCGTTCTTTAGAAAAGGGCCGGACAAGCGCGCATTATAGGGGCAATAAGGTACCGCCCATCGCCATGGCCTTGGATAAATTTGGAAACGATAAAGCAAAGGACCTGAGAAATCGCAATAACAGTGACGCTATATTGCGCGACTAATCTCAACCTGAGACCGCATCGGCGTGTTTCACATCGTGAAAGCACTGCCTTTCGTCAGATCCTGCTGTCGAATAATTTCTTATACCGCCAGTTTTAAGCGTGTTCTGCAATAAACTCTGGACTGCGCATTTCTTGTTTGCTCGTTGTACTGCTAGAACCGGTATTTTCTGATGCGACGCCGGGTGATCTTTCGGATGCACTGATGCGTATATTCGTGGCGTGCATACCTTTTTGCCCTTTGACAATGTCAAAATCGACCGTTTGTCCGGCTTTTAGAGTTTTGTAGCCATCCATTTCGATGGATGAATAGTGAGCGAAAAGGTCTTCTCCACCTTCTTCAGGCAGGATAAACCCGAAACCTTTAGCATTATTGAACCACTTGACAGTACCAGTAGGCATGACTTAATCCTTACTTTTTGAGTGTGATCCCCTTAAGACATCTCCAATTTTGGGGAATTTATTCTTATTTAGAAGGTCTTTTCCGTCGGACCTGAACAATTTGTAATCAAGTTGCTTTTGAATGTCAAGTATTTAAACAAATAAGGTGCTTTTTTTGTTCATTGCGCTTTAAGCTGAGATAAACTACCCCCATCTTGTATGTGTAATGATCTTTGAATCCCATGGGTAATATTGAAAATCTTCAACTACCATTAATTAGAGGTTGCATGGTCAGCGCCGCGATGGACGATGGTGCCGATGACGCAGGAGACGGCGGGTTGGCGGTGCAAATTGAGCGCCCTAAACTCAAAAGACCTCCGCTCTATAAAGTTATTATGATGAATGACGACTACACGCCAATGGAATTTGTAGTTGAGACTTTAGAGCTGTTTTTTAGTATGGACAGGGAGCAGGCCACTCGGGTTATGCTGATCGTACATACGCAGGGAAAGGCCACTTGTGGCATATATTCGCGGGATGTAGCTGAGACCAAAGCCGCTCAAGTCAATCAGTTTGCACGCGATAATGAACACCCTCTACTGTGCGAGATCGAGGCGTCAGAGGGGGATGAACTTTAGGTTGAGTTGATCAGGTGTATTAGGCGATGTTAAGTAAAGAGTTGGAAATAACCTTAAACCTTGCTTTTAAAGGGGCCCGCTCGAAGCGTCATGAGTTTATGACCGTTGAGCATTTGTTATTGGCTCTCATTGATAATGAATCTGCCGCTAACGTATTGCGAGCCTGTGGAGCCAACTTAATTGTACTTCGCCAGGAATTGGTTGAGTTTGTTGACTCGACCACGCCGCTGATACCAGAGACCGATAGCGAGCGCGAAACTCAACCCACTCTTGGATTTCAGCGTGTATTACAGCGCGCAGTGTTTCATGTGCAATCCTCCGGAAAATCCGAAGTGACCGGTGCGAATGTTCTGGTAGCGATATTCAGTGAGCAGGAAAGCCAAGCCGTTTATTACCTCAAGCAACAAAGTGTTGCGCGTATAGACGTGGTGAATTTTATCACTCATGGGATCACGAAAGTGTCCGGTGAGAGTGATCATGGTAACGATGCTGGCCATGAGCAGGCTGATGAGGACGCCGTTTCTGCCGGAACGGAGCAGGGCGCGTCTAATCCTTTGGATTCTTATGCTTCAAATCTTAACGAACAGGCTGTGGCGGGCCGTATCGATCCATTGGTCGGTCGTGATATGGAGGTGGAGCGAGTGGTTCAAATTCTTGCTCGACGCCGTAAAAACAACCCGCTTTTGGTTGGGGAGAGCGGTGTTGGTAAGACCGCTATTGCTGAAGGTTTGGCCAAAAAAATCGTTGATGGCGAAGTGCCTGAAGTCCTTGCCGAAAGCGTCGTTTACTCTCTAGATCTGGGCTCTTTGCTGGCGGGCACTAAATATCGCGGTGATTTTGAAAAGCGCTTTAAAGGGTTGTTGGCCGAGTTGAAGAAGCGCAAAAAAGCGATCTTATTCATTGATGAGATCCACACCATCATTGGTGCCGGGGCGGCATCAGGTGGTGTTATGGATGCCTCCAATTTGCTCAAGCCCTTGTTGACCAGTGGTGATCTGCGCTGCATCGGTTCAACGACTTTCCAAGAATACCGCGGCATTTTCGATAAAGATCGCGCCTTGTCTCGACGTTTTCAGAAGATCGATGTGAATGAGCCTTCGGTGGAAGACACTTATAAGATACTGCGTGGTTTGAAGGTGCACTTCGAAAATCATCATGGTTTAAAATACACCGACTCGTCGTTGCGCGCAGCCGCCGAACTATCGAGCAAGTATATTAACGACCGTTACATGCCTGACAAAGCCATTGACGTTATTGATGAGGCGGGCGCTTATCAGCAGTTGCAAACGGCCAGTAAGCGTAAAAAGCTTATCGGTGTTCGAGATATTGAAGATATCGTTGCGAAAATAGCTCGCGTACCAGCCAAAACCGTATCCTCTTCTGACAAAGATTTGCTGGGCAAGCTGGACGACTCCTTGCGGATGACTGTTTTTGGTCAGGATAAAGCCATTGAGGCAATCAGTTCGGCGATCAAGTTATCGCGAGCGGGTCTGTCAAACGAAGAGAAGCCAATCGGTTCGTTTTTGTTTGCTGGCCCAACGGGCGTCGGTAAAACGGAGCTCTGTCGTCAACTATCGAAGGCTATGGGCGTTGAGTTAATTCGCTTTGATATGTCCGAATATATGGAGCGCCACACGGTTTCACGTTTGATTGGCGCGCCTCCCGGTTATGTCGGATTTGATCAGGGCGGCCTGTTGACCGAAGCGGTTACCAAACAACCTCACAGCGTAGTGTTGTTGGACGAAATCGAAAAGGCTCACCCGGATGTGTTCAACCTACTGCTGCAAGTGATGGATCATGGCAAATTGACGGACAACAACGGTCGGGTTGCAGATTTCAGAAATGTGGTATTGATTATGACCACCAATGCTGGTGCAGAAGTCTCAAGCCGGGCCTCGATTGGCTTCACCAAGCAAGATCATTCGACCGATGCAATGGAATCCATTAAGCGCACTTTTTCACCAGAATTCCGCAACCGTTTGGATAGTATTATCCAATTTGGCTCGCTGTCTTTGGATGTTATCCGCACCGTGGTCGACAAGTTCTTAATGGAGCTGCAGTCACAATTAGATGGCAAAAAGGTCACTATGGAGATCACTGATCTGGCCCGTGATTGGCTGGCGCTCAATGGTTATGACGAGAAAATGGGCGCGCGCCCAATGTCCAGAATCATTCAAGAAAAACTGAAAAAGCCTTTGGCTGAATTAGTCTTATTCGGTTCTTTGAGTGACAAGGGCGGTACAGTGATGGTGGATGTTCAGGACAATGAATTGACCCTGAAGGTAGAGCAGGCGAATCACTAAGTTAGACTTTCGCCTGCCGTCGACCAATTAACGGGCGCGGTAGGTGATTCTGCCTTTGCTGAGATCGTAAGGTGTGAGTTCCACTTTCACCTTATCACCAGTCAAAATACGAATGTAATTCTTGCGCATTTTTCCTGAGATATGAGCGGTCACAACGTGGCCGTTTTCTAGTTTTACTCGGAATGTGGTATTGGGAAGCGTATCAATCACTTCGCCTTCCATTTCAAAATTGTCTTCTTTTGCCATTCGGCTCTTTCCTCGGTTTTACGTAAACTTCTCGCTCTAAATTATTGCGAATTTGAACTTTGCTTCGGTAGTTTAGTCTGATTCTCGTATTGATTGGTCAAGAATTAGGTACCTTCAGCTACCACAGCGATGCAAATAATGGCTGTTGCCGTAGCGATGCGTTCTATCAGGTTATTCAAATCTGGGGCGGCCCATTTTTGAATGGCCGCAATTTTGCCTGAAATGTCGTCAGGTTCCAAGCGCATTCCCGCTTTTTTCCATGGATACTTCAAGTCTTTGCGTAAACTGGTCGTTATGCAGACAAAAGTACCCCAAAATTATGAGCAAGCTAGATTCCATTTGGCCTGTCTTGGTCAAACGCTTGGGTGGGGTTTGCCTGGATTTGGTCCTGCTGGGAAGGGCGCGCCGGGGTCCGATCGCTTAGGATAAGGTAAGCCATTGATTATTAACAAACATCTGTAGAGGCCTGTACTGCGTTTTATAGTTCATTTTTCCGCATTCACGAATCCAATAACCCAAATATAAGTAGGGCAAGTGCAGCTGTCTACAGCGCTCGATTTGCTGGAGCACCGCCAACATTCCCAGGCTGCGGGAGGCCTCTGAAGGGTCGTAGAATGTATAAATTGCAGACAAACCCTTATCGAGTAAATCAGACACTGCCAGTCCCATCAGCTTGTCTCCAAGTCGCATTTCAATATATTGAGTCACCCCCCATTCGGAACTTAAAAACTCTTCATATTGCTGGCGATTGGGTGGATACATATCACCGTCTGCATGGCGCTCACGGATGTAGCGGGCATAGAGATCATAATGCTCATCAGTGGCAATCGTATTAGTCCATATCAAATGAATGTCTTGATTGCGCTTT
This sequence comes from Cellvibrionaceae bacterium, assembly GCA_050289365.1. Classification (GTDB taxonomy): domain Bacteria; phylum Pseudomonadota; class Gammaproteobacteria; order Pseudomonadales; family Cellvibrionaceae; genus JBNKFP01. The sequence continues at coordinate 6,913 of JBNKFP010000015.1, read as the reverse complement.
AAGCACCGCTTTTGGGAGCGATTAGGCTGGAAAGAGGTCACCGGTATGCGTACTGGAATGCACGACTGGCAATTCATGCAGCGGGGGCGGTAGAGGTGCCGACCGCTGCGTCGAAAGCCCAGGTCGGACAATTGGCTGTACACGGTGGCATCCAGTTGTGCAGCCGGGTCTACAAATACTGTGGTCGCCATTTGATCATCCAGATAACTGCACGGATGTTCGTGAGTGCTAAACAGTTTGATTTCGGATATGTCCATTGATAGTAATTGTTTGACCTTTTGCAGAATGCCAATGCTGCTGTGTCGTGTTGATGTCCTGTTCGGTGATGCCTTTGCTTAGCTGCAATTCAAAGTCGTCGCGAGATAACTCTTGTGCGCCAAGACTGAGTAAATGGCTGCTGGAAACTTGGCAATCAATCAATTCGAATTGCCAATGTTGCAGCAGCTTGGAAAGTTGAATGAGTGCCATTTTAGACCCATTGGGGGCTCGACTGAACATGGATTCGCCAAAAAATATTTTTCCTAGGGAAACACCATACAAACCGCCAACCAAAGTGCCTTGCTCAAACACTTCAATGGAGTGGGCAAACCCGCGGTTGTGCAGCGCTATGTAGGCGTCGCGCATGGATGCGGTAATCCAAGTTCCGTCAGTCCTAGTTCGAGGCCCTGCACATGCGTCGATCACTTGCTCAAAGCAGGTATCAATTTTCGTTTGCCAGGCGGTTTGCCGCATAAATTTAGCCATACTGCGGGACACTCGGCAGGTGCCAGGGAATATGACGAGTCGTGGGTTTGGTGTCCACCAAAGTATCGGTTGATCGTCCTGATACCAAGGGAATATACCCAATGAATAGGCCGTTAGCAGACGTGGCAGGCTGAGATCGCCACCCGCTGCCAACAAGCCATTAGGGTCCTCTAGGGCCGTATTACTGGGCGGGAACTCCGAAGGGTTCTCGCCGAGAAAGGGCAATCTCACTTAAGCTAGATTGTCGAGGTACTTTTCTGCATCCAGCGCGGCCATACAACCCGAGCCTGCTGATGTGATTGCTTGGCGATAAATGTGGTCCGCTACGTCACCCGCAGCAAATACACCCGGCACACTGGTTCCCGTAGCATTACCACTGATGCCACTGTTGACCACAATGTAGCCACCGTTCATTTCAAGCTGCCCTGCAAAGATTGAGGTATTGGGTTTGTGGCCAATAGCGATAAAGACACCGGCGAAGTCGAGGGTTTGTTCGCTGCCATCCTGGGTTGATTTCACTTTTGCTCCGGTGACACCAGAGTCATCGCCTAAGACTTCTTCGAGGGTGTGGTTCCAGAGTAATTTGACATTGCCATTCTTGGCCTTCTCCATCAGGCGATCTTGAAGGATCTTTTCCGAGCGCAGACTATCGCGGCGATGAATCAGTGTCACTTCAGCGCAAATGTTTGACAGGTATAAGGCTTCTTCGACTGCAGTATTGCCGCCGCCCACAACGGCAACTTTCTGATCACGATAAAAGAATCCATCGCAAGTGGCGCAGGCGCTGACCCCTTTACCTTGAAATGTTTGCTCAGATTCGAGGCCTAAATATTGGGCTGAGGCGCCCGTCGCGATGATCAAAGCATCACAGGTATATTCTGCAGACCCCGTCAGACGGAACGGCTTTTGACTCAGGTCCACTTTGTCGATGTGGTCGAAAATCATGTTGGTCTCAAAGCGCTCCGCATGTTCCTGCATCTGTACCATCAACTCAGGACCTTGCAGTTCCGCATGGCCGCCGGGCCAATTTTCAACTTCGGTGGTGGTGGTTAGCTGCCCACCTTGTTGCATACCCGTAATCACAACCGGTTTTAGGTTGGCTCTGGCGGCGTAGATGGCTGCGGTGTAACCTGCTGGTCCGGAACCTAAAATGATTAGACGGTGGTGCTGAATATCGCTCATATTGCGTTTCCCAAACTAAGTGATTGAAAAGAGTTTTGTTTCGTTGTTGTGTCGATGGATTGCAGTTTAAGAGATTTACCCCTCTGCTCCAACCTGTCCTTTGCCGCCATATTTCAGTATGCTCTCCCTCATTCTAATCTGGGTCCCATTTGCGCTTTGATCTGTGGCGCAAGATAATGGGCCCCAGCCTAAAACGTTGCTGTGCAACGGAGAATGGACTTTGGTTCGACACAGGCTATGGTGAGAGCAGGCCCAAGCGCTTAATTAGGCAATAATTTTTAGTCAAAGCCTACTGTAGACCATTACTTGATATATTTGCACTATATGTTCCATAGGCGCTCGCTAAAGGCGAGATCGTCTGAAGTGATTCGAGCAAGTATGAATCTTGTGCTTTAATCAAAAAATTATAATGAAAACAAATAATGATCAATTTGTTGAGGTCCTAATGATCTGCGGCAAACTGATTTGGTTTTACCATTAGGAATCGATTTTGAAGTCCACAAAAACGAAAACTGAACGTGCATTAGCCAATGGTGAAGGTGTGTCTTCACGCATAGTGCGTGAAGGCATGTTGATCGTGACCGTGATGGCCTGCATCTATTTTGCCATCGCCTTGATTAGCTACCACCCGAGTGATCCTGGATGGACTCAGACTGGATTGGATGGCGCCATTCGCAACGCCGGTGGCCCGGCTGGGGCTTGGTTGGCTGACGTCTTTTTCTTGTTGTTTGGCGCTATAGCCTATTTGTTTCCTTTGATGCTGGCCTATCAAACTTGGTGTTTGCTCAAGGAGCGGCGCAATTGGGCATTCGACCCCTTATTGTTAGCCGTGCGAATTGTTGGCTTGAGTTTAGTGGTTGTGTCTGGAGCAGGTTTGGCGGTTCAGCACAGCAGTGAGACCAGCGCCAGTTTACCTTATTCCAGTGGCGGTATTCTCGGGTTATATACCGCACAAGCCGTTGATGGCAGTTTTGGTTTAGTCGGTGGAACTCTGCTATTGCTGGCGATCTTTTTCTTCGGCCTTACCATATTTATCGACATCTCTTGGTTTGCCGTGATGGATTGGGTGGGAGGCCGCGCGCTGCGGTTGTACGAATACTTGGTCCACCGCTGGCAAATTTGGCGCAAACAGCGGGCTGAGCGCAAGCAAGTAGCAGAGGTAGTGCAGAAGCGGCGAGACTCGGTCAAAGAGCACACCAAAAAACTTGAGAATCGAATTCCTCCGACCATCGCCAGCTTGCCCAAGCCAAAAGCAATCAGCGTCAAAGCGCAAAAAGAAAAGCAACAATCTCTGTTTGATACTTTGCCGGTGACGGGAGAGTTGCCAGCTATCAGCCTGTTGGATTCAGCTTCAAAGACCAGCAATAAGGGATACTCAGCCGAATCTCTTGAAGCTATGTCGCGCTTACTTGAGCTAAAAATGAAAGACTTCGGCATCGTGGCTGAGGTAACCGCAGTCTTGCCCGGACCTGTGGTAACCCGATTTGAAATTCAGCCTGCACCGGGGGTAAAAGTCAGCCGTATTACCAACCTGGCAAAGGATTTGGCGCGGTCCCTAGCGGTTATTAGTGTGCGTGTGGTGGAGGTGATAGAAGGCAAGTCTGTGGTCGGTATCGAGATTCCCAACCAGGAACGCGAGATCGTGCGACTGTCCGAAGTGATTGCCTCCGCAGCCTATGAAAAAGCGCGCTCACCATTGGCTATGGCGCTTGGCCATGATATTTCCGGGCAACCGGTGGTTGCGGATTTGGCCAAAATGCCGCATTTGTTAGTGGCGGGTACTACAGGCTCGGGAAAATCCGTGGGTGTGAATTCCATGTTGATCAGTCTGCTCTACAAGGCGACGCCAGAGCAGGTGCGGTTGCTGCTAGTGGATCCCAAAATGTTGGAGCTTTCCGTCTATGAGGGCATCCCCCATTTGTTGGCCCCTGTAATTACAGACATGAAAGACGCGGCCACGGGCTTGCGCTGGTGTGTCGGTGAGATGGAACGACGGTACAAGTTGATGGCCGCTTTAGGGGTGCGCAACTTGGCGGGCTACAACAAAAAAGTTACCGACGCGACCAAGGCCGGGGAACCCATTAAAGACCCTCTTTGGCGGCCCGATCCGACAGGCCTGACCGAGGAGCCGCAAATGGACTTAGGAACATTGCCCTGCATTGTGGTGGTCATCGATGAATTTGCTGACATGATGATGATTGTAGGTAAAAAGGTTGAGCAGTTGATCGCGCGTATTGCCCAAAAGGCGCGAGCCGCGGGGATACATCTTATCCTCGCCACCCAACGCCCCTCTGTGGATGTCATTACCGGCCTAATCAAGGCCAATGTTCCCACTCGAATTGCCTTTCAAGTGTCCTCTAAAATCGATTCTCGAACCATCTTGGACCAGGGTGGGGCAGAGCAGTTGCTCGGCCATGGGGACATGCTGTATCTGCCGCCAGGTACCAGTCTACCTGTGCGGGTGCACGGTGCCTTTGTGGATGACCACGAAGTACACAATGTGGTTGCCGATTGGAAAAGGCGGGGCGAACCCAACTACCTCGATGAAATATTCAGCGAGCAGACTGACTCCATTCCGGTACCGGGTTTCAGCGACGAAGGTGGCGGTGGTGATGGTCAGTCGGAATCCGACCCTCTCTATGATGAGGCCGTGGCCTTTGTCACTGAAACACGTAAAGCCAGTATTTCCTCGGTACAGAGAAAGTTGCGTATCGGGTACAATCGCGCCGCGCGTCTGATCGAGCAGATGGAAGCTTCCGGCGTCGTTACAGAAATGGGTACCAATGGTAACCGCGAGGTGCTCGCACCGCCGCCACCAAGATGATTCAACTGAGGTTAAGGTTGCATCAGACACACTGTTACAACATCTAATATCCCCTATGGAGTTCCCGTGAACAAATGGTTTGTGAGTTTGGTTTTGCTGTTGATCCCCGTTGCAACCTGGGCAGACGCTGCGTCGCAACTGAAAGAATCTCTGGACAGAATTAGCACACTGGAGGGGTCGTTTGAGCAGGTTTTAACGGACCGTCAAGGCGAACAATTGCAAAAATCCAAAGGCAGCTTTACCTTGAAGCGTCCGGGTTTTTTTTACTGGAAGAGCGATGCTCCCTTTGAGCAATTGGTGATTGGTACACCGGAGAAGGTTTGGGTTTACGATCCTGATCTGGAGCAAGTCACTATTCGTAAAAACCAACAGCAGCAGGACAGCCCGGCAGCCATCATCAGTGGCGATTTGATGGATTTGAAAACACAATTTGTGATCACGTCGGAGCAAAAATCTGGATTAACGACTTATAAATTAAGTCCGCTGGGGTCTGCAGGCAGCTATAAAAAAGTTGAATTATCATTTAACGGTCAGCAATTGGTGAAGCTCAGTTTTTTGGATAAATTGGAGCAAACCACGCAAATCGAATTTTCAAAAACACAGCAAAACCAACCGGTGGCAGACAGTCAGTTTAATTTTAATGTTCCTGCCGGAGTGGACGTCATTTTAGATGACTGACGATTTGTTTGACCAAGCGCAGCACTTTTATCAACCTTTAGCAGCGCGCATGCGGCCCTGCAGTCTCGAAGATTTTTGTGGTCAGCAGCACATTCTCGCGGCGGATAAACCTCTGCGCAAAGCGCTGGAAGCGGGGTTGCTGCACTCCATGATTCTTTGGGGTCCTCCCGGCGTGGGCAAAACATCCCTCGCCCGTTTGATTACCTATTATTTTGCCGCCGAATTTCAGCCTCTGTCAGCGGTGCTCGCCGGAGTCAAAGACATTCGTCAAGCGGTAGAAAAAGCGCAGATTTTGCGCGCGCAATCACAACGTAGAACCGTATTATTTGTCGATGAAGTGCATCGCTTTAATAAAGCGCAGCAGGATGCGTTTTTGCCCTATGTCGAAGATGGCACCATTATTTTTGTGGGCGCAACAACGGAAAATCCCTCTTTTGAAGTGAATAATGCTTTGCTGTCGCGCTGTCGTGTGTACATTTTAAAATCTCTCGATGAGGTGCAATTGCGCCGAGTGCTACATCAGGCTCTCATTGACACGGAGCGCGGACTGGGCGCTCGTCAATTAGAATGCACCGAAGCGGCGCAGCAGTTACTGTTACGCGGTGCGGATGGAGATGCCCGAAGACTGTTGAACCTCTTGGAGATTGCCAGCGACTTTGCCGAGGATGGTGGTCAACTGGACGAAAATATGCTGGCCGAAGCGCTCAGTGGCGATGTGCGGCGATTCGATAAAGGCGGCGATCTATTCTATGAGCAAATATCAGCTCTGCATAAATCCGTGCGCGGCTCAGACCCCGACGCTGCACTCTACTGGTTGGTGCGCATGCTCGACGGCGGCTGCGACCCCATTTATGTCGCCCGCCGCCTAGTGCGCATGGCCAGCGAAGATATTGGCAACGCCGATCCGCGGGCGCTCCCCCTGGCCCTATCGGCATGGGATGTGCAAGAGCGGTTGGGCTCTCCAGAAGGGGAACTGGCATTGGCACAAGCCGTGGTTTACTTGGCGGCAGCGGCAAAATCCAATGCTGTGTATAATGCTTTTAAAAATGCCAGTGCAGATGTACAAAACCTGCCCAGCTATGATGTGCCTATGCATTTACGCAACGCGCCGACAGCGATGATGAAGCAAATGGATTTTGGTAAGGGCTATCGCTATGCCCACGATGAAGCCAACGCCTTCGCTGTGGGGGAGACGTATTTTCCCGATGAGATGGAGGGGCGAACCTATTACGAGCCAGTAGCTCGGGGATTGGAAATTCAAATAGGCGAAAAATTGCGGGCTCTACGAGAACAAAACGCCAAGCACAAACAATCTCAAGGGGGAAAATCCTAATGGCATGGTTATTTGTCGCCTGTGGCGGTGCATTTGGTGCGTGTGCTCGATTTGCAATCGGTATGTGGTTGCAGCCGCAACCGGGTCGGTTTCCGATCGCAACGTTTACCGCAAATATTATCGGTTGTTTTTTGATGGGCGTGCTCTATGTG
>JBNKFP010000014.1:5173-24702 GCA_050289365.1 Cellvibrionaceae bacterium | reverse complement strand
GTCGTACTATGGGCACCACCTATTCTGTAAAAGTCGTAGTGCAGGGGCGGTCATCTCTTTCTCTGGAGCAGCTGCAACGCTTGGCGGACGAGGAGTTTGTAGCGATCAATCAGCACATGTCGACTTACATTGAGGATTCCGAGTTGTCTTTGTGGAATCGTCAAGCCAACAGTGATTGGACGGATGTCTCCGAGCCTTTGTATGACGTCTTGCAGTTGAGTTTGTCGGTCAGTGACAAAACGAGTGGAGCCTTTGATGTTACGGTTATGCCGCTCGTCAATCTATGGGGATTTGGTCCCGATGGTGACAAATCCACACCAACTGAAGCGCAAATTGCCCAGGCGCAAGAAACAGTCGGATATCAGCAGATCGAGCTGGATTCATTGGCCAAAAAAATGCGTAAACCCGCTCAGGTTCACGTCGATCTTTCCGCTATTGCAAAGGGCTACGGAGCCGACCAACTGGCGCGTCGTTTGCGCAGAGAAGGCTTTCAAAATTTTATGGTTGAAGTCGGCGGAGAGCTTGCAGTACAGGGTAAAAACCGCAGCGGTAAACCCTGGAGAATCGGCATTGAGACACCCAGTTACTCCCTTTTAGAATCCCCGCAGGGGCCAGCTGCTGCAGTGGATTTGTCCGACGTGGGCATGGCCACGTCTGGAGACTATCGCAATTACTATGAAGTGGATGGTGTGCGAGTGTCGCACACCATTGATCCAAAGACAGGGCGCCCGATTACCCATGCATTAGCCTCTGTCAGTGTGATTGCAAAAACGTGCGCCGAGGCTGATGCTTGGGCGACCGGATTAAATGTGTTGGGCCCCGAGGCGGCCTTGGAATTAGCGGTGAGGGAACATTTAGCGGTTTATTTGATTGTTAGGAAAGACGATGGCTTTGAGAGCAAAATGTCCCCGGCGTTTGAAGCGTATTTAGCAGAATAGATCGCGCAAGCGCTTAACTTTTTGGAGGTAAGATATGGCGACAATCATGATCGCTTTTGTCGTATTGGCACTAGTGATGGCGGCCATGGCCATCGGTGTTATTTTGCAGGGTAAGCCCATAAAAGGATCTTGTGGCGGCATCAGTTCCCTCGGTTTGGGGAAGGCCTGTGATATCTGTGGCGGTGATACTGCCAAGTGTGAAAAAGAACAAAGTAAAAAGCAAAAGGCGTCTTCACTGGCCTATAACGCAGCAAGTGAAAAGTAAAACGAGCTGCTGGAAATTTCGCAGCATATGAGTTTGATTGATAGGGGGAGCACGACATGGCGGATTACACCTACGACTTTTTAGTCATTGGCGCCGGCCCAGCGGGAGAGGCAGCCGCCATGGCTGCTACCAAAAATGGACTCAGAGTTGGTGTGGTAGATGATACCGGAAGTCTCGGTGGCAACTGTACCCATCGCGGAACGATTCCATCCAAATCCCTAAGGCACGCAGTTAAGCAAGTCATTCACTATCGCAAGCAGCCAGAAGTGTTGCAGATGGCATCATTGCCGCCGGTCTCGTATCCAGCGATTTTAGACTCCGCTAAAAAAATCATTCCGCGCAAAGTGGCTATGCATAAATCGTACTTTATGCGCAATCGAGTGTATGTTCATTCCGGTGTGGCACGGCTTGCTGGCGCAACGCAAGTGGAAGTGACTTTACCTCACGGAGTAACGGACAAAATTTCCGCAAAAAATATTTTAATTGCGACGGGGTCGCGTCCATACCAGCCCGCAAATGTCGATTTCAACCATCCTCGCATCTATGACAGTGACTCCATTTTGGATATGCAGCATACGCCTAGGACCATGGTGATTTACGGCGCCGGCGTCATAGGGTGTGAGTATGCTTCGATATTTTCCGGGCTGGGAATCAAAGTTGACTTGATCAACAACCGTAATCATTTGCTCGACTTTTTGGATGGCGAAATATCGGATGCACTGGGCTATCACCTGCGCGATAAAGGAGTATTGGTTCGTCATATGGAGGAGTTTGAGAGTATTCAGGCTTCTGATCACGGCATTGTTTTGTATCTGCAATCGGGTAAGCGCATTAAAGCCGACGCACTTTTATGGTGTAACGGACGCAGTGGCAATACCGAGCGCCTGCAATTGGAAAATGCCGGTTTGAGCGCGAACCATCGCGGTCAGATTGAAGTGGATGATGAGTACCGAACGGCGCAGCCGAACATCTTTGCCGCGGGTGATGTGATCGGTTGGCCGAGTTTAGCCAGCGCCTCTTATGACCAGGGCCGCGCTGTGGTGGCTGCTTTAACCGGTGAAACCGTGCGGAAAGTGGTGGATGCACCAACGGGCATTTACACGCTCCCCGAGATCAGTTCTGTGGGCAAAACCGAAGCAGAGCTCACGGCAGCCAAGATCCCCTACGAAGTTGGGCGTGCATTTTTTAAAGATATAGCTCGCGCGCAAATCAGTGGAGACGAAGTTGGTATGCTTAAGATTTTATTCCATTTGGATACTCAGGAAATCTTGGGGATTCATTGCTTTGGTGCTGAAGCCGCTGAAATTGTGCATATTGGTCAAGCCATAATGAATCAACAAGGCGAAGCCAATACCATTCAGTATTTTACCAATACGACCTTCAATTACCCGACTATGGCTGAAGCCTATAGAGTGGCCGCGCTCAATGGTCTAAACCGTTTGTGCCGGCAATAGGCAACAACTTTCTATCAGGGGTTCTATGGTCGTTTTAGCCTATATAGGCATTGGTTTGATCTTCATCGGTGGGCTTGGTTTTTTGATTGCGGCCTTCCAAACCAGCATATGGTGGGGGTTGGGTTGTTTGCTTCTGTACCCGGTGTCGATTGTCTATCTACTGATGCATTGGTCTGAGGCGAAAAACCCATTTCTTTTGCAGTTATTGGGGCTTGGCCTGGTGTTGCTCGCTACGGTGCTGGGCGGCAAGCCCAGTGTCTATATTTAACTTCCCGCACCCAGCCAGAAATTGCACTGGGTGGGTAGGGGGAAGGGAGGCGGTTGGAAAAGGATCTACAAAGTCGGTTTAATTTTCTTGTGGCTGAAATTTAACCACACTATGGATCACATAGTCTCCTTCAAAATAGACTTGAAACTTGTCGTATTCCCACGTGTAAATTGGCGGATCGCCAACCGGCCCGGACTTTTTTATTGGTGAACCGAATTGCTGCTCGACTTGAACCTTGCTCATTCCTGTGCGGGGGGATTCAACGTTCCAAACTCTGCCTTGCTGGCCTAGAGGGATCGTGATCTGCTCGGCGTTGACACCTGCACTGGCAAACAAGCATGCCGCTCCCAGTAAACAAACCAATCCGATACTTTTTGTCGTTTTGCCTGTGGTCTGTGTGCTTTTCATTCAGTTCATCTCCGATGGTGGACTTCGCTTTCGATGACTGACTTGGGCTTTTAAAATTTGCCGGGCCAGTTCTTGGCGGTCGTGCTCTTGCAAATCATGAAACGTGGCAGCGACGCGATAGGTATCGCCATCACTTTCACAACGGATAACTTTACCAAAGACTATCACGGGAGTGTAGCTGGGTAAAAAAATCATTCGCAAAACGATAAAATTTCCCACATACAAATTTTTGTTGCCTCGAAAGGCCACGCCGCCTTCGCTGATGTTGAGGCGTGATGCCTGACTGCCTGGGTTGCCAGAAAACATGCTGTGGCGGGCGATCAGGTCGATTTTGGCATTCAGTTTGGCTAGGTACTCAGACACCAGTCGATCTTTGTCATTTAAGAGTTTAACCACTTGCTGCGTTTCGCGGTCAATGCGGCGCAATTCGCCAATCAAGTACATGGCTGATCCGCCATCGAAACTTTCTTCGGCGGATTGGTTTTCTATCGTATGCACATCGACTTGCTTATAGTCGAAAATAACATCTTGGTCGACGCGGTAAAAATTGCGGCGTTCCGCATCTTGGGCTGGACTGCTCATTGTTCAAGGCCTCTAAGCTGGGTGACAAACCGACGCGTAAATGTTGAAGGTTGTCTTAGGAGATAGAACTGCTTTCTAAAGCATAGTCCAAAACCAGTGGGCTTCCGTCGCTTTCAAGGCGGCGTTGGTCGCCTTTTCAGTTGCGCGCGGCTGCGGTCGCTCATGAAGTAAGCGGGCAGCGGTATATTTCGCCGCAGCACTTGTTCTTGCTGGATGATTTGGGTCTAATGCACGCCATGAAAAATTTCCTGCCTTTTTACATCGGATTACGCTACTCCTGGGCTAAACGTCGCAATACGTTTATCTCGTTTGTCAGCTTGTTTGCCTTTATCGGCATGGCGCTTGGGGTGTTTGCGTTGATTGTCGTGTTGTCGGTTATGAACGGCTTTGATCGAGAGCTAAAAGAGCGCATTCTGCGCGTTGTGCCCCACGCATTTGTGACCAGCGTGAAACCGCTGCATGATTGGCGAGGCTTGGCCGGTTCGATCGCAGATGCCAAGGGGTTGCAAGGCTCTGCCCCCTTTATCGCGGGACATGGCTTGGTGACGTATGACGGCAATGTTCACGGCGTTGAGTTGCAGGGTATTGACCCGGAGCTTGAGCGCAATGTGTCCGCGGTGCACGACTATATGTTGGTGGGTAGTACTGATCTATTGGTGCCAGGAGAATACCAGCTGGCGATGGGCAGTCTGCTGGCTCGATATCTCGGTGTAACCATTGGCGACAAAATCAATATCACCTTGCCCCAAGTTTCGGTGACGCCAGCCGGAGTTTTTCCGCGCAGTAAGCGTTTTACAGTTGCGGCTGTGTTTGAAGTGGGCGCTCAGGTGGATCAATCCCTGGTACTGATTCACTTACAAGATGCTCAAAAACTATTTCGCAAACAGAATCGTGTCGATGGTTTGCGTCTGCGTTTCGATGATATCTACCAAGCGCCAACCTACGCGCAAGCCCTTGAGGCAAGGTTGCCGGATTACACCATCGAAGATTGGAGTCAAACACAGGGCAGTTTATTCCAGGCCGTAAAAATGGAAAAGACGGTGATTGGCACGATGCTCGGCATCATCGTGCTGGTTGCCGCGTTCAATATTGTGACGTGTCTAGTGATGATGATTACCGAAAAACGCTCCGATATTGCCGTGTTGCGCACTATGGGATCATCCGCTGGGTCCATTGTTATGTTGTTTATGGTACAGGGTATTATTATCGGAGTGGTCGGCATCGTATTGGGTTCACTTGCGGGAATTTTAGTGGCGATTAATTTGGCGGATATGGTTGCTTGGGTTGAAAATCTCGTTGGCCTACAGATTTTTGATCCAACCGTTTATTTTGTGACCACTATGCCGTCCCATTTGATCGTTTCTGACGTTGTTGTTGTGTGTTGTGGTGCTTTGGGTGTAAGCGTCTTAGCAACTTGCTTTCCCGCGTTCAAAGCGGCGCAAATAGCGCCAGCTGAAGCGCTTCGCTACAACTGCTAATTTTGGGATGCATTTATGAGTCGGGTTCTTCAGTGCCGAAATATTTATAAAAGTTATCAGCAGGGCCCACAGACCCTCGATATATTGACGGATTTAGAGTTGGAGGTTGAACCTGGGGAGCATATTGCCATTGTCGGTGCCTCCGGCTCGGGCAAATCGACGTTGCTCAACGTACTGGGAGGCTTGGATAAGCCTAACTCTGGTACGGTGCAACTCATGGGGCAAGAATTTTCCAGTCGCTCGGAAAACCAGCGAGGCCGTATGCGTAATCGGCATTTGGGTTTCGTATATCAATTTCACCATTTGTTGGCGGAATTCACCGCGTTAGAAAATGTTGCCATGCCATTGTTTATCGGCGGGAAAAGTAAAAAACAGGGGTTAGCTATTGCGGAAGAGTTTTTACAAACCGTTGGTTTGGGGCATAGATTAACTCACAGGCCCGCCCAACTATCTGGAGGTGAACGCCAGCGGGTTGCGATTGCTCGTGCACTTGCCAACAGTCCCGCGTGCGTATTGATGGATGAGCCAACGGGTAATTTGGATGGTGACAATGCCCGCGCGGTGCAAAATTTAATGTTAGAGCTGAGCGAAAAAATCAATACTGCGTTTGTGGTGGTGACGCACGATCTCAATTTTGCCAGCACCATGTCGGCTGTGTATGAATTGGGCGAAGGCCGATTAAATAAGGTTGAAACCGCGTGATAGTGCCCATGTTTATTGGCCTCAGGTACACGGGGCGTCTGCAGAAAAACCAATTTGTCTCTTTTTTTTCCGGGGTTTCAATCTGTGGACTGATTGTTGGTGTCGGGCTACTGATCGCTGTATTGTCGATCATGAATGGCTTTGATCGCGAGTTGCGAGAAAAAATATTGGGTCTCGTCCCACAAGCCGCGGTGTATCAGCGCGAGGGCGTTGAAGATTGGCAAGCTTTGCAAACAAAACTGGAGCAGCAACCGCGTGTGATTGCTGCCTCTCCTTTTGTCCAACTGGAAGGTTTGGTGTCCTTTCGCGGCAAGGCAGAGCCGGTCTCTTTATTTGGCATAGAGCCTGAAGAGGAGGCCTCGGTGTCGCGCTTACAGGAGTTTCTGACCCTAGAGGTTCAAAACCAGTTAAAGCAAAACAGCAAAAATCTTGTATTGGGAAAAACCATAGCCGATCGCTTGGCATTGCAAGACGGTGATGAGGTGATGATGATTGTCCCCAGCGAGCAATCTGGACACGCACCAAAAATCGAATATTTTACCGTTTTGAAAATATTGCATACTCAGACCGAACTGGATAACACCTTAGCGATCACGTCGCTTCTCACTGCCGCAAAATTATCGGGCTCCCCAAATAAAATAACAGGTATGCGTCTCAAGGTAGACGATCTTTTCGATGCGCGAGAAATTGTGTGGCGTGCGGTCGTCAATTTGGGTTCACAGTATTATGGCTCCAGTTGGTTAAATACCCATGGCAATCTCTATCAAGCCATTCATATGTCCAAAAAACTCATCGCTTTGCTGATGTCACTGATCGTCGCTATTGCGGCCTTTAACGTGGTCTCCACCTTAGTGATGGTGGTTGTCGAAAAGCAGGGGGATATTGCCATCTTGCGTACATTCGGCGCCTCAACACATCAAATTATGGCGGTATTCATTGTGCAGGGCTGTTTGATCGGTTTAGTCGGCAGCGGTTTAGGGGTTGCATTTGGGGTGATGCTTGCGAAATTCATCCAATCACTGGTGACCTTACTCGAGCATGCTTTGAATACGCAGTTTTTAAAATCGGATGTCTACCCCTTAACCTATTTACCCACAGAAATTTCTTGGCACGACTTATTGCAAGTGGGGCTTACGGCATTAATCATGAGTTTTTTTGCGACTCTGTACCCCGCGTGGCGTGCTAGCAGAACGGTTCCAGCGGAAATTTTACGTTACGAATAGGGTTGCGGCGACGCTATGGGTTTAAATTGGTAGATTACAGTGTGAGCCGTAACCTCTAACGCACTCTGTTGCAGCAACTTTTGTTTTGATTCTAGTGGTCCACGCCAATAAAAAGGCGTCATGTGCAATAAATTCTCTATTGATGTCTGGCTTTCTAAAGACATCGTCCAGCGTAATTCGATGCGGTTTGTCAAAGCAAAGCCTGCTGGCGATGCAATATCCTCATGCAGCGTAGGTTTTGGGTAAAGTTGTTGTTTTAATTCGAATAAATGATGACTGCCAGGAGCGACGATAAGTAACATTCCTTCCGGTTGTATGATGCGGCCTAATTCGGCGTCATTGCTGGGGGCAAATATGCGCATCAGTATGTCAATACTGGCATCGGCAATCGGTAGGTTCATGTTGCTGGCACAGACCCAATTAATACTCCGGTTGGATTTCGCTGCAATTTGCAAGCCCGCTTTGGCAATATCGACACCGCCCATCACCAGTGCCGGTAGGGCATTGTTTATTTGATTCAGGTAGTAACCTTCTCCACAACCAGTATCCAGAATATGTGCAGTCTGTTTGTTCTGCAGGTGAGCACGTATCAGTTCGATTAATTTTTGTGGAATGGGGCTAAAATGTTGTTCTCTCAAGAAGCCTTGTCGCGCTTGCAGCATGGCGGCGTCATCGCCGGGTAATTTACTGGCTTTCTGATTGGCCAATAACAAATTGACGTAGCCAGATTTGGCTACGTCAAAACTGTGATTGTTAAGACATTTCCAGGTTCTACTTGTGAGACACAAAAGCTGTTTACAGTTTGGGCATATCCACTTTAAATGAGGTAAATCTGTTTCTGGTTGCGGAATATTCATGTTAAATCGCAGCGAACGGTTGTTTCTGTAGTGTAAAATGCGCCCCATAGTTCAAAGTGTAATAGAATTGGGGTTCGCAGTGACGAAGGTGGATTGTATCCTATTAGGTGGAGGCGCGGCAGGGTTGATGTGCTCAGCCGTGGCAGCACAGCGTGGCCGGCGAGTTGTGGTACTGGATCACGCTAATAAAATTGGTCGGAAAATACTGATGTCGGGCGGCGGGCGCTGCAATTTCACGAATTATTATGTGGAGCCCAGTCATTTTCTTTCAAACAATCCGCATTTTTGCAAATCGGCGCTAAAACGCTATAGCCAGTACGACTTTTTACAATTGGTAGGAAAATATCAACTCGCTTTCCATGAGAAAACCTTGGGCCAATTATTTTGCGATAATAAATCTTCAGATATTTTAAATATATTGTTGTCCGAAGCTGAATCCGCTGGGGTTGAAATTGTGAACCCCTGTCAAATACACAGCGTTAGTTCAAATAAAAATGACGATCCTAGCATGCGCTTTGTGCTGGAAACCAGTTTGGGACAGTATGCTTGCGAATCATTGGTAATTGCCACCGGAGGCTTATCCATTCCAACCATGGGGGCTTCTGGCTTGGGTTACGATATTGCCAAACAATTTGGATTGGCGGTAACAGAATTGGTGCCTTCGTTGGTGCCGTTTACGCTCAGTGGGCGCATGTTGGAAATCTGTCAAGAATTGGCAGGCGTTTCCATGCCTGTCTCTGTGTCCACCCAAAAGATGACCTTTGACGAAGCTCTGTTATTTACCCATCGTGGTCTCAGTGGTCCGGCCATTTTGCAAATTAGCAATTATTGGCAGCCGGGGGAAAGGGTTCATTTAAATTTTATTCCCGCAATCGATTTACGTGACCAAATACTGCAATGGCAAATTTCCGAAGGAGCGGTAACGTTAAAAAATCTTTTGGTGCGTTTGATGCCGAAAAAATTTGTGCAGCTTTGGTTGGAATTACACAAAATTGAGAATCGCCCAATAAGACAGTTGGATCCGGCACAGCTAGACCACCTGGTGGAAATTTTTCACCGTTGGCCATGTATTCCTGGAGGAACAGAGGGTTACAGAACCGCAGAGGTCACTCGGGGCGGAGTGGCGACTGAGGGAGTATCCTCTAAAACCTTTGAAGCCAAAAAGGTTCCTGGTCTATTTTTTATAGGTGAAGTGCTGGATGTTACTGGCTGGTTGGGTGGATTTAATTTTCAATGGGCCTGGTCGAGTGGATATTGTGCAGGGCAATATATTTAAGGTCCTGTCGTGAAGAAATAGCCACCGTTAGTTTTCTGGCTTAGAAAACTAAAATGCGCCTAAACATTTTGGCGATTGGCTTGATAGCCGATTCGAAAACCGCCCCAGTGTCGCTGATTTACGTAGATCGGGGCTGATAAATCGTGAATAACTTCCCCTGTATCTCGCTTGTAGGTTTGTAATAAAAACTCTTGAGTATGACTGCCGCAGCGCGAACCTGTACGATCGTTAAAAATACGTTTGGTCCGGTTGTTGGTCAAATCTGTTTCGAAATTGCCCGTTAGGGGTTTTGCATACCGATGATTGTGAGTCGGGAAGTAGCCATTGGTGTCGACGGCCCCAGCAAATAAAATAAATGCGTGCTTTTGTAAAATGGGTTCCTGAATTGCGGGCAAAACTTGGTCGGTAAATTGATCGAATTGAGTGTGGAATTTGGTGGGGTTAGTATTGGCTATAGGTTGATAATGTCGATCAAACAGTGCCTCCATAGTAATACGACCATCGGCGATGGACTTTTCAAATAACTGACCGATATGTCGAGCTGTTTCTAATGCAATTTTGCGGACCAGATCGTGACGTTTACCCAGGGTGAAAAAACCTAAACTGCTGAGCACGTTTTCAGCAAGTTCCGTCAGAGCCATGGTGTCCGCTGACGCCTTCGCGACATTTTTTTGGGAGTTGTCGAGTTCTTGGCTCACCGAATCGATTGCAGAAAAGACGTTTTCGCTGGCTTGAACATGCTCCTGTATGGTTTGCACGATTGTGCTGACTTGCAAATTGGAGTAGTGGGCCCGTTCAGAGATATGTTTTAAAGTTTCTCCAGTCTCTTTAACTTTATCAACAATTTGATTTGTCGATTCATTGAGTCTGGTCATCAGATGAACTACGGTTTCAGCCTGCTCACGATTTTTGCCTAACATGGTGTCGATTTCCGAAGTCGCTTTGGAGGTCTGATTGGCTAACCCTCGCACTTCATCCGCAACGACGCTAAAACCCCTGCCGTATTCACCAGCTCGTGCCGCTTCAATCGCCGCATTGAGAGCCAATAAATTGGTCTGTTCGGCAATGCCATTGATCACTTTTGCAATGCTCTGAATATTCAGGGATTGTTGCTGCAGTGATGCTAGTGCGTCAGCAACTTGATCAACAGTTTGGCCGACAATACCAATATCACTCACCAATGCGGTCACGGCTTGAGTTCCCAGATCACTCTGGCTGGAGGTTTCCCTAGCTGCTTGGCCCGCTTGTTCGACGTTTTCAGCGACAATTTGTACGCTTCCAGACATTTGAGCTGCAATTTCACTAATGCGCTGTGCGCGCTCACATTGATCCGTAATGGATTTCTGTAAAATATCGATAAATTGAGATATATCGGCCGTTCGAACGGCTTGATGATCAACATGCCCTGCGAGTGTTTCAAAGAATTGATTGTTTTGTTGTTGTCGATCTATCAACGTTTTAATAATTTTATCGTTGCTCAGATTCAATCTCGCGGTTAAATCGTCGGCCTGATTATCCAATTTTTGAATGTCATCATAGAGTTTCGTTAAATACAGGCGATGATAAAGCAGAGCACTACCTACGCCGAGTAGGGTGCCGAGTAGAGTGGATATTGAAGCGGGTAGTAATTTATTTGTCGCTAACCCAATCACCCCCAGGGCGATAGCAATCGAAATGAAAATTCCCCATTTGGGTATCGAGCGTTTCGGCATCTGAGGCGCTTACCTAAGTGTCTAGATTTAGAGCGTTAACGGAGGGGCTGTCTCTATATTATAGTAGACCAAGTTGAATGATTTTCTATAGGCATCTTAATTGGAGCAGATTCGAGTGGATTTTATGGTTCATTGCGGTTTGGTTTTACTTGAATAACCCGATTTTAGGATAGATATATTTAAAATAAATATCGAAAGGTAAATTCTAAAAGGAAATTAAGATACCCTAAAAGCCAGAAAAATGTGGATGATTTGGTGTTTTTACTCGGAATAGGATGCTTTTAGATAAGTAAAAGTACATTTCTTATTCTTTGTCTATACTCCAAAGAAATAAATCTCTTAAATGCTAGGTTAAACGACCAAATGTCATTTTTGTCCCGATTGTCCATTGATAAAAAGATCTACCTTATTCCTTTGTTGGCCATTGTCAGTTTTGGTGCCTATTTAACGGTTACCGCGAAAATCGCCGCAGACAATGCGAAAACCCTCAGTGAAGCGCGGGATGTGGATTTTCCGATTTTGCGTATTTCGGATAAGGCTTTTTACGGTTTGGATCGGATCAATGAGTTGCTGAAATCGGCTGCCACAACTGCCGATATGGAACCCTTGGAGCTGGCTCGAGAGCAGTACGGCTGGCTATCTGAAAATTTGGATGAAGCCGAATCCATCTCTCCAGCTATCCGTTCAGATGTGGATAAGGTGAGAAATCTGATTGATCTTTATTTCGAACAAGCATCGGCGATTACTCTCCAAATGGTTGACGGAACCGTTGATTTCTCGAAGTTGGCAGAAAAAACTGTTGTTATGAACGAGGCGTATTCTGAGTCCAAAGCGGCCATTGAAGAATTTCAACATGCTCGCTTGCAACAGTTTGAAGGGCAGTTCGCTGAGGCAGATCGATCGGCAGCTCGTTTGGTCACCTTAGGCTTCTATTTGGGCGGCGTAACCATCGTACTTATTTTATTGGTCGCTATACCTGTGGCACTTGGGGTCAAACGTAATCTGTCGCAAGTGGTTTCTTCCTTGAGAGATATTGCTAATGACAATGGTGATTTAACTGTTCGCTTAAAAACCGATAGTCACGATGAAATCGGTGAGCTGGTGTATTGGTTTAATTCTTTTGTCGAAAAATTACAGCAAGTCATTTCGGATGTCGTCGATACCACCGGACCTATCAATAAATTAGCTCAAGATTTAAGTAATGTTGCCGATGAAGCAAAGTCTTCAATATATTTACAGCGTGAAAGCACCAATCGAGCCAAAAATGCAATTGGCCAAATAAGTGACAGTGTTAACAATATTGCGCACAGTGCTAGTCAAGCGGCAACAGCAGCTTCGGAAGCAAATTCGACGACGACAGATGGAAGGGAGGTGGTTACCGAGACGGTATCCAGTATTCAAAAACTTGCAAAAAATGTAGAAAATGTTCAAGACGTTATTCATCGCTTGGAGGAGGATTCCAGTCGTGTGGGGTCGGTCCTTGATGTGATCAAAAGCATTGCCGAGCAAACTAATTTATTGGCGCTAAATGCAGCAATCGAAGCTGCTCGAGCGGGAGAGCAGGGACGTGGTTTTGCGGTGGTTGCTGATGAAGTTCGCACTTTAGCATCTCGCACACAAGAGTCTACTCTAGAAATTCAGGAAACAATTACCAAATTGCAACAAGTCGCCAAATCCGCTGTGGCCGTAATGGAGGAGAGTTCAGGGCAAGCGAAAATAAGTGTTGATCGAGCGATTAAAGCTGGTGAAAGTTTAAAAAATATTGATCAGTCTATTGGTAATATGAATAAACTGAACGACAACATTGCATCGTCAACGGCTGAACAATCCCGAGTTGTTAATGAAATTGTTTCGACAATTAACGAAATACACCATCGATCCGAGCAGACTTCTGATCGTTCCCAGTTGTTAGCTAATGCCAGTGGCGATCTCGTAACTCTAGCTAAACAAATGTCTGTGGTCTCTGAGCAATTTAAAGTTTAGTTCTTTGGAAATCAGGGTCGTTCATATTTTGAATCT
Organism: Cellvibrionaceae bacterium; assembly: GCA_050289365.1. Classification (GTDB taxonomy): domain Bacteria; phylum Pseudomonadota; class Gammaproteobacteria; order Pseudomonadales; family Cellvibrionaceae; genus JBNKFP01. The sequence continues at coordinate 11,520 of JBNKFP010000014.1, read as the reverse complement.
GTTACTTTAGTTACATTGTGGACTTGATTGACGGTGTTTCCCTTGCTCTGTTTGGGGGCCTGTATAAAACGGTTCAGTAGTTTAGATTGGACGGTTAGGAAGTTATGCTAGAGCCTTCTTGTTTTTAAGAATGCAGAAGGCAAAACGGTGGATGGTTCAGAAAATTCACAATGAAATGGTTTCGAGTTGGTCTTCGTAAGTTGTTTCACGGTACGTTCCACAAAAAATCGAAATTTTAAAAAATGGAATAGGAGAAAACAATGTTGAGTATAAATAGGCTTGGTATCGGTATGGTTTTGGGTAGTATGGCCTTCCCGGCACTAGCTGGCGACATAACCATGCGTGGCTTTGCATCAATTGTCGGCGGCCAATCGATACAGAATAATGAGACGATTTACGATTACGGTGGCGATTTTGATTTTCGTAATGATTCACTTGCGGCTCTACAATTTGGTTCAAACCTAGGTGATGGTTTGAGCGCAACAGTTCAAGTGGTGGCGCGCGGAGCACAAGATTTTACGGCTAACGTTGAATGGGCTTATTTAACCTATGAATTTACGGATTCTGTCCAGCTCAGTGCCGGCAGAATTCGCGTGCCTTTTTATCGGTATTCAGATTTTATCGATGTGCGCTACACCTACTCGTGGGTCAAGGTGCCTGACACAGTTTACGGTTTTAATTTTCCCGGCTATGACGGTTTATCCCTGTTAGTAAACAATTCCCTCGGCAGGTGGGACTCCACTCTGCAAGTGATTTGGGGACAGCTCGACGGCGATCTTCCTTCATCAGATGGCCTGCGCATTCAATCCGAAAACATCGCGGGATTTGGCTGGACAATGAATCGTGATTGGTTAACTTTTCGATTAGGATATATGAGTTCAAAAACCACTCTTGAATTAGCGCAAATTAACGGTATCGCCCAGCTGGTCGAAGGTGTCGGCGCAGCAACATCTGTCGATACCTCTGAGCTTGCGTCGAACATTCGTCTTGACGGGGATTTTGGTGACTTTTTTAATTTTGCAGTTGGAATTGATTACAGTGATTGGCTGATCAACGCGGAATATATTTCTTATGGAGTTGAAAATAATTTGACTGCGGGTTCGGACGCGTATTATCTGATGCTCGGTAAACGTTTGAAGGAGTTCACCCCTTATATTACCTATTCAAACAGTAACGGTGAGGTCAGTGATGACGCGCTTAATGCTATTCCTGCGTCACTTGAAAATGTGCCCATTCCTCAATTGGGTGGAGCCACATTACCGCAATTTATAGGCGGTGTGATGGCAGCAAGCGAGGTCGATACCGATTTGATAATGGCGGGGCTGAGGTACGATTTTCATCCTTCCGCGGCACTGAAAGTCGAATATCTCCGCGAGAAAGATATTGAAGGTGAAATCCTTGAGCTGTTCCGTGTCGGCGTAGATTTAGTATTTTAATTAAGGTGTCAAAGCATGAATATATATAAGCAACTTTGTCTATCTCTCTCCTTGTTGACTCCGGTGTGTTGGGCTGATGTGGTCGTAATTGTGAATCCGGCCTTGGGAGCAGTGAGCGAAGATGAAATTCAGAGAATTTTTCTCGGCAAAAAAAGCGCCTTCAGTGATGGTACTAAAGCGACACCTTACTACCTAGCAGAAAGTTTAACGGAGCGAGGTGTGTTTGACCAACAAGCCCTTGGTAAATCCTCATCTCAATTGAAGGCTTATTGGTCACAATTGGTTTTCACCGGTAAGGGGACTCCGCCAGCAGAGCTCAGCTCATCAGCTGAGGCGGTGGCCAAAGTGGCTGCAGATAAAAGCGCAATAGCTTATGTCGATGCGGGGGCAGTAAATAGTTCGGTTAAAGTGATTGCTACTTTTAAGTAGCAACTTGAGCATGCCACTAATTCGGATATTGGTTCGTGTAGCGGTATGCTCAATCTCAGTTGTTTTTTAGCTTTTTGCAAAGTTCTATAGCTGCGCAGCATCAGTTCTTCTTTCTATCGGCTCTTATCTGCTTGCGTTTTGCCCAGCGGTCAATCACGTGCCAACGCCAACTCCATTGCACAATCAGATAGCCCAAAGCTCCGAAAAACAGTCCTGCGGTGACGCAACCTAACAGTAGTGGTTGCCAGAGATGGGGGAAACTGGTTTTTAGCCACTGCCAGGAAAGCTCAATTGCGAATCTATCGTGACTGTGGCCCAGCAACCAGGCGCCCAACTTGAACGTCGCATAAAAAATAAACGGAATTGTGAGTGGATTGGTAATCCAAATGAGGGCTACACAGATCGGCAAATTACAGCGAAATATGAGCGCAGCGCAGGCGGCCATCACAATTTGCCCCGGGAACGGAATAAAACACAGAAAAATTCCAACAAAAAAAGCCACAGAAACGGAGTGGCGATTTAAATGGAACAGGTTGGGGTCGTCCAGTAACTTTCCTAAAAAGCGCAATCCCGGTTTGTTGCGGATCTTATGTGGATCGGGTGTCCATCGTTTAAACAACTTACGGGGCATCTAGGTGGTCACAGCTCAATTTGAAAGGCGGCTATTATGCCCGACTATGGATAGTCAAAACCAGAGATTAAGCCGCTAACGTGATCTCGTTAGCCCGCCAAGCACTGCCCCAGGGGAAATCTTTGGTTTCTATACTGTGAATCGAAGGATTAGTTTCCGGGATATCTTACGGTCAGTGGCGGGGTGATGAACAGTTGTTGTAACATGCTCGGACTCGCTACAAGGAGGTTGCGCTGTGTTGGCTATTGGATGCTTTGCTATTGGGGCTTTGTTGCCCGCGTTCTATTCGAGTTTTCCCCCGGTTTCAATGTGGCTTGGTACCCTAGGCTGCATCCTGATCCTCGGGCGTCGGTTTCCCCTTCTCGTCAAAGCACTTGTGTTTTTTTTAGTTGGCTCAGCACTCAATTGTTGGCAGTTGTATCGAGTTATTGATCGGCAGCTCCCTGTGGTTTTGGATCATCGGGTTGTAAGTGCCCAATTTGAGTTGATTTCGCTCGTCGATCAAACTCCACATTCTGCTATTTTTACGGGTCGCATTATCTCAGCCCTATGTACATCGACGTCCTGCGAGCATTTGGCGAATTGCAAGGTGCGGTTGTCATGGTATAGGCCCAAGACGGCTTTGGAACCAGGCCAGGTTTGGCGGGCAGAGCTTAAATTGAAGCGTCCCAGAGGTTTTGTTAATCCGGGTGGGTTCGACTACCAGGCTTGGTTGTTGGGACAGCACTTGATCGCGAGTGGTTACGTTAAAAGTAACGCTGAGTTGATTGAGACGCGCAAAAATTGGGCTGTCGTGCGGGAATCCATTCACCATAAAATTATGGAGTTGAGTCGAGAAAATCGGTTTGCTCGATTTTGGCCGGCTTTAATTCTGGCTGAGCGATCTGCCATAACCCAGGCTGACTGGACTGTGCTGCAACGCACTGGCACGGTCCATTTAATGGCCATATCCGGTTTGCATATTGGCCTTGTGGCTTTGCTATGGCACTGGATCGGGGTTGGTATCGCAAGGCTGATCTGTTGTTGGCACAAGCGCAAAACCTCTGGCGTATTTGCCAGCTATTGGTTACCTGCGCTGCTGTCCTGTTCTGCAGCCCTGTTGTATGCCGCGCTGGCAGGATTCTCAATTGCCACCACTCGGGCATTGTTGGCTTGCCTATTTATCCAGTTCAGCCGACTGAGTGGCTGGAACCTATCGCCTATCCGGTTGTTTCTAAGTGTTCTTGCAGCAGTTCTGATTTGGGACCCCTTTGCCGGCGCATCGCCCGGTTTTTGGCTGTCCTTCTGGGCTGTTTTCTGTCTATTGCTTATCAGCGGTTGGCAAGTCGCTCAACCTGAGGGTAGCCGTTTGTTGTCTAAGTGGGTGCGATTGCAGCTGATGCTTTCGATGGCCTTGGTCGTGCCACTTTTAGCGCTGGGGCAGGCGCTAAGTTTAACCGCACCTCTGGCCAATTTGATTGCGATTCCATTGATGTCGATTGCAGTAGTGCCTGTACTTATTGGTGCTTGTTTGCTGGGGTATCTCTACGAACCTCTTGCGATGCTGGCTTTTTCCTGTGTCGATTGGGTCTTTTCGGGTTTGTGGTGGTTTCTCAGCGGCTTGTCGCAATGGCAAGGTTCGATTTGGACGCCGTCAGTTTTGTTCAGCAAGTTTCTGTTGGCAGTCATTTCCCTGGCTTTGATTTTACTGTTTCTGCCCAGTGTGTTGCGCGTGAGGGTGTTGGCGGGGCTGCTGCTGGTTGCGGCTTTGCTACTGCCACGTAAGCACCTAGATGCGGTGCGATTAACGATTTTGGATGTAGGGCAGGGGCTTGCTGTCGTGCTGCAAGACGCTAGTGAAACGCTGGTTTACGATACTGGACCGAGTTTTTCTGATCAGTTTGACGCTGGTGCTCGCATTGTTCTGCCCTTTTTGCGTCAGCAGGGTGTCAATCATATTCATCTTGTGGTCAGTCACGCCGATCTTGATCACAGTGGTGGAGCCGCCAGCATCGCAGAAGCTATGGTGTTGGGTTCCCTAAAATTGGGTGAACCTCTGAAAAAAACCTTACCCACCGAGGCTGAATACTGTGATAAAGGGCAGGTGTGGCGGTTCGGGCGAGCGCGCGTCGATGTGTTGTGGCCCCCCGCCGGTCAGGGTTTGAGTAGCAACGCAGCATCCTGTGTCGTACTGATTCAATTTAATGTCGGCGCACAGCCCTACAAACTGCTGTTTACGGGCGATATTGATGCCAAGGTGGAAGCAGAAATATTACCTAAGCTGCCGCCGCAGATTGATGTCCTTATCGCACCGCACCATGGCAGTGGCAGTTCCTCCAGTTTGGCTTTTGTCCGCCGTGTTGCACCACGCTACGTGGTTTACAGTGCTGGCTTTAAAAACCCTTTTGGTCATCCCCACGGTCGAGTTCGCCAGCGCTATCAGCGCATGGGCAGTCAAGAATTGAATACTGCAGATTCCGGTGCCATTCAGTTTATTTGGACTCCCGCGGGAGAAACCACCATTGAAACGCGAAAATACCAGCGACGTATATGGTTTTGGTGATGATATTCGCCATTGCCGCTGCTGCAAAAAGGCAAAATTCATGTATCATACGCCACCAAAATAACAAGAGCGGGAGTAGCCAGTGTTAGATATTTTGTGGTCCGGTGGGGTGCTGATGATCCCCATTATCTTATGTTCCATTGCGGTAATCGCCATCACCATCGAGCGCTTTTGGACTCTGAGTCCAGCGAAAATTGCGCCACGCAATCAGCTCGGCCAGGTGTGGAACCTGATTCAAAACAATCAAATGGACGGTGATCGCCTCAAAGAACTGCGTCGTTCTTCCCCTCTTGGTCGCATTCTGGCCGCGGGATTGAGTAATTCCCGCCACGGTCGTGAAGTCATGAAAGACAGCATTGAAGAGGCGGCCAGCCAAGTGATTCATGAGATGGAGCGCTTTTTAACCAGCCTTGGCACCATTGCTGCCGTGGCGCCGTTATTGGGCTTGCTCGGCACGGTCTTCGGTATGATTACCGTGTTTAATTCCATTATGGTGGAAGGGACCGGCAACGCTGGAGTGCTTGCGGGCGGCATTTCACAAGCCTTGATCACTACCGCTGCGGGTCTGACCGTCGCTATCCCAGCCATGATCAGCCACCGATTTTTCCTGCGTCGTATGGACTCTTTGGTGGTTACCATGGAGCAAGAAGCCGTTAAGTTGGTTGATGCGCTGCACAGTGAGCGTCGTGTAGATTTAAAAACCTAAGTCAAAAGGGTCTCGCCAGTGCAATTTCGTCGACAAGCAAAAAACGAAGAAGGCATCAATCTGACACCGCTCATTGACGTGGTGTTTTTGTTGCTGATTTTTTTTATGGTCTCAACCACTTTTACGAAAGAAACCCATTTGAAAGTGGAGCTTCCTGAAGCCCAGGGTGAGGTTTCAGTTGAGCGGCCGGAACAAATTGAGGTCCTGATCAATGTCAGTGGCGGCTACTCGGTAAATGGCCAAGCTTTGGTCAATTCAAAACTCAAAACCTTAATGGCCGCTATTGAGGAGCAGGGTAAAGGTAAGACGGATATTCCCTTCATCATCACCGCTGATGCTAAAGTGCCTTATGAATCCGTGGTGCAAGCGATGGACGCGGCGGGACGTTTGGGATACGTCAATTTGAGTATGACCACCAAGAGTCCAGAGTCTGAGAAAGGTTCGGAATAGGGTCCGGATCTCAATTTCTAAGGGGCAGGTCTTGCCCTTTTTGCCGCAAAAAGAGTCAAATTTGTGCTTCAAGAGTCTGTAGAGCAGCAGTGGTATCAACGACCCAGTTGGCTATTGCTGCTCGCACCCTTGACTCTTGTGTTTGCACTGCTC
>JBNKFP010000014.1:0-5163 GCA_050289365.1 Cellvibrionaceae bacterium | reverse complement strand
TATACGTCGCCGCCGTCATACTGCCCAGCAGCAACCCCTGCCTATTCCTATCGTCGTAGTCGGTAATATCGCGGTGGGCGGCACCGGAAAAACGCCCTTAATTTTGGCTTTGATCGAGTTATTGCGCGGTCAGGATTATCGACCTGGGGTAATTGCTTCCGGATACAAAGGCACAGTAACCGAATCCCAAATGGTCCCGGTTGATGGGCAAGCGGCCATCTATGGTGATGAGCCTGTATTGATCGCGCGACTGAGTGGCTGTCCGGTTGCGGTCGGTCGTGATCGTATCGCATCGGTGAAATGTCTGTTGACCACGACGGATTGCGATGTGATCTTGAGTGATGATGGCTTACAGCACTACCGGTTACCGCGGGATATTGAGATCGCCCTCATTGACGGTCAGAGAGGCTTAGGCAACGGTTGGTTACTGCCGGTGGGGCCATTGCGCGAAGCGCCTGAGCGCTTGCTTCAAGTTGACTGTGTTTTGGTCAATGGCCACAACCAACGGGATGTACTCTTACCGCAGAATAAAATGTGGTCCACGGAAATGGTGTCAGTGAACTGGAAAAATATTCGCACCGGAGAATTGATGCCTATCGACCGACTGCCCTTGGTCGGCGCTCAGGCGATTGCTGGCATTGGCAACCCACAGCGCTTTTTCCAGCAGTTGCGTCAATTGGGGTTTGACGGTGCAACCCGCAGTTTCCCCGATCATCATCAATATAGCGCTGCTGATTTTGCTGGTTGCGATAATCAGCAAGTATTGATGACCGAAAAAGATGCGGTAAAGTGTCAGGCATTTGCTGGCCCCGATTGGTGGGCGCTGCAAGTCGCCATGAATTTGCCGGAGACGTGTCAACAGTTTTTGCTGAATAAAATTGCAGAAAGCGTACGCAATAAAACGGCAGCGACTTCTCAATAGGACCTATTTATGAGTTTCAAAATTGTCATTCCCGCGCGCCTAGGTTCTACTCGGTTGCCGGAGAAACCGCTAAAAATCCTAGCGGGCAAACCGATGATTCAGTGGGTAGTGGAAACAGCGCAGCTAAGCGATGGTGCGCAAGTGGTGGTAGCCACGGATGAACAAATTATTGTGGATGCCGTGGCGGGTTTTGGTGGCGAGGCTTGCTTGACCCGTGCAGATCACCCGTCTGGAACAGATCGGCTACAGGAAGTGGCGCAAACCTATGGCTGGGCGGACGATGTGATTGTTGTTAATCTACAAGGCGACGAACCTCTAATGCCACCGCAAGTCATCAACCAAGTGGCTAAAAATCTCGCACGCTTTGAGTTGGCCAGCGTGTCCACACTGTGTGAACCCATCACCCACGCAGAAACCCTGTTTGACCCCAATGCCGTCAAGGTAGTGAAAGACCAACAGGGGCGCGCACTCTATTTTTCACGCGCTCCGATTCCCTATGCGCGAGAATATTTTGGCGATGCGCTTGTGCAGTTGCCCCAGGGATTTGAGGCCTACCGGCACCTGGGGATTTACGCCTATCGAGTCGGTTTACTGCACGAATTTGTTACTTGGCCGATGGCGGAATTGGAATCCTGGGAAAAGCTAGAACAACTGCGAGTTTTAGCCAATAGCCGCGTAATTCATATTGAACCCAGTTGCGCGCCGGTACCGGGTGGAGTCGATACCGAAGCGGATTTAGAGCGCGTGCGCCAATTGTTGGAGGAGAGAGTATGAAGCCCACTCGAGTTTTAATGGTGTGTCTTGGCAATATTTGCCGGTCGCCCACAGCCCACGGCGTTTTTGCCCAAAAAGTCGAAGCCGCTGGATTGTCACATTGCATTGAAGTGGATTCCGCTGGCACCTCGTCATGGCATATCGGTGAACCGCCGGACAGTCGCAGTCAGCAGGCTGCAAAAAAAAGAGGTTACGATTTAAGTCAGCAGCGTGGCCGTCAAGTGACCGTGGCGGACTTTTCTCTGTTTGATTATATATTGGCTATGGATAATCAAAATCTAGCGAATTTAAAAGCATTATGTCCCGCTGGCTATAAGGGATATTTAGGGCTTTTTCTGAATTTTGCCAGTTGTGCCAACAAGGAAGTTCCAGACCCTTACCATGGTGGGCAAGCGGGTTTTGAACAGGTCCTGGATTTGGTTGAGGAGGCGTCTGAAGGGCTTTTGTCTGCTGTGCTCAAACAGCAGCAGGTCAACTGAAAACACTGTGCAAATTCAGAAAAACGTCAATTTACAATCACTCAATACCATGGCTTTGCCCTGCCATGCTGAGTGGTTTTGCTCCGCGCAAAATACCGCCGAATTGATTCAGGCACAGCAATGGGCAAAGACTCATCATTTACCCATTGCTGTGCTGGGTGGCGGCAGTAATGTATTGCTGCCCGAATTTCAGCGTGGCCTCGTTATTTTGATGGCCGAACAGGGCTGGCAGGAAATGAAACGCGAGCACTGTAACCTATGGGTTCGCGTTGCCGCCGGCCAAAACTGGCATGATTGGGTGGCTCATTGCGTGGAGAATGAATTGTACGGATTGGAAAATCTCGCTTTGATTCCCGGCACAGTGGGGGCGGCGCCGATTCAAAATATTGGTGCTTATGGTGTTGAGGTTGGCAGTGTTGTCGAGTCGGTTACCTGGCTTAATTTTAATTCATTGCAGGTCAGCGAGTTGAATGCAGAGGATTGTCAATTTGCCTACCGTGACAGTGTGTTCAAAAACAAATACCGTGGTCTCGGTGCCATAACGCACGTCACCTTTAAATTGTGCACGGATTTTAATCCCTGTTTATCCTACCCTGGATTAAATGACTGCCTTCAATTGCAACCTGGTAGCAAGGCGGTGATTACCGCGCAGGATGTCTTTCGCGCAGTCTGCTCAATCCGTCAAGAAAAATTACCTGATCCAAATCTCATTCCCAATAGTGGAAGTTTTTTTAAGAATCCAATCATTGGCATCAATCAGTTTGAAACCTTAAAAAAAACCTACCCGCGTATGCCCAGTTTTTCTGTTGCGGATACCAATTTTGTTAAATTGCCCGCAGCTTGGTTAATAGAGCAAGCGGGTTGGAAAGGGCGCGAAGGAAACGGTTTTTTTATCCATTCTCAACATGCCTTAATTATTACCAACCCCAAGAGACAGAACTTAGTAAATCTCCTAAAATTTGCCGACGACATTATTAACAGTGTCGCCGCGAAATTTAACATTGTTTTGGAACCGGAACCCCAAATTCTCAGCCAACATTTCATTTAACGGTAACTCTATGCAGGGCGACTTATTTCATGGTGAAACGGTTCAGCATCTTCCCCTTCATGACGCCAAGGTAGATTATTACCCTGGATGGCTAAAATCACAACAAGCGACTACCTTGCAGCAATTGTGTGTCGCGGAGATGAATTGGCAAAGACCGTTGATTCGGGTTGCTGGTAAATTTCATAAAATACCACGTATGCAAGCCTGGGTTGGGAATGCAGAGGCGGTTTATCGCTTCTCCCAAAAAACCTTTATTCCAGAGCCTTGGACGCCGTTCTTGGAGAAAATCAAACGTTTGATTGAATTGCAGTGTAATGCCCAGTTTAATAGCGTATTGCTAAACCGATATCGTACTGGAACGGATGGTATGGGCTTTCATGCAGATGATGAGAAAGCTCTAGGGCCTGAACCGGTGATTGCATCTCTATCGCTGGGTGCCACGCGAAAGTTCGTTTTTAAATCAATAAATAAGCGTGACAATAACGTGGCGGTTGAGCTGCGACATGGCGATTTGTTGATCATGGCGGGCACCACACAACAATATTGGCACCATGGTTTGCCCAAAACTCAGACGTATTGTGAAGAGAGGCTGAATTTGACCTTTCGCTTCATCCACCCAACTTTGTGACTGCGCGATATTGAGGCGGAGCGCTGGAGATCAACGTTTCATTAAATGGTTGCGGCAAAAAATAATGAACCATTTTTTGATGTTTGCCTAAGTCATGACTCTTTTCTCTGTGCCAAGGCTAGGAATGGGGTGGGTACAGTGGTAAATTGACGCTCTTGGAATTTGCTTGGATGTTTATTGGTGTAGCCGTCAAAAAGCTGCACTGCACCACCAGTAGCAGAGGTTTTACCTATAGTGACAAAAATAATTGTAGCGGATGATCACGATTTAGTGCGCATGGGCATAGTGCGCATGCTCGAAGACGTGCCCGGATTCGATATAGCAGGCGAAGCCAAATCCGGTGAAGAAGCTGTTCAGTTGGCGCGGGAGACAAAACCAGAAGTCGTCTTGATGGATGTCAAAATGCCTGGTATTGGTGGGCTCGAAGCCACTAAAAAAATTCTCGCTTACAATCCCAATGTGAAGATCATTGCCGTTACTTCGCTTTCCGATGATATGTATCCGGAGCGGTTAATGAAGGCAGGCGCCTGTGGCTATGTCACTAAGGGTGCGAATTTTGATGAAATGATTGACGCCATCAAAACCGTCGTGTCCGGTAACCGGTATATGAGCAGCAATGTCGCCCAACAATTAGCGCTGCGCAGCTTCTCGGGCCCCAAAGCCGGTGCGTCTCCTTTTGAAAGTTTGTCGGAAAGAGAATTGCAAACTGCCATATTGATTGCCAACGGCGCCAAGGTGCAGACCATTGCCGATACGTTTTGTGTGAGCCCCAAGACCATCAATAGTTACCGCTACCGCATTTTTGAAAAACTGAATATTCACAGTGATGTTGAATTAACCTTGTTAGCCGTCAAATACAAGATACTTGATATCGACATAATGGAATAGTTTGGAATAAGGGTGACTTGCCATTGCTGTTCCTCTGGCAAACCCTCTTTGAGCGCGCCCCAGATTCGTGAGCCAATTCGACCATAAATCATTTTTAAGTCATTTAACCCGTCAGTCCGGCGTGTATCAAATGTATGATGCACAAGGTCAGATTCTCTATGTTGGTAAAGCCAAAAATCTAAAAAATCGGGTGACCAGCTATTTTCGGCAATCGGGGTTGTCGGCCAAAACCGAAGCTCTGGTGCGCAAAATCGCCAATATTGAAGTGACCGTTACGGGCAGTGAAGCTCAGGCTTTGGTGCTTGAGCAGAATCTGATTAAAGCCCAGCGCCCGCCCTACAATATTTTGTTGCGTGACGATAAATCCTACCCCTATATCTATCTGTCGGAAGAGCAATACCCGCGCCTAGCCCTGCATCGCGGC
>JBNKFP010000013.1:0-24885 GCA_050289365.1 Cellvibrionaceae bacterium | reverse complement strand
CATATAACCGGCAATATTCATTTGCGCACCAAAGTTTTGATGTAGATATTCGGACAATTGATCAGCAAATCGCTGGTATTTGCCTGGCAGGAAACCTAAGCCAATCGATATTTTTTGCATTGGGGCTAAACGCTCGTCTGTTTTATCCGCTGGACGGGCAAAACCCATAATTGCGGGTAAACCGTGTTTGATAGGGAATCGAGCAACCAGATCTTTTAAACTTTTACCGTCAGCGTGCTGTTTAACGAGGGCTATCAAGGTCGTCATTGCCAACCATTGGGTTTGGCTGCTGCCGTATGCGCGGCTGTCAGCAGCCAAACAGGCAGAAACCGCACCCGCAGTTGGACTAACTTGTTGTAACCCGGCAAATGCAGCAATTTGGTTGCACCAAATACGTGCGTCGGGATAGCTCACCAAAAAAAAACTTTTTTCAAGCCATTGGGCGAGTTTTGTGTCAATCGATTTCCCCGTGGCATTTAACACTTGCAACTGCATGTAAGACAATTTGGGTAATAATTCCTGCAGTAATAATTGCCCTCGAATATCGACATCTTCGCCGCCGCGCCACTTGCCAATCGTTGAAATAATTTTATGATTATGTCGATCCCAGGGCAGGGGGTTAGGTTTTTTGCAATTCATAGTCATTGTCGCTTAGCATGGGGCCTGCCGTAATGGGTTTGTGGGTTTGTTCAAAGCCATGGCATAAAATGCCAGGGGCTATTGCCATCTGAAAAATCGCTGCGGTTTCTCTTTCGCCAATACCCAATTGCACGCACACTGCAGCGCACAATCCCGAGGCCAGCCACCCTTGGTTGGTTTGGTCAAGGCAATCTATGAATTCTGCACACCAAGGTAAAACCGTGCCACCGGGCATGAGGCGTTGTAATTGCTTTACACATCGGGCCAGCACCAAATCTGGGGTGCCATAGGTCGCACCAAAACCGGGTACTGGGTCATAGGGCTCGATCGCATTGTCGCGGTAAAGAAATGCACATTGCTGTGCAGGTTGAGTTAAGTGCTCGGTAATAAATTGATGGCAAGCTTGAGCTTCTTGGCAACCGTCATTGTCCCCTCCCGCGGTAATCAAACCAATTGGCAATAAATGCTCGCTGCGGGATTTACTTAACCCCGCCACCATAGCCGCACGTACCGCATAGTGACGTGGGCCTAGATTGCCTAGTGCAACGAGTAATCCTTCAAGCAGTCGCGCTTCGTCAGGTTTGGGCCTGTCACCTTTTAGCTGCAACAACAGTAATTCGCTGACACAAATGGTGCCAACCAATTGACTGTGTTCGTAGCCTGCAGTAAAGCGTGATTGGGTAGCGTAAGGGTTATTTTGGACGGGTTTTTCCAAAGTAATGGCAGTACCCATGCGTTTTCGATATTGAAAATTTGGATGTGATGATTTCATAACGTTGTCTCATCTTATCCCTAGGCGCCGGGTGTAAATGTCGCAAGGCTTTGCACTCGCTGACCCATCGGGGGCACTTGATTGCGGTCGATGCGGATATCAATTAAGGTTGGCCCGCGCCGTTGTGTGAGTTCATCAAAATTTAATTTTGTTAAGTCATCTGCATGTTCGATCACAATATTGTGAATTCCCATTGCAGCGGCTATGGCGGCATAATCAATGGATAATAACTGCCAACCAACGGGCTCCGCACCGCCCAGTTGTTGCCCGTGCATGACCATGCCATAGGCTGCATCATTTAACACGATAAATATCACAGGCAGGTGGTGTTCGGCAGCGACTGTGATTTCTTGAGCGCTCATCAAATAAGCCCCATCACCAACCAGGCACACAGTGGGCACTGAAGGATTGGCAATGGCTGAACCGACTGCAGCCCCAACCGACCACGCCATTGCACCTAAGCCCATCCCCGAGCGCAATAGACCTTGGGTACAGGTATTTTGATAATAGTGTGTTATCCAAGCCCAGACATTGCCTGCATCAATGAATATACGAGTATCCACAGGTAAATGATCGCTAAAAAACTTCATTAAATATTGCGGTTTGACTGGGTTGCTTGCAACGAGTGCTTCTGCGTCGCTGTTAATGCTGCTCATGCCGCCGTAAATATTTGGAGTTGCGTTATCCGCTGGGGAACAACAAAGCCAGCGTCGGCCTTTGAGGCGTTGCTCACGAACGTACTGGTTGAGACTGGAAAATATATTTTCTATATTGCCGGCCACATGTAAGTTAGCCATGGGTGAGCGGAAAAAGTGCTCAGTATTATTATCTATGTGTACCAGCTTGGAGTTTAACAATTGGCTATCCCAGCCGCTCGTGGAGAGTTCATCCATGGCCGCACCGACAGCCAAGACTAAATCCACATCGTCTTCAAATAATTCTTTTGCACTCGAATGTCCAGCAAATCCATAGACACCTCGGTAAAGCGGGTGGGATTCATCGACCCAATATTTGCCCGTTAAACTCACTACAAATGGGGAGTTGGTCAGCTCACAAAATTCCACAACGGCGTCGGTTGCCGCGCCTACGCCACCATCGATGTAAACCGCTACGCTATCAACCCGCACTAATTTTTGCTGTAGGCGATGGGTAGCGGATGTATCCATAGACCCAAATGAGTTAACGAGTAAATCCACATGCAGCCGAGTTTTGCCTTTGGCCTGACTGCGCAGTACATCAGAGGGTACGCTTATGTGCGCAGGGCCGCCAGGTTTACGGTGCGCTGACATGGTTGCGGAAATGAGCTTCGCCTGTAATTGGTCCGCATGGGACACGAGGGTATTAAATACCGTACAGTGTTTTAACATGGCGACGGTATCAATCGCGGTACAGCTACTTTCCTGCAAAGCGCCGCGACCAAATTTGGGTAGTGGTGTTTGCGCAGTAATCACTAACATGGGGATGTGTTCGGCCATAGCTGAACTCACCCCAGTCATTAAGTTGGTTGCCCCTGGGCCTGTGGTGGTGCACACCACACCCATTTTGCCGGATTCACGGTAGTAACCATCGGCCATAAATGCAGCGCCGCTTTCGTGGCGAGCGGTCACTATTCTTGGCCCTCCAACGCGCTCGCTGCGGGCTAGGGCGTTGTAAAACGGTTCGATTGCTCCTCCAGGTACACCAAAAACGACTTCTGTTCCGATTTGGTGAATAAAGTCCACCAGTAGATCGGCCTGGGTGAGGGGTGTTTCGGCTGTGTACTGCGTTGCTTTGGAATAGTGGTGAGGCATTGGATTTGCACCATACTGCGCCTTCGAAATAACACGTTATGAAAAACACACCTTGGGCTGAGTTGCCAATGCCCTTGTGTTTGCGGTTACGGTTAAATATCTCTAGCGGGTTAATTTAATTTCGCCGCTTATTGTAAAGTGGCGCATAAATCAACGGTGTGATGCAGGTCTTATTGGTGGTTAAAAAACAAGCAAAAAGTTTGAAATACAATCAGTCTAACAGGTTAGAAATTGTAGCGAACGTCCACTTGGCTTAATCGGCCGTCTAAGGGGTAGTCATTGGTGATAAATTTATTGGACGGTTCGCGGGCGTCTTCATTCAACAAGTTGTTGATGGTAAGGCCGATGGTGAAGTTGTGCCAATTGCTTTCCAGGCGGGTGTTTATCCACAGGTAGTCGTTAATCGGGGGGCGATTGTCGCTGGCGCTGCGCTCACGATCCGCTACCC
This sequence comes from Cellvibrionaceae bacterium, assembly GCA_050289365.1. Classification (GTDB taxonomy): domain Bacteria; phylum Pseudomonadota; class Gammaproteobacteria; order Pseudomonadales; family Cellvibrionaceae; genus JBNKFP01. Next base: position 21,236 of record JBNKFP010000013.1, on the reverse strand, counting down.
ATTTAGCACCAATGTACCAGTTGCAATAAGGCGGTCTCACAAACAAACCGAGGTTGGCCATCTGCCCTGGCACAGCCGAAAGATTCGTTCCATCATCGGTTTTACTGGACAATTTAGAGTAGTTGGCCTTGAGGCTGGTGGTCTCATTGATGCGCCAGTTTAACTGGGTCTCAAATCCGCGTCCGCTCTGTTCGCCGCCATTGGTGGCTATTTGCACACCCCCTTGCGGTTCGTATCGAATAATATTGTCATTGTTGTATTTGAACAGACTGAAATCCAATTGCAATTGGTCTGACGCTAAAAAGGTGCCAGTTAGGCCGCTTTCAAACGTCTGGATGGATTCTGCATCCAGATCGGGGTTGCCAAGTCCAGCAGGGTTATTTTGAGAATAAAGGTCGACAAAATTTGGTGCGCGAAAGCCACTGCCGCTAAACGCTTTCAGTACGACATTCTCACTCAGATCCCAACTCAGTCCTATACGAGGATTGATACTCGAGCCAAAATCACTGAAGTGATCTGCGCGAACACCCAGGGTCGCTAACCAATCAGGATGAAATCGCCATTGGTCTTGAAGAGAGATGTATTGAATATTGCGGGCTTTATCCGGCAAATAAATGAATGGGGTCTTGGTCACATCGATCAGCTCGGAACCCGCCTGAGTCACCGTAGCCGGTAACACACCGGCACCAAAATTTTTGCTTTCGTGAGCATGAACTTGAATATGTTCAGCACCCACCTCCCAGCGTAAAAGGTGACTCTGCCAATCGAGTACGTGCTCCAATGCAATACATTGTGCTCTGTTATCGCCGCCTGGGGTTCCGAGCACCCCGTCAGGAAAGTTAACTTCACGGTCGACATTAGCGAAATTGATGTTGCCATCCACATCAACGGGCAGTGTTACACCGGCCGGGAACACGTTAAACCATACGTCTGTCCGCACCCTTCGATAGGTGGTTTTGAGTTTCAGTTCGCCAGTCACCCAAGAGGATAAATCGAAGTTTAGGTTAACCATTTCCAAACGCTGTTTAGCCCAGCCATCAGGATCTAAAGCCTGGGATATACCTGCGCCTGTGCCGGAGCCTCGGTTATGCCAAATAAAGGCATTGGCGTCCAACCAATGCCACTGCCATTTGCCGCGAAAGTTTAAAATATCGTAATCGTCATTGAAAACGCCTGGGGCTTGGCTCGCTTGTGTATCAAATACTTGGTCCAGGGAGCTTTGTAAGTCTTCTGAGATGACATTGTTCGGGTCGGAGTCGGCTTGCTGGCTGGTGAAAACAAATTGAAAAAAATGATCCGCCTTTTTAAATGAACTGGTCATCTCGAAATCAACACTATTGAAGCTACCGGCCCGCAAAGCTACCTGGTTGGGCATTTGCTCGCTTTCATAAGTGACCAGATTAATGACACCGCCCATCGCATCTGCGCCATAGACTACCGATCCAGGACTTCGGATGATTTCGATTCGCTTGACGCCGGCCAGAGGAATACGCTGACCGATAAACGAACCGCCATCGCGAATGCGTCGCAAGGGCATACCGTCTAACATCACCAGCACTTGCTGGCCAAAGGTGCCTGACAAACCGCGAATAATGGGTTTACTATTCGCAATCGCGGTTTGCGCTTTGCTGATATGTACACCAGGTGTGTTATTAATCGCTTCAAATAATGTTCTCGCACCCATGGCTTGCCACTCGGCGGCTTCGATCACGGTGATGGCCGCGGGTGCGTCTTTAACTCGCTGCTCAATGCCTGTGGCTGCGGTAACAACACGCACATCCAACAATTCTCGTAGGCTTAGTTTAAACAAAACGTCTTCACTGGAAACCTCGATCACATCGAGCTCCGCATATGCGAGTTGGTATTCACTTACGAGCAATCCTATTAAAAGTAATAGGTGTTTCATCTTTGGTCTCAGCATTGCGATTTGTTATTATGAGTTTCTCAGGAGCGCCCCATAACTATAGTTGAAATCGTTTTAAATAGCAGGTTTGCAGTCACCAACATTATTGAAATAAAAAGTATCGCTCGGCTTAGCTTAATGCGTTTGTTAATCATTTTATGTGTCAATTAATGAGGGTTTAACCATGATGATTTCGAGCGCTGAGCGCATGTCATAAGCATGCAACTCATGCAGGTATTGACCGCAGTCCTAGCGCTGTGTGTGCTGGCTAGCCATCTGTCGGTTTTAAGTCAGCAATTCGCTGATTCGATAGGATTGACCTATTCACCGGAATTAATAACACCCCAGCAGAAAGCGGCTTTAATGAGCGTTTTACTGGTCCCAACTCTGGTTGTTTTTATGGTTTGTGTCATTAGTTTTTATTGTTCAAATTATTTGCTGCTGCAAAATATTTTAGCCAAAACGTGGTTAAACACCTTTTGTGGTTCTCATTGATGTTACTCGTAACGGTTCCCGGTAGTGTCATTGCACACGTCTTGTTCAGTATTTTAATCACTTTTAATAATCCACCAGGGCTTCGCGCGGTCAGTGTGAGCTTTGGTAGTGGTGAAGGCTGGGCGGGGGCGTGGCGTTCGATTTAGTACGCTGGAAAAAATTTGTGAGTACTTGCAGTGCCAACCAGGGGATATCTTAGAGTATAAAAGTGAAGATCAATCTTAGTGGTCGATGCGGAGGACGTCGTTTTTTGTAGAGTTGTTGACTCTTTTTGAGATTCGGTTTCTGCGCTTTAATGCGGAAGCGTGTTCTTTAAATTCATTGCCGCTTTTTTCTTCTTATTTTTCGTAAGGTGTTGAGTGAAATATTTAAAGTTATCATTTGTTTTTAGTGTGTTCGGGCTACTTGCCATATTTATTATGAATAAGGTGAGTAAAGATGAGTCGTTTCAGCTCTTTGGTGAACTTGTGGCTAAAGTGGAGACCAACGACAAGCTGGTAGCCCTTACATTTGATGATGGGCCCACAGTCGGAAAAACCGAACAAATTTTGGCAATACTGCAAGAGGGTGGTATTAAAGCTACGTTTTATTTGGTGGGGGAAGCCATTGCCAACAATATGGATCAGGCAAAACAAATCATAGCCGCGGGCCATGAGGTCGGCAATCATTCCTACACTCACCAGCGCATGGTTTTTAAACCATACCGTTTTATTGGGGATGAACTGACGAGAACGAGCCAATTGCTTAAGCAAGCTGGCTACAATGGAGATATCACATTTAGACCACCTTATGGTAGAAAGTTGTTTCTGCTCCCCTATTATTTAATGCAACAGGATATCACTACGGTAACTTGGAATGTGGAGCCGGACAGTGTTTTACCCTTAGATTCGACGTCTGAAAAGTTGATTCAGTACACGCTAGAAAAGGTTTCTCCCGGTTCAATCATTCTGATGCATGTTATGTTTGATTCACGGAGAAATTCCATGGCGGCAATCCCAGAAATCATTCGGTCGTTAAAAAGGAAGGGATATAAATTTGTAACCGTATCTGAATTAATTAGCCGGCGAAGCTCATCAAAATAACATGAGTGACTTGGTGGGAAATAGCGCAAATAGGGCTGGAAAATAAGGGACGCTTTGGATTTGGGCTCTATTAAACACCGCAAAAAAAGCTGTGCATACGACAGAGAGTTATTGTCGAGTGAGTCAAAATTAAAATCGTGTAGTGATCGAGTTACTTACATGTCGGATGTATATTGAGAGCGTCGGACTTCAATATGATGGGAACAATTGCAAATTATGTTTTGGCTGTGTGAGACGTTAGGCAGAAAGCTATCTACCTGACGTTGTTATTCATTATATTTTCAGCTGTAAACCCAGTTTGATCATTTTGGTGCCATCATCTCCTGTATCGACCCTGTCATAATACAGACCGACTCGGGCATTGTGTCCATCAATTACAGACGTTAGGCCAATACCATAACGCCCAGTGGTCGCAGGCCTTCCCCTTTTGGCTCAAACCATTGAAAACGAACATTCGGTTGTAGCTTCCCTGGACCAATCTTTTCTACGATTAAATACGACAGTGACACTAAGTAGCTGCAGCCCGGTTTTAGCACGGTTTCACCACCACTCTTAGCGTAGTTATAGTAGGCCGTTTCAAAGGTTTCAGCGTCGTTGTTTGACAAGGGCGATTCGAGCACAGAATCAACATTATACGACTGAACATCCCTGGGATCTGCTGGGTCACTCAAAGCCTCTTTTTGCTTCATGGCTGTGAAGTCAAGCATCAGTATTTTTTGCGCCGCAATAGGTGCTGCAGGTGAAATAGCCGTCGGAATCCCAGAAATTGATCGCAAAGAGGCGAATCAGCATCGGACGATCTTTCATATTCGGTCAGCCATCATAGCCTTCGAATAAACCGACAGAGTAGACATAGCTACCTTTGCTTAGTGAGCCCCAAATGGCAATGCAATCGTCTCGCCCACCTTTTGTGCCTGGTCAATGTAACTCTCCAGAAGGCGAGCCGGAGCAAAGCGGAGACCATGCACTTAGGACGAGCAGCTAGCTGCGTTAAACCCGCAACCTAATGCATTCGAGAGCTACGAGAGATTGGATAATTATCGAGTAAAGTGATTGTCAAGGCAATGAATTTATTTCTGATACTCGTGCATGGTGTAAGAGAACGAGTACAGGAAGACGTTGTAGCACATAGACCATTGCTACCCCATGCAAGATGCTGCCATTTTTAGCTGCGAATACAAATGTGTCGTAATGAATGACTTGTATTAGTTTGCGACAGCCGTTTTTCTTGTTATTGCCCAGTGTGGGGGACTAAAAGCTGCGTGTGCTCTCAAACTGGGCATAGGGTCGATCAAATACCGTTTTTGTTCTCAGCTCAAACAAAGCTTAAATCGCTATTAAAAATAATGACTTATAGATTGTATGCGCTTGATCCGCAAAGTTTGGCACAAGTTATGCGCCTCTATGTCAGGTAGATATGACATGTTATTACAAGTAGTCGACTGCAGGCCAAGTATCAGTGGGGTTTGTTCGATATAGAGACCAAACGTGAGGAGTGAAAACAATGATCAGCCGTCAAGTTAAATCCTATTTTAGTAAGTGGTTAATTTATTCGAGCGCTGCTGTGGCGTTTGCGTCAGCGGCCAACGTTGCCGATGCCAAATCCGTGCGCATCGCCATTGGCCACCAAAGCATGTGCACCGATACCTACACCGCCGGGATTGTGGTGAAAGAATTAAAATTGCTCGAAAAATATTTACCTCACACCGGTAAGTATAAAAACGTTGACTATGACATCAGTTGGAGTGATTACTCATCTGGAGGCCCCATTACCAATCAAATGATGGCAAACAAATTGAATATTGGGGTGATGGGGGATTATCCCTTGATCGTCAATGGCGCCAAATTTCAAGAGACGGAATCTTTACGCACCAAATACATTGCGGGTACTGGATACAACTTGAAAGGCAGTGGTAATGCCATTGTGGTGCCCGTTTCTTCTCCCATTTACAGCATTGACCAATTGGTTGGTAAAGATGTGTCCGTACCGGTTGGGAGCGCTGCCTGGGGAATGTTGTTAAAAGCCATGCAAGATAATGGTATTCCGTCCGATAAGTATGGGTTAAAAAACCAAAGTCCTGCTGTGGGCGCGGCTAATATTGCAGCGAAAAAAATCGATGCTCACGCGGATTTTTGTCCGTGGTCAGAATTGATGGAATTTCGTGGTACGGGTCGCAAAATCTATGATGGTAGCGAGACATCCGTCCCCTATTTACACGGAGTGGTGATACGCGAGGATTTTGTCAGCGAATACCCGGAAATTGCGGTCGCGTTTATTAAAGCCATTTACGCCGCCGGTGACTGGATTCGCGAAGATCCTGTGCGTGCAGTCGACCTGATGGAAAAGTGGACTGGCGTAGAAAAAGAAGTGCTCTATATCTATTTTTCTAAAGGTGGCCATTTAACTTTGGACCCCACAATTAAAAGTCAGTGGACAGATGCCCTTAAATTAGACCACCAAGTATTGGTGCGTGAAAAAGCTGTACCACCGTTGGATTTAAAAGAATGGATAACTGAGGATTACCTGAAAAAAGCCTACAAGGAAATGGGTAAAGATTATGATGCCGAGAAAAAGAAGGTCGTCGATCCTGCCGTGGTCAACGCTAAATTGCCCTTGGAAATTTGGCATTCACGGGATGGCATATCGGAATACGGCGATGCGGTGGACTTTCTAAAAGCCATAAACAGTTTTCAAGAGACGGGTGCCAAACTAAATGCGACCTATGTTTATGACAAAAATACCGGTTTAAAACTGTTTGGTAAAACGGCGTTTTTTGTGCAAACCAAATCTGGCTTCACCACTTTTTTACGCAAGCCCGATGCCGATGCCTATGCCGCCAAAATGAAAGGCAAAGTCATGAAGTTGGATGATGCCTTGGCGACTTTAGTCCCTGAAAATGCCGTATCTGGAATTTAGCGGTAGAGCAATAACTCAATAGATCACCTGATAGCGTCGCCGCCGAGGCGGCGCACAACTCGCGATGAATGAGTGAATACAATGAGTGCAATTTACGCTAAGAATGAATCCGCGATAGGCGCAACAGAAGATGCGAGTCGGCCTTTGGCGGAACCTACTCCTGCTAGTCCGTCAATTATTGCGAAACAAGTGCCTATCGAACAGAGTGACAATACTGTAGAAGGCATTATGGTTCCGACCCCGGCTGCGGAGATTGATACTGTGCCACATGTTGCTAAATGGCGTCCGCCGGCTAAGTTTGTCAGTATTGTGATCGGCGCATTGTCAATGATTTGTGGAGTGCTAATGTGGCACTTTGCAACAAAATACAATTTTAATTTTTTTATCAATTTCGAAAACGTACCTGCACCTCTAAAGGTGGGTGCCGCCTTTATTACTCACCTTGGCGAACGGGAATTTTACATTCATATTTTAGTGAGTTTAAGGCGCATACTGTTTGCCTATTCGATTGCTGTTGGTTTGGGCATTTTAATGGGCCTATTGGTGGGACGTTCCAAACACATTCGTGCCATGGTTTTACCCTATATTGAAATTGTGCGCCCCATTCCCGCCGTCGCGTGGATACCCCTGGCGATATTAATGTGGCCTACCGAAGAGTCCTCGATTATCTACATCACTTTTCTCGGTGCGCTTTTTCCCATTATCCTCAATACCGTTCACGGCGTAGACCAAACCCCTGAAGTGTTAGTGCGTGCGGCGATGTCCTTGGGTGCTTCCCGGCTGCAAGTATTTTGGCATGTGGTATTACCCGCGGCGTTGCCAAGCATTGCTGCTGGCTTGGCAATTGGTATGGGGGTGAGTTGGTTTTCACTGCTCGCAGGGGAAATTATTTCGGGACAATATGGAATAGGGTATTTCACTTGGAATGCGTATTCGTTAATTAATTACCCTGACATTATCGTCGGCATGTTGGTGATTGGTGGTCTAGGCTCGCTGTCCACCTACCTGGTGCGCTTGATTATGAGCCCAGCCTTGCGCTGGACGACCAAGCAAAGGTAGCCAATTCATTATGTTGCAGCGCTTTCGTCATCTTGGTCAAACTGCCCGTAACCATTGGCGATTTGTTGCGTTCTTCAGTGTCGGATTTTTATTTTTGTACTACGGGACGCAGTTGTTGGCCATGGTGATCAAGTTTGGTCAATTCCCTAATTATATGAAAGGTTATGACTGGTTGAGCAATGTGCGTGTGATTATTGAATCGACGCCTTCTTGGCGAGATACGCTAGCGATTATAAAAGCCGAGTGGTTGTTGGAACTGGGTTACATGAATTATGACTTCGGTTTTGGTATCGCACAGTGGAGTCTTTATATCGCTCCCGTAAAAGCCCTGGCCGTTATGTTGTTAGGGGCAATGTTGGCGTTGCTGTGGGTATTATTACGTCGTCCTGCTCAGGTGTGTGAAACACGTAAAACACCCTGTGCGATTGCGGGTGGTGTTGGTGCTGCTATGGCATCCCTGTCCTTGCTGTCGCTGTCTTGGGTTGTGTGTTGTGCGACTCCAAGCTGGGTGGTGGGTTTGGCGATCTTAGGCTTGAGTGCGTCAACGTCACTTATGTTGGAGCCAGCGGGAATTTGGCTAAACAGTTTCGGTTTTTTCAGTCTTGCTCTGGTTTTATTCGTGGCCGCCACGCCGCTGAAACCCCTGCCAAAAAAATCCACGGCAAAAAGTACAGCCGTACCCATTTCACCGCGCGAACAGACTATTTGAAGAGGCTAATGTGAATATGTCCATGAGTTTAAGAGGTAGCGAAAGTGTCAAATCCAACCGTGTTGGGGTGCGCTCCAAGGATCGCGGGCACATCGCTATTGAAGACGTAACCATCAGTTTTGGTTATGGCGCAAAGGCCAACCTTGCGGTGAAGCGAACCTGTCTGGATATTAAACCCGGCCAGTTCGTGTGCATTCTTGGCCCATCCGGCTGTGGCAAGTCAACCCTGCTTAATTCGGTGGCCGGCTACGTCAACCCAACCAGCGGAAAAGTCTTAGTCGATGGTCAAGAGGTGCTCAAACCTAGCCCTGATCGCGGCATGGTGTTTCAGCAGTACTCTTTATTTCCGTGGAAAACTGTACGTCAAAATATTGCATTTGGCCCACGTTTGGCGGGACACAGTGCCAAGGAGTGCGATTCCATTGCCAATACCTTTCTGGCCATGATCGGCCTTAGCAGTATTGCCGACAAATTGCCTAACGAACTGTCCGGTGGCATGCAGCAGCGCGTCGGCATCGCGCGAGCCTTAGCTAATTATCCCAGCGTATTGTTGATGGATGAGCCCTTTGGCGCTCTCGATGCGCAAACGCGTTTAATCATGCAGGAAAACCTACTCAATATTTGGTCGGAATTTGGCATCACCGTATTGTTTGTTACCCACGACGTCGATGAAGCTATTTTTCTCGCGGACCGTATTTTAGTCATGAGCGCCAGCCCCGGGTCGGTGATTGCGGATCTCGAGGTGGGCATCGAGCGGCCGCGCTCGCCAGAAATTGCCACCAGCGCTGAATTTGTTGCGCTGAAAAAACAGTGCCTTGGTTATATCCGCGAACAGAGTCTCAAGGCGTTCGAAAGCATAGGGGGTCACTAATGAAATTCCGCGCCATTTTAATTATTGCAGGTTTGTTTTTGGCGGGTTTTGCTGGGCACAGCGCTCGCGCCGCCAACGACGAGTTTTCGGTTTTAGATGCACCCCAGCCCTTGCCGGATTTTTCTTTGGTAAATCAAAACGGTGAAGCCTTCAGTCGTTCAGATCTACTCAATCATTGGTCGTTAGCCTTCGTTGGTTTCACCAGTTGCAAAATGGTTTGCCCTATGACGTTGATGAAACTTGAAGCGCTGCGCGCGGAATTAGGGTTGCGTGTCAGTCCCGATATTCGGCCAGAAATTGTGTTTGTCGCCGTGGATCCAGCCCGGGATCAACCGGTTTTGAAGTCATACCTCGCCCATTTTGACCCAGACAATATTGGCGTAACGGGCGCTAAAGAAGAGATCGACAAGTTTGTTGCAGGGCTGGACGCGGCTTATCGTTTTGCCGAAAAGCGGCCTGGCAGTGATTACTACGATGTGTTGCACACCTCGGCCATTGCCGTCATCAATCCCAGGGGTGAGTTGGTTGCCCAGATGAATCCGCCATTTGATGTTCAACCTATGGCGCAATTTATGGTGGGTGTCATTCGCAGCAAATCAACGCCTGTGGATTCTGTTGCTGACACCCATACGCCATAGATGAAAATTTTGTACGAACAATGGCTGCACTCAGTTACACACCATTCCAAAAAGCGAATTCTATGGAGTGTGCTGAAGGTGGCGACTGCGTTTGAGCTGAGTTCGGTTGCCCAAGTGAACGCCGATATGATTGATAAATCTGGTATGGCTGAATGGGAGATCTGCGCTCTATGCCACAGCGCCGATGGCGTCAGCGTCATGGCAAAATTTCCTAAATTGGCTGGCCAAAAGGTGGATTACATCGAGCGCCAATTTAAGCAATTTTTGGCAGGGCAGCGCGACAATGACGGTGGCCAAATGCAGTCAATTACCACCGAGGTGGAGCTGCAGGATCTACCAAAAATTGCGGCCTATTTTGCGGAACTGCCGCCCCCGCCGGTTGCTGAGCTTACAGCCGCAGATATAGCGGGGAGCAGTGAACTGGCACGGCGAGTTAAACGCGGAAAGATCCTGTTTGAAAAGGGGAAAGGCGAGTTGCCGAGTTGTGCTAGTTGCCACGCTGAGCTCAATTCGCCAGCGCCTTGGATTGATGGCCAGCACCAAGCCTACCTTGAGAAGCAGCTGTTGGATTTTCGCGAAGGCCGTCGCAAAGACGCTGCCCTCGGCCAGATGCCCACGATTGCCAAGGGTTTAAGCGAGGAGGATATCGCGGCGGTAGCAACATTTTTGGCCAACCTAAAATTGCCGCGCAAATGATTTTTTCGCAGTGAACAGCCGGTGCTTACAGCGATGAGAGATATGACTTTGACCCTGAGAAAAAGAGTCAAAAAAGTGAATCTATCACTTGATATGACATGTTATAACAAGTACGATTGGTGCCATTAGGAGCCACTATTTATGAACCCGGAAACGCGTTTAAACATGTCACATCAACCGCTCTACCTCCAGATTAAGGAGACCCTCAAAAAGCAAATTCTCGGTGGTGAATACGCTCCGCACGAGCGCATGCCGTCTGAAAGTGAATTGATGAAAACCTTCGGCGTCAGCCGCATTACCGTGCGCCAAGCGCTGCGGGATTTGCATGCTGAGGGATTGATTTTTTCCTCTCAGGGGAAAGGCACTTTCGCCAGCAAACCCAAGGCCATGCAGGACGTTCAGCACCTGGAGGGATTTGATGAAGCCATGCAGCCGAAAGGCTACGAAACCTCGGCACGGTTGATGAGTATTCGCGAAATCACCGCCCACAAAGATGTGCAGGAACGCTTGGAGCTGGAAGCCAAAGCACGGGTGGTGGAAGTGATTCGCGTGCGCTATCTGAACCGTGAACCGGTATCGGTGGATCGTTCCTATTTCCCAATGGAGTTGGGCAAAACCTTGTTTGCCAAAGACTTGAGCGGCGATATTTTCCCGCTCCTAGAAAACCAGATAGGTATCAGTTTGGGGCGCGCTGAAATCAGCCTTGAAGCGCGTTCCGCCGATGCCGAAATCGCCAATTTGTTAGAGCTGGAGCAGGGCAGTCCGGTGATGTGGGTCGAGCGACTCACCCGCGACAGTCATGGCAAGGCCATTGATTTTGAATACCTCGCCTTCCGCGGCGATTCCTACAAATACCGTTTCCAAATTGAGCGTGATCCGTCCAAACACGCTACTAAAAAGGGGGATTAACTATGGCATTACCTGAAGATATTTCCGTTATCGATGTGGATATTTTGGTTATTGGTGGCGGTACTGCCGGCCCTCTAGCCGCTGTTACCGCCAAAGAGAACAACCCAGATGCGTCGGTGATGCTTTTGGAAAAGGCCAACGTCAAGCGCTCCGGTGCCATCAGCATGGGCATGGACGGCCTCAACAATGCGGTGGTCCCTGGGCATTCCACACCAGAGGACTACGTCAAAGAAATTACCATCGCCAATGATGGCATTGTGTTGCAAAAGGGGGTGATGGCCTACGCCGAGCGCTCCTTTGACATGATTAAAAAGTTGGACAGCTGGGGTGTTTATTTTCAGAAAGACGAAACCGGCGAGTACGACATGAAAAAGGTTCATCACTTGGGAACCTATGTATTGCCAATGCCGGAAGGTCACAACATCAAAAAAATTCTCTATCGTCGCCTGCGCCGCCATCGCGTGATGGTTGAAAACCGTTTTCAAGCGGTGCGGTTATTGAAGGACAAAGACGGGGTTGCCAGTGGTTGCATTGCCGTGTCCACGCGAGAAGCCAATGTGGTGGTGATTCGAGCCAAAGCCGTGATTATGTGTACCGGCGCCGCTGGACGTATTGGCTTACCCGCATCAGGCTATCTGTTTGGCACTTATGAAAACCCATCCAATTGCGGCGATGGCCACTCCATGGCGTATCACGTGGGTGCCGAGCTCACCGGGCTAGAGTGTTATCAAATCAACCCTCTGTTGAAGGACTACAACGGGCCCGCCTGTGCTTACGTAACCGGCCCTCTGGGGGGGTATACCGCCAATGCCAAAGGCGATCGCTTTATTGAATGCGATTACTGGAGTGGGCAAATGATGATGGAGTTTTACAACGAATTGCAGGGCGGAAATGGTCCTGTGTTCCTGAAACTCGACCATCTCGCGGAAGAGACCATTCAGGAAATTGAACACGTGCTGCATACCAATGAACGTCCCAGCCGAGGGCGTTTCCACGATGGCCGTGGCACCAACTACCGCACCAAAATGGTGGAGATGCACATTTCGGAAATTGGTTTCTGCGCCGGCCACTCCGCTTCCGGTGTGTGGATTAACGAGAAAGGGGAAACCACGGTGCCCGGGCTATACGGCGCCGGAGACATGGCCTCCATACCCCACAGTTATATGCTGGGGGCGTTTGTTTACGGTCAAATTTGCGGTGAAAACGCCACTGAGTTTGCCCGCAACCGCGAGGTGCCGGAGCTGGATGAAGCCTATATCACCGCCGAGCGGGATCGCATTCTGGCCCCGCTGAAACGCACCGATGGTATTCCGCCCAATCAGTTCGAATACAAGGTACGTCGCTTGGTAAACGACTACCTGCAGCCCCCTAAAGTCACCAAAAAAATGGACATAGGTCTGGCGCGTTTGCATGCGATGGAAGCTGACATACCTTTACTCTACGCCAGAGATGCCCACGAATTACTGCGCGCAAATGAAGCGCAACACATTCTCGACTGCGCCAAGATGGCGGCTTACGCCTCTCTCTATCGTCAGGAGAGTCGTTGGGGTTTGTACCACAACTATGTGGATTTTCCGCAGACCGACGATGGCAATTGGTTCTGTCACGTGCAGCTCTACAAAGATGCCAACAATCAAATGGCATGCCGCAAAAAATCCATTGAGCCCTACGTTGTTGAGCTCAATGACAAGGAAAAAATGGCATACCAACAACTGCGCATAAAACTGGCCAGCTAACCGAATTATTGAGGAGTACAACCATGCCAACAGCTTCCCAAATTACCATGGTCCCCGTCGTTGTCGACGACGATAAATGCATCGCCGATAAGGGGTGTCGCACTTGTATTGATGTTTGCCCGCTTGATGTTTTGTGGATCAACGAGGAAACCGGCAAGGCCCATATGAAATACGACGAGTGCTGGTACTGCATGCCCTGTGAAGCAGACTGCCCTACCGATGCGGTGACCGTCAATATTCCCTATCTGCTGAGCTGAGGTGATCCATGTCTAAATATTCCGATCCCTTGCTGGATTCGATCGCAACGCGTCTTGCCGATTCTGACCCAGGTATTCGCCGCGTCGCGGTGATGGAGCTAGTCGACAGTGCTGAAGACGAAGCCGTGGAGCTTTTGCTACTCGCACTCAGTGATGCCGATGAAGCCGTGCGTATGGAGGCGGCTAAGGTTATCGATGAGTTTGATCCCCGCGACATGATGGACGCCTTGGTCAATTCGCTCACCGCCGAGGATGAAAACGTGCGCAATGCCGCGGCCAATGCCCTGGCCGACCTCAAAGATCCGTCGGCGGCACCGGCATTGATCGAAGCTTTAAAGGAGGACGACCCCTTTGTGCTGGCCGCCATTTTGCGCTCCCTGAAACAGCTGCGCATTAAAGCGGCTCGCTCCCATGCGATTAAGCTATTGACCCATCCCGATGACCGAGTGCGTCGCGAAGCAGTGAGTCTGTTAGGTTATTTGCAGGAGGAGGAAAACCTGCCGCAGTTGATGGCAGTGGCGGCTAAAGACGCCGAGCCTGAAGTGCGCCGCACCGCCATAGGCGCTCTGGTCTACGCCAGTGCCGAACAGGTGGGGCAGGCACTCATAAAAGGCTTGTCGGATGATCATTGGCAGGTGCGCGTGGAGGCGGCTAAGGGACTTGGGCGCCTCAATGTTCAAGATTCCGTTGACGCCTTAGTGGTGTCGACTCGCGACTCAATGTGGCAAGTGCAAGAAAAAGCTGCCGAAGCCATAGGCAAATTGGGCGCGGTGCAGGCGATGCCCGCGCTGGCTGCTTGTCTTGAAAACCCCATAAGCAATTTGCGCAAGGCGGCAGTGGCTGCGGTAGGGGAAATTGCCCATCCAGAGGGTATGCCCTTGGTCGAGATTGCCTTAAACGACAATGATCCTGACGTGCGTAAATTGGCTCGCTGGGCCAGCGAACGCATCGCGACCGAAATGACAGCAGCGGGGGAATAGGCTATGACATTTGTTGTAACAGAGCAGTGCATACGCTGTAAATACACAGACTGTGTCGATGTGTGCCCGGTGGACTGTTTCCACGAAGGGCCTAATTTTTTGGTGATCGATCCGGAGGTGTGCATTGATTGCGCTTTATGTGTACCCGAGTGCCCAGTGGATGCCATTTATGAAGAAAGCGAGCTGCCTGAAGACCAGCTCGAATTCTTGAAAATTAACGCAGAGTTGGCGAAAACCTGGCCTGTGGTCAGTGAAAAACAGGATCCTCTACCGGAATCGGATATTTGGGCGGACACTCCAGATAAGCGCCAGTGGCTTGATGAAACGGTTTAAGTTGCTTTCCTGCTGTCAGCACTTGTCATAACAACCGCTGACAGTCTTCAGCATGAGCCGTTGGCCGTGTTTGCACAGATATTGAGTCAAGCCCAAATTGGATTATAAAGGGAGAGAATTAGTGAACGCCAATCTTTACCCGCCGCAGAAAGTGCGCTTGATCAAAAGCTCCGGTGAGCTGGAGATCACTTGGCAAAACGGTGATCTCTACAAGGTTAGCGGTGATGAATTGCGCCGCTATTGCGCCTGTTCAAGTTGTCGAGCACGACATGTGGTAGGGATGCGTTTAGTGACCGAAAGCGGCGAAATTACGGCGGTGAATTTAGTGGGGGCAACCGCATTGCAGTTGGTATTTGCCGATGGTCACGATCGCGGCATATTTCCTTGGCCTTATCTCAACGCCATTGCTGTGGGGCGAGTTCAGGAATTTTATAGTGCTTAAAGATTCAGCCCTGGTGGCAACTGCAAATTTGCCGGGACAGTTGAAACGCTACTGTGGTTTACGTTTGCCGGGAGTGTGCTTTTGTCTATTGGTGGTATTGGCTGCGAGTTACATCAGCGAGCACTACGGCAGTTCACAGATTCTTGGGGCACTGCTGTTGGGCATGGCTTTCAACAGTATTTCAAACTACCGCGAGTTCGCTCCGGGCCTCGATTTTTGCGCTAAAACTGTTTTACGCATTGGCGTCGCCCTACTGGGTGCACGCATTACATTCGTACAAATTAGCGAGTTAGGTTGGCGCCCTCTGGTGGTAGTGGTGTTTGCCATGGTGCTGACCTTGGTGTTCAGTTTACTGCTCGCAAAAGTGCTGCGGATTGAGCGAATATCGGGGATTTTATCTGGGGTTGCGGTGGGAATATGTGGTGTATCCGCCGCCATGGCCGTCGCCTCTGTTCTGCACGAAAAAATTCAACAGCAAACATCAACCGAACAGCATTTGCTCTGTACCTTGGTCGGCGTAACTGGTTTAAGTACCATTTGTATGATCCTTTACCCGGGTTTAGTGAGCTCACTGGGATTGGATCCGCAGCAAATCGGCGTTTTCCTCGGGGCCAGTATTCACGACGTGGCTCAGGTATTTGGTGCAGGACAAATGCTTTCCCCTGAAATCGCTGAGTTGGCCACCTATACCAAGATGTTGCGCGTTGCATTGCTCATTCCGGTGGTCGTGAGTTTGGCTTGGCTCTATCGAACTCAAAATGTCGGTGAGCGTCGCTGGCAAACGGCCCTGCCGCCATTTTTACTGCTGTTTGTTGGTTTTGTCATTCTGGCCAATAGCGGTGCTCTTTCCGCTCCGACCACCGCTATGATGAGCCAGCTTTCACAACTGTGTTTGTGGTTGGCGATGGCGGCACTGGGTGCTAAGACCAACTTGGTGGAGCTGTGGCGCGTGGGCCGCAGCCCTTTTATTTTGCTGTTTGCGAATACGGTATTTATTGCAATGGTCGCGCTCATTTTAGTGGTATCCCTATGAAGGCCCTGACCAGCCTGATAGGGCAGATGAATTCCATAACCCATCCAGGAGCTACATCTATGGTGGATGACAAATTGGCGGACTCTACACTGGCTGCCCATATTGAAGCGGCTCTAGACGTATTTGTATTTCCTCTTTTTGGCGCGAATCTCGGAGAGCTAAAAGCCGTTGAATCGGTTGTTGTGCAAGGTGGTCGGGCGACCATATCGCTTAAATTGGGGGTAAAGATCGCTTCACTGCAAGCTGGCTTGCAGATGCTGTTGCAGAATCATTTAGAGTCGCTTGGGGTGAGTAATGTTGATTTGCAGATTCGTTGCGATATTACCGCTGCAAACCGCCATAGGTCAGAAGCTGCGCCGAGCGCTCGAAATATTGTGTTGGTGGCGTCCGGTAAGGGCGGCGTCGGGAAATCCAGTACGGCAATGAATTTAGCACTGGCTTTGCGCGCTGAGGGTGCCCGGGTGGGGGTGTTAGATGCCGACATCTATGGGCCGAGTATGCGTACCATGCTCGGGGTACCGGACACAATTAAACCGCAATTAGTGGATAACCAATTTGTCGAGCCGATCCGCAAATACGGTCTTGCGACTATGTCTGTGGGGTACATGTCTCCAGATAAAACGCCGATGATTTGGCGAGGCCCGATGGCTGTTAAAGCTTTGACGCAACTGTTGGAGCAGACGCTTTGGGGCGATTTAGACTACCTCATCATTGATATGCCGCCGGGTACCGGTGATATTCATATTTCCCTGGCGCAAAAGCTGCAACATCCTAAGGCTGTGGTCGTTACCACGCCGCAGGAAGTGGCCCTGACTGATGCGCGCAAGGGGGTGCAGATGTTTACCCAGGTTGGCATTCCCGTGCTTGGGATTGTCGAGAATATGGCCACACATATCTGCTCCAACTGCGGCCACGCCGAGGACATTTTCGGCACCGGCGGTGCGCAACAGTTGGCGGATGACTTTGATGTGGCATTGCTTGGATCGCTGCCTTTAGATAAACAGATTCGCGAACATTTGGATGCAGGCAACCCCAGCGTTGCCTGTGACCCGGCCTCAGCCGTGTCTCAGAGTTATATCGCGCTAGCGCAAAAACTTGCCGTGAAAATTTGGAAATCCAATCTACAGTCTTTGCATTCACCCATTATTGAGGTGAGTGAATAAGCGTCTCAGGTTGGGTATTGTCGTGCTTAGTGAGGACGTCACTATTGCCAATTGCTTTAATCGGCCCTGTCTTTTGAGTAAAACTAGTCCGGTGGACAAGCCTCGTAAAAAATAATCCCAAGTTGAACTCGCGGGAGCAAGAATTTGCTGGGCCGCTGCTCTAACAAATCTTTTGAATTTCGATTCCCTGTTATCTTTGAGAGAGTAAAAAAATTACAGTGGCTAGGGTAGGCTTTCGATGGAATAATGTGCGCTTGCATCTGTTGACCACAATAAGGATACATGATGGCGACTCGAATCAAACAAAGCGCGCACATTTCCTGGTTCTGGCTGATAATTGGGACATTAAACTGCGCGGCAGACACCTCCATAGCGGTCAGCAAAGATTCACCCCCGATGGATTTAATGCTCTTAGCCCTAAGTTTATTGACTGTATTCGTTTTATACTCTGTTAAAAAGTTGCGGAACAATGTGCAGCCTAGGCCAAATTCTGATCTAAGAAAACCTATAGATCCCGAATCCGAAATGATTTTGGCAACCGTTAAAGATATTTGGTCCTCCACCGAAGAGCATCTTACCGCGTTCTACGATGATATCGCGACGCAGTCGCTGGACGACATAGAGTCGTTAAAAGCCTATTTAGAAAAAGTCTACGCTGATACCCTATCGGGAAGCTTTTTAGACTATAAAGTCACGCGGCCTTTTGATTGCACAATTTGGGCCGTGGATGAGAAAGGCATTTTTCTATTTCACTCTGCGAATTATTATGTCGGTACCAAACTTGAGGGGTCACATCCCCATGCTCGGGTTTTAGCTGGGCAATCTGGAGAATTCCTAGTGGCTGATCAAAACCGCAGCCCGTATTTTCGCAACTTGGCCAAAAAAGCTTTTCGCGGCGCGCGCTTAACCAAGGTTTATTATCGCAGTTATCCAGCGTTAAATGCCATTGTCGTATTTGAGCGCCATATCAATTTGATCCATCGTCTGAAACAAATGCATTCATTAAAAAATCTATGCAATAAAAGGATGGTAGTGGGTTCTGAAATGACTTATCAGTTAAACGTGTTAAGTGGAATCTACAAAGGTAGGCAAGCCCAGGTCGATGTGACCGCTAAATTATCGCAGAAAATATCTAATAATACATTGGAGCTTGTGGTCAGTAACGACTTGTTTGGTGACCCGGACCCAGGTTTTATTAAAACCTTGGAGGTTCGATATTCTATTAATGCCACCGAATTTATTGTGCAAGTGGCGGAAGAAGAAACGCTATTTTTACCGTAGTGGATGTGGTGTCAAGTGGGTAATGTCAATGCCCAGTCATCCCGATTCAAATATTCAAATTTGCTAAGGAGGACTTTAACGTTGAACTATTTAGCTGTATGTATTTTTCTGTTAGTGGGATTTTCGGCGTATGCCGAAGATATTCGATTTGACGATCCGTTGTATTCATCCAGTGAAGTGCTGGCCGCTTTATATGAGCAGGCGCAGATCAACCCGAAGGACGCCAAGGTGATCATTTTTGAATACAATTACATTAAAAAAGTCTGGCATATTGAACTCACTCCAACCAAGCAGGCTTGTATTGATTGCTACCCTTCGTTCTATTTTGAAAATGCCGAAAAATTAATATTGAAGAAAATTCCCCACGGATAAAAATGGTATGCTCCTAAATGTGGTGCACCGGTAGCCAGGGTTTGAATTCGATTTAAGGAACTTTATCACTCCAAATATTTTCTGAATCACGGAATTTAGGCAAGCAAAGTTGCCATGGGGTGATCAGGCGCTCAATAATATCCAGTCCTTGTAAATCACTTTGCAATTTATACCAGCGGGATAAATCGAAAGAATCTCGGTACAAAAATGCCAGCCAATCTGCCAATAGCACCGCGGCATAAATCTCTGGATTTGGGCTGGCACAGATTTGGATTCCAGCGCTGTGGCTATAGCCTTCAATAATAGTGGCTATATCATATCCCCAGCGTTGCAATGCAATTGCCGCCGTACCGGCGAGCAGCGTCGTTTCTTCCGGCAGTGTTGATTCTGCGGATGCAGCCAGAGAGTCCAATTCACCTGGCAATTCAGAGAAATGCATTTGGGCAAAGGTTGACCGTACATACGTTTCGAGTTCTGGTGTATTGGCGCTGTGCCAGAAGTTAAACACCAGAGTCTCCCGCGGGTGAGTCACTTCTGTTACACCATGGTAGGAACCTACATGCAAAATAAACCCAAAAGCATCGTTATACGAGGGCGAAATTTGTACCGTTGGTTCGCTATCTGGGGACGAAAATAACTCTAAAACGCCACCGTATTCACTCCGCCAGTCGGGGTTCATTTGTACCACAAGCCTGGCAATTTCGTAGCCCAGTAAAGGCCTATCACTGTGTATGCCAATGGTATCTCCCGGTAACATTCTCTGTGCAGTGACCGCGACCTTATCGATCAAAGGCAAACCCGTAAGCTGACGCATACGCGGTAAAAGTTCGTACACAAAGTCGATCGGAACACTCTGTGTCACATCTCGAAGTAAACACCGATAAAATGCCCCGTCTCGCCTTTGCCACTCTCCAGGTTGTGATAACAAGCCTTTTAACATATGGCATTGCTCTGCTGTGAAAGCCGATTTCACTTGGATGTTGGGAAAGGGGAGGTGATGAAATTCGGAGTGCAACAACACAGTCAATACTCGTCTAGTTTGAGATCGGCGATCCTATCATGAAACCTTCCCCATATTGATCCTTCACCTCTCTTATATTCGAGATTAACAAAAAAATATTTTATTTGCTCGGCGTGTCCGTCCTAAAAAGTAAGCCGGTGAGTTGTTCTTTGATCCTCCTGACACTGATGACGAACCAGGCGAAAACCAAATAATAACCTATTCACTTTTTGTTAAGCAGTGGGGGAACCTCGTTATGATCGAATATCAGTCTAGTTCGAAATCTCGACAGTCTTATAGCAGCGACAAACTCTATAATCACGGAATTATAGAGTTTGATAGGGACGCACCGTTAATGCCACCCATGGCAATTGAGATGGACCACCGACTCGAATGTATTTTTAAATCAGCCGTATTTGAAAAACGCAATCCCGATCGTTGGAAAAATCAGGTTCTAATGGCAAAAAAAGCCTGTCTAGAGGTATATCAAGAGAGTTTTCCTGAATATTCAATGGATTTATTCGATCAGTACGATAGAAGCTCTTGTTTGTTTTTTGCTCGCGATTCTCATGAGGACATAAACGCCATGATTCGAGTGTGCATGAACCTCAATGGTTTATTGCCTTTAGAGCCTTTTTCAAGAATGGAAACCGAATCTTGGATAAGTGAGGGGCTTAAGGTGGCTGTTGTTGGCCGGCATTTCTGCAAGGGCAAGGGATTTAAAAAAAATATTCAAGCTATTTATCAGTTGGGCATGCAGTTTGGTATTGATATTTATCTAATCGAAGCTAGGACTGAGCACAGTGACTATTACAAAAAATGGTTTGGGGCAACAGATATCGACAGTTACCAAGCGTCCTCTGGGTGTGTCAATTTACGCTGGGATTTGGTGAATACACCAGAGGTGTTTTTCAAGGTTTTTGGTCAGGATCAAGGCCACTTACAACGTTTTTTCAATCAATATTTGGAGGGGGAAAAGTAATGACGCGAGAAGCTTATAAGTGGGATGAATACGCTGCCATTTTTGCGGAAATCACTTCCCGTTATCAACGAGAAATGTATGAATATGCAGCGAATTTTCTATTCGGATCCGTTCTAGATTGTGGTTGCGGTGCAGGTAAATTGATGCCCTATCTAGTAGACCAGGCGGAAGTGACATCATATTTAGGCGTGGACACATCAATGCCCATGACCATTCAGGCTGGAAAGATCCTTGCAAAACTCAATAAACCTGACTTTAAAGTGCTAAATCAGGCGATTGAACATACTCGTGGTACATTTACCTCTGCTGTGAGCTTGCAAAGTTACTACTGTTGGCCAGATAGCCGTGTGACTTTACAACGAATATTTGACTTGCTTT
>JBNKFP010000012.1:0-26197 GCA_050289365.1 Cellvibrionaceae bacterium | reverse complement strand
GCTCCGCGCCAGGCGGTGATCTTCGCTGTTGTTCTGGGCGTGTTGGGTATGGGCGTGCTGTTGATTGGTGTTAACGCGTTAACAGCTTGGTTAACTCTGGCTTCCCTGGTGGGTTACGCGTTCATTTACACCCTATTTCTGAAGCGCGCGACCCCACAAAACATTGTCATAGGCGGATTGGCCGGCGCAGCGCCACCCCTATTGGGTTGGACGGCGGTCACCGGTCAAGTAGACGGCTACGCACTGCTCTTGGTGTTGATCATTTTTGCGTGGACGCCACCTCATTTTTGGGCGCTAGCGGTACATCGCAAAAAAGAATACGCCAAAGCCGATATTCCCATGTTGCCGGTGACCCATGGCGAGCACTACACCAAAATTCATATTCTGTTGTACACCATCATTCTGTTCGCGGTCAGTCTGCTGCCCTTTGCTACCGGCATGATGCACTACTGTTATTTGGTTGGTGCTGTGTTGTTGGGCCTGGTGTTTTTGTATTACTCGGTCATTATGTTGGTCTCAGCCAAACCGGGCTTAGGTATGGCCACTTTCCGTTACTCCATAGTCTATTTGATGCTTTTGTTTGTGGTGATGTTGGTCGATCATTATTGGTTTCCGGTGACGCGAGTGGTTGCTTAATGAGCGTAGATACTGAGCAAAGCAAAGTCGACCGCGGCATTCAACGTACCGTCGTGATTTTGGTGGCGGTTATGGCCGCATTCTTGGCCTTGTTTTTTCACAAATTGATGTCGCCGAGAATTCTAAATTCCCAAGAGCTGTCCGCGAATGGCACAGTGGTTTTTGAAAAGCCGCGGATAATGAAAGAGTTTGCTCTGGTGGATCAAAGCGGGCAGGCCTTTACCCTGGATAATTTAAAAGGGCATTGGACCTTACTGTATTTTGGCTTTACCAACTGCCCCGATATTTGCCCCTCCACTCTGGCTATACTGTCCCAGTGGTATAAAAAATTAAACGATGATATTCGTGAAAATACCCAAGTGGTTTTAGTTTCGGTAGACCCGGAGCGTGATACCACTGAGGTGCTCAGCCAATATATGAATCATTTCAATAGTGATTTTATTGGGCTGACAGGGGAACTTGCGAGTGTCGAGTCTCTGACCGATCAAGTGCACGTCGGGTTTAATAAAGTGCCGATGGGGGACGACTATACGGTGGATCATTCGGGGCACATTGCGCTGATCAATCCCTACGGCCATTTTCATGGTTTTTTTAAGCCACCCTTTGAAATGGCGCGTCTGAAATTAACCTATCAATCGGTGGTGTCCAGTTTTTAGAGTGTAGTGTTGAACAAAAATATCCTCAGTGTGGAGTGAGGGTTGCAGCGAGAGGAAAGGGAAATGTACCGGTTTTGCGGATTGCTATTGTGTGTGTTGTGCTGGAGCCCCTGGGCTCTGAGTGCTACGGTTTACCGCTATCAGGATGCGCAGGGGCGTTGGCATTTTACCGACAGGCAGCCGAAACAACAGCACGACACGCTGGAGATGGTGGAGCGTAAAGGGCAAAAAGATAAGCCGCAGTTAAGTTGGGGCAGAGATGCCGAAAAACAGAAATCCATTGTCGCCATTAATCCGCTGTTTTGTCCAGTGCAGTTTGAGTTGTGGCAGGATGGCAAACGCATTGTAGACTGGGTCGTGGAACCGCTTCAGACAGCCCCTCTGCTGATTAAAGGTAAGCCCCTAAAACACTGGGCGGACGATTTTGAATATCGCTACCGTCTGGGCCGACCGATTAAACGTTCCGATGGCAAACCCCTTCGTCCACCCGTGCCAAAGCTGGGTAAATACTTGATCAGTCAGGGTTTTAAAGGGCATTTTTCGCACAACCAAGAACCCAATATCAATGCCTTAGATATCGCCATGAATATCAGCGATCAAATACATGCCGCACGCGACGGGGTTGTAGTGGAAGTGAAAGACGACTATCACATGGGGGGGGTGGATAAATATTTTTTAGACAAGGCCAATTTCATTAGCGTGTTGCACAGTGATGACACAATGGCCATCTACGCTCATATATTATTGGGCAGTGCCGTAGTCCATGTCGGCCAAAAAATTAAAGCGGGTGATCCTCTGGCGAACGCTGGCACTTCCGGTTATTCCACCGGACCCCATCTGCATTTCGTGTTGCGTGCCAACGATGGCAAGCGGGAGATTTCCCTGCCGTTTCAATTTAAACTCCCTGATAAGAAGTTGCAGTGGCCACAAGCGCGGCAATGGTTGACGAACCAAGAGCAGGCGGGCGAGTCCTAGTTCCAAATCTTGGAGAAACCTATGCCCGATGCAGACTCCGACACAGTAGAAAATACTGGCGCCGAGCCTAACCCATTGCTGATAGAACGCCGAAATATCGCACGCCGTAGGCTGTTATTGAGCGGCAGTATGATCCTTGCAGGTATGGCGACTTTGGGCTACTACTGGCCCAAGCGCTGGCGCTATATTGTGGTTCATCATAGTGCTGGTGACTACGGTACTATTGAGTTTTTGCAGCGGGTGCATCGTCAGCGCCAAGCCAAGGATCCCATTGATGCCATTCCTTATCACTATGTTATCGGTAATGGCAATGGCCTCGGCGATGGTGAAATCGCCAGTGACCGACGTGGGCAATGGCATATTTGGGGGGCTCATGTATCTTCGCGTAACTCTGTACGCAACTACTACGGCTTGGGGATCTGCCTGATTGGCAACTTTGAGCAACACCCACCGACGGCAGAGCAATATCAAGCTTTGTTGCAACTGACTCGGGAGCTGATGCAGCGCTACCACATCCCTGCGAGTAAGGTCTCCGGGCACGGCTATACTCCGGGGGAGCGCACGCGCTGCCCCGGTAAAATGTTTCCCATAAAGCAATTTCTGGCGGAAATCGGTGGGCCTTTGGGTGTCGATTCCACCGGATAGGTGAACAATCGTGAAACCTCCGTTAGATTCGCGCTTTTTACTATTGGAGTTTATATGACATTAACTTCCCAGCCTTTGGCTCCAGCGGCTTTGCCGGTCTCGGAATTGATTGCCGGTTTCTGGCGTTTAAAACATTGGGGCTGGACGTCCCAGCAGTTGCTGACTTTCATTCATCAGCTCCTTGAGTTGGGAATTTCGACCGTGGATCATGCGATGGTCTATGGCAGTGAACAGCCCTTCGGGCGGGCATTGGCTCTACAGCCGAGTCTGCGTCAACAATTGCAAATCGTCACAAAGTTCGGTATTCGGCCGATGGGTTTTGGTGTTTTGGGGGCTCAGGCGGTGAATCACTACGACAACTCTGCCGCCGCCATGATGCAATCTGTGGAATCTTCACTAACCCATTTGGGTACAGATTATTTGGACGTTCTGCTGGTTCATCGACCGGATTTTTTGATGGAGGTTGATGAGTTGGCCGAGGGTTTTGCTCGGTTACGAGCACAGGGCAAAGTGCGGTATTTTGGCGTTTCCAACTTTTCCAAAGACCAGTTTGAGTTGCTGCATAGTGCCTGGCCTGAGGGGTTGGTGACCAACCAGATTGAATTTTCACCCTATACGATGGGGGCTTTGCAGTCTGGTGTGTTTGAGCAGTGTCAGCTTCACGGCATTCGGCCTATGCTATGGTCATGTCTCGGCGCCGGACGATTGTTGCAACCGGAAGATGAGAAGGGGCATCGCATTATAGCCGCTCTCGAGCAGGTAAAAACGGAACTGGATTGTGACGCGGTTGAGCAGGTGGTCTATGCCTGGGTGAGGCGTTTGCCGTGTCATCCCATCGCACTGCTGGGGACCAGCGATATCGAACGCGTGCGAATCGCTGTCGCGGCCGTAGAGTTGGAGTTGAACCGCGAACAGTGGTATCGAGTCTGGGAGGCGAGTGAAGGGACTTCCGTACCCTGAGGCGGGTTAGATCTTAACCAGCGCGAATTGATTGCGCCCGGCTTCCCGCGCTTGGGTGAGGGCATTGTAGGCACCTTCTCTTAGGCTGCTGCAGTTCTGACCGGGGCGGGGGATGCAGGTGCTTATACCGACGCTGGCGGTCATCAAATCCAGAGGGTCGCTGTGGCTGCGGGCAATGGCCAGATTGTGCACGCGCTCCACCAGTTGGTGACCCAATTCTTTCACCAATTCAGCGCCCAAACCGGGAAAAACCAAGGCGAACTTATCACTGGCGTAGCGAGCGGGTTGCAGGCTGACCGAGAGGTATGGTTCGCTGAGAGCTTTGGCGACCTTTTTTAAACACGCATCGGCCAGTAAATTCCCAAAGCCTTCGTTGTAGTCTTCAAAATGATCGATTTGCACGAGTGCTAAGGTAATGCTGCTGGATTGGCTCGCTTGTGCACGCCAGGTCATATCCAGAAAAGCATCAAAATAGGCGCGATTGTAGGCGTTGGTGATGCGGTCTCGATTTTTAGCCAGCTTGGCTTTGCGGTTGACTTGTTTTAGCAACTGGCCTTGCACACTTTGGCGAATCACTTCCGCTTGAAAGGGTTTGGAAATAAAGTCAGCCGCGCCGGATTCCAGGGCGGCGATTTGATGCATTGCACTACTGTGAGAAGTGACAAATATGACGGCGGTTTCATCACCCTGAGACTGTAGGTTTTTAAACACCGCGGGTCCTAAGATATCAGGCAGTTCTATGTCCAACAAAATCAGATCCGGTTTGACCTTTTCAGCCATGGCCATACCTTCGGTGCCGGTACCTGCAAACACGATTTTGCCGAGATCGCCAATATAGTTTGACAGCACCCGTAGATCATCGGGGTTGTCTTCGATCACGAGTATGGTGGGAACGTTCGTCTGGGTATTGCGTTTGCTGTCTTGGCTTTGCTGCTGCATCTCGCTGGTCACTCATCTATTTAGAGTCTGTAGCAATTCCATGTATTCGCTACAAATAGGCCTCCTAGGAGTGTAGTTAAGGTGGTCGAGATGGGCCAGTTTTAGCTTCGGCGAATTTGCATTAAATAGACACACAGAAAGATTACACTGGCGCTCAATACAATGCTGGGGCCAGCGGGTGAGTCGAACCAGTAAGAGGCAGCGAGCCCACAAATGACCGAGAGCATACCTATTAACGAGGCAATAAGGGCCATGGCTTCCGGTGAGCGGCTGAGGTAACGACTGGTCGCGGCGGGGATGATCAGTAGAGCGGTAATCAGCAGTACGCCCACGACTTTCATGGCCATCGCGACGACAACCGCAATGGTGCACATCAATAAGAGGCTTAGGCGCTCAGTCGCAATGCCTTCCACCTTGGCCAATTGCTCATCCAAGGTCGCTAAGATCAATTGCGACCAAAACACTTTTAACAATGCGAGTGTGGTGACGGCGAGCAGGGCAATGATCATAGCATCGCGGCCATTGGACGTGAGCAAGTCGCCAAATAGAATGGCCCAGAGGTCAATGCGTGTATGGCTGATCAAACCGGCGCAAACCAAGCCCAAAGCTAAGGCGCTGTGGGACAAAATGCCCAATAAAGTATCGTTGGCTAATAGGCTGCGTGATCGGACCCCTGATAGCAGTAGAGCCAGCACGAGGGAGCTACCCAGTACGGCCAAAAACGGTTGAACTTGCAGTAATACCCCAAGCGCCGCTCCCAATAAGGCGCCATGGGCGAGAGTATCCCCAAAGTAGGCCATTTTGCGCCAAACCACAAACGCTCCCAGTGGGCCACACACTGCCGCAACGCCGAGGCCACACAAAAGGGCATAGATTACGAAATCGGGCAGCATCAGGAGTGATCGCAGTGGCTGTGATCGTGCACAACATCACCGTGCAGATCGTGTTCGTGATCGTGATCGTGGGTATAAACGGCGATATCTTCCGCCGCTTTTTGACCAAACAATTGTATGTATTCCGGGTGCATGGTCACACTTTCCGGTGCACCGTGACAGCAAATATGACGGTTCAAGCAAATGACGGTATCGGTTTTGGCCATCACTAAGTGCAAATCGTGGGACACCATTAATACTCCGCAACCCAATTCATCGCGCAGTTCGGAAATGTGGCGATAGAGCTCCGCTTGGCCTATCACATCAACTCCTTGCGTCGGTTCGTCCAATACCAGCAGCTGAGGCCGGCGCAAGAGTGCTCGCGCTAAGAGTACACGCTGTAATTCACCGCCGGACAAGGCTTGTAACTGGCTTTTGAATAATTGCAGCACACCCAGTCGCTCTGCGTAATAGTGCAACGCCTTTTCGGTACTATTGGTCAATTTGAGAAAACCCTGGACACTGATCGGCAAGCTGGCGTCAAATCGCAAGTGCTGAGGCATATAACCCAAGCGCAGGTCTTCGCGTTTTTCCACATGGCCAGACGTGGGTTTGAGCAGCCCGATTGCGATATTGACCAGACTGGTCTTACCTGCACCATTGGGACCTATAACGGTGACAATTTCACGGGGCGCGATGTTGAAGGAAACATTCTGTAGAATCGTATTCCCTTGGCTTTGCCAGCTTAAATTGTGCAGCGAGATTAATGGCTTGGTCATAAGGAGCGGCGGTGCCTGGGATGTATAACGAATTTCAGTGTTCCGCCTCGTGGCAGAATAGGGCTGGTATGATATAGGCAAAAACCTGTCCGTGCCAGTGGCGCCTTTATAACCCCTGTGGAGTATTTAAATTGTTGTGGAATAGAATTCGGTTTCCATGTGGATTGAGTGTCGTACTCTTGTGTCTGGTATTTTGGCAGTCAGCCGCCGCAGAACCCGCTAATGCTGTGTCGGCGCCAAAATTTCGAATATTAGTATCCATTCGTCCATTAGCGCTCTTGGTGCAAGACCTCGTGGGCGACCTTGGGCAAGTTGACGTTTTATTGCCTGCGAATATGGATCCCCATAACGCCACCTTGCGATTTTCAGACCGCAAAAAAATCGCGGACAGTGAGATGCTGATTTGGCTAGGCCCAGAGCTCGAACGATTTTTGGAAAAAGCCGCGGCGAGTTTGCCGAGTGAACAACAAATTCGCTTGGATCAAATTAACCATTTGGATTGGTTGAGCGGTGAACGCATCCACGAGCACACTGGTCATGATCACCATTCCATGGGGCCCGATCCGCATGTGTGGTTGAATCCGCAAAACGCTCGGCACATTGTCACTGCTGTGGCTGATGTTCTCGGCCAGCGATATCCAGATCAAAAATCAAGGTTGCAAATACGCAAAGCGGAATTGTTGCAACGACTAACCACCCTAGATAAACAGATTGGGGAGCGATTGGCACCAAAAAAACATTCGCCGTTTGGTGTCTACCACGATGCTTATCGACACTTCGTCCACCACTACGGTCTCAAGCAATTGGCCGCTGTCAATCAAATGCCGGAAGAATCCTTGAGTGCCCGGCAAATGATCGAGTTCACCAAAGATATGCAAGGCGCTGCCTGCTTGTTGGTTGAGCGTCAGGGTAACTCAGCGACCCGTTTGGCAGAACGTTTGGGGATCACCACAGTGTTAGCCGATCCTTTAGCAAGCAATTCTGCTCTGCAAAGCTTTGAGCAATTTATGTGGTCTGTTGCGCAGGCCTTTGATGAATGTTTGAGTGGAAACCATTAAATAAGCGGCAACGAAAAGTAAATATGTGCCGGCAATTGCCATTGACGTTGAGTGCTCCATTTGAACCGCTACCCCTAATGTGCAGGGTCTCGCTTTGTGCGCTCGGATCTTCGCAGCGCCTGTGTCCGTACTCGATCCGGATTTTTAAAGGGTTTTAACAACCATTCCCAAACAGAAAATCGCTCATAGATATCTAAGTGGTGTACGTATTGTGTCGATGACTCCTCATCGCTAATGGTGTAGATAAAGTTCTCTGGCGCGGGTAGGCTCAGTGGCAGCAGGCCAAGGGTGATAACCGAAACAGCGAGCGGTGTGCCGCACCTCGGATAAATTTCAGCAGATTCTAGGGTCAGTTTGGTATTTGAATTTTTGTCATTTGAAATATCGTATAGTCCAGAGTTTTTTAATAGGGTAAACCCTTCATTTTCGGGGTTGGTGACATAAACGATCTGCCGACCTGAGGCCCCAGCATCTTTTTTTACGCCACTGTTGCCAATATAGAGGTTGGAACTGCAACTGGTGATGGAGATTAAACAGATGGTGAGTGCTAATTTCATCGATTCCTCCTTGAAGCATCTTATGTAAAGACACTTTGAGTCTAACCAATATTGACTTCAAATGATTGCCCGTAAAAGGTACTGGTTAAATTATGCCGAATTGCAAGCACAGATGCACGATGAATATAAAGGAGGCCCATGGTTTTCAGGGCTTACACGAATGCTGCGCGGCAATTTAGAAGAAGAAACCCGTAATGGACGGGAATCGTATCGATATTTTTACCAAAAAACGGTAGCAATTAATCCATTGGTGTAGGCTTTGCTGATGGCAGTATTTCGCTTTTTAGTTGCGCTAGATAGTGACGCATAAATGCAATTCGAGATTCCGCTTCGTGTTTGGCGCTTTGTGTGTTGAGCGTTTCCGCAATGCTGAAGAGTTTTACAACAAAATGGTCGATGCAAAAGTGCTTGTCATCTGGAGTTCGTTGTTCACAGAACGGATCCTGGCTATTGTAAAGTGAACTGTGCATGCTGCCCGCAACCAAAAGACATCGGGATACGCCAATTGCACCCAAGGCGTCCAGTCGGTCCGCATCCTGTACTATTTGTGCTTCCAGTGAAAGGGGTTGAATGCCAGCACTGTAACTGTGCGCGGCAATGGCGTGACAGACCTGCTGTATGTGGTTCTCGTCTTTGCCTAAGTCGGTTAAAAGGGATGCTGCTTTTTCTGCCGCCATAGTTGAAGCTTGCGTTCGAAGTGGTGAATCTTTAGCAACGGAGACACAGTCGTGTAGCCATGCCGCATCCCATACAACGTCGAGATTTGCCTGTTCCGCCCGAGCGAGTTTGCTCGCTGTAGCGACAACTCTTTCCAAGTGAGATATATCGTGCGCAGAGTCACTGGGTAAAGTTTCCATTAACAGGTTTTTGTAATCTGTCTGTATGTCGGTCATTGGCTACCTGTCTCTTAAATACCCACTTAATTAAACCCCTGATGCTCGGGACGTTTCTAGAATTTTGTGGCGCTTAAAATACGATTCCAGCCCCTGATCGACCAGATGTTTATTCGAATCGAATTGTTCTTCCTCTAGGCGATCGATATAGGGTTTCCAGTTGGTCGTGAGACCTAAAAAATGTAGGAAAACAAAATCACTGGGTTTGGCCAATTTGCGAATAAAACCGAACTTAACCAATCCATTGTGGGTTTTGGCCTCTTTATAGGCTGCCTGACGGATAAAATATTTATGCCCTGTGCCGCGTAGCGTTTTATCTCTGACTTTAAAATCCATAGCACTAAAATCACTTAGAGACGATTTGGCTTGATTGGAATTTATTTTTCTCACCCAATAGCTGTCTAAGCGAAGGACACCGATAAAACGATTCTGACGAGCGAGTATATCCACTATGGATTCACGATTTTGGGGTACCGGGTACTCATCGAGATCAAAATGGCCACACCATTGAGTTTGATGAAAGAGCTGATTGGCATGATTGTTTTGGCCTGCTTGACAAAACTTGTTGTAGTTACTGCGAATGGGGCCGTAATTAAACGGCCAGGAAATCAAAATAACCTCGATGTCCAAGTTTAAATAGGTTAGTGCGTGTTCTATTTCTGTGAAATTATCGCTGCCATTGTCGTATAGAATAAAGCGCTGAGCTCCCTGCTTGGTAAAATAGGTTATCCAATCGGATATCCAACTTACGGGATTGTTTTTCTGTAGGGTGGTTATCTGCAGTTGCACCGGATCACAGTTCTGTGGTTTCAGTTCGCAGGTGGCTTGATGCCCGCAGGGAAACTCCAAATGGAGTGAGCAGGGTTCGTTTATATTGAGAACCTGATTAAGGCTAAAATGAAAAAAGCAGATACGGTCGCGTTCAATAAATGTCACCTTTTTGACCAGATTCACTTTGCAGTCATCTGTGTAAATTTTTATTAATCGAATCTCTGAGGAAAAATTGAGTGGTGGCGGCCCAATGGCAATTAAGCGATCTCCACCGCCACCAAAAAACAGATCATAAAATACAGTGTCAAGTTCGTAGCCTGCTTTATCGGAGTCATCAAGAGCATCCACTCCCTTGAGGTGAGAGCGATTTTTATAAAACCTCCGCTCCAGTCTCAGGTATTCTGGAAAAATTACAGAGTTGGGGTGATAACGCCGAAACTGAAGCATGACTAACCTGCCGATATTGTTGAAAACTTTAAGCGCTTTGAGACTTGTAAAGCTTGAACGCTTTTTCTGTGTTTTTATAAAAGGTCTTTATAGTACTTGAATTTATGGGTGCTCGCCATGGTCTTAGTGTCACCCATGCCGGGTGTTTCTAATAACAGGAGTTGTCATTTTATTGCATGGGCACGTTTTAATGTCTTCACATATCCTTTAATTATGTCTTCAGCCACCATAAATTAATAATCCTTTTTCCACAGAATTTCTGTCCCTGCGCCACCGTTTTCGTTGGTGCTTGTTTCGAGTCGAAGTCTTGGCGTTAATTCGATTTGAATCGAGGCTTGCCAGGGTTGGGTGGGGCTGGGTGTTTTTTTCAATTGCAAATACACTTTCTCATTGATGTATTTACCAACGCCAACACTGAGACCTGAACCGTTGTCTGTTTCTTGATTGTCAATGTCAATGGAATCTACGCCCAAAAGATGGCGTGCACTGTCTACGGGATCAAAACCTCCGCCGCTGCTGAGTGTGTTTACGGCGCTAGCCAACCGCACGGCCTGAAAGGCTGTTATTTCCTGGACGGACTTCCCAAATATCAATCGCGATAATATTTCGTCTTCCGGTAAGGAGGGGGTGGAGCGGAGTTTAAGTTTCGGTTCCTCCGCGCTGCCGTAGAGTTCGGCGGTAACTTCCAAATCTTCAGCGGTGTAGACTGCTGGGATCAATAGGATGATGCTGTCATTGCTAAATCGCACTTCGCCTGATTGCAATATAAATCGCTTGCCAAATAATTCCATTTTTCCACGACGAGTGCGAAATACCCCCGTGTATCTGGGTTGCTTTGCGGTGCCTTGCAAATTAATTTGGCCCTGCAGTTCGGCATCGAGCCCACGGCCCCGAATAAAAGCCTGTTGCTCCGCTGTGACTTTTAAATCCAAACGTAGCAACGGCAAAATAACGGGGTTGGTGTTCTGAGTTTCTTCAGTGATGTCATGAATTTTTATGGACGGAATAGTGGACTTGATTGCGGAATCAATACTGGCATTTAAAGGTGCAATAAATATCTCCCCGCTCAAAAGTAACTCATCAAAGCTCCCGGTAAGCTTCATCTGGCCAGATACTTCGCCCTGTAAATCGCGTCGCTGAATAACAGTCGCATTTTGGGCGTTGAGCGTGAGCTGAATCGCGCTGGGCAGTTGGCGTTTTTGTTTCTGCCATTGAATTTTTCCGTTTAAGTCGATTTGCCCCTGTTCTCCACTGCGCATATGCGCTTCCTTGACATTGAGTATTTCTCCCTCCGCATCGATATCGAGAGTGATATCCTCCCAATGGGTGTTGGTCGCCTGGTTAAAATAGAGTCCGTTGGTCACCGCCAGTGTTCCCTGAAGGAGTGGTTGCCGACTGTCGCCTGTGAGTTGTATGTCTGTGGTAATCGACCCCTGCAGATTGTGCAAGTCAGGATCCAAGAACCACTGGCTAATGGATAAATCCATTGTGCCTTGTGCGCTTAAGCGCAAAGGCGTGGTTTTACTTTGGTTCTTAAGGTAGGGCGCCAAAGGCAATTGGAAATTCAGATGGCCAATACTTTTGTGGTTGGCAAAATATTGGCTGTTGAGATTGAGAATCCCTTCTACCGTATTAAAGGTCAAGTCGAACTGCAGAGGAACTTTTTGCTTTTTCTCTCCCCTGCTGTAAAAGAAGTTTTGGTAAGAAATATTACCCTTGAGCTCTGGCTGTTCGAAATTGCCAGAGAGGCGGATGTGCGCTTCGGCTTCACCGTTGGGGTCTTTCCAGCCAAAGGCGGCCATGGTTTTAGAGGGTAGCCGGTGGGCGTCCAGTTCAAAATCCAATTGGTCTGAATTGTATGTGCCTTTTGCTGTAAGCGCATTTTGATCGAAAAGGTCTAGGGTCAGATGGTCTAGGTCTACATTCAATTGATTTAGATTGCCTAGTTTCACCATGCCTTTGGACTGCAACAGATAAGGCACTAATAGTCCTTGAGATGTGTAGTGACCTTTAATGCTTAAGTCCGTCACAATTTCCGGCTTAAACAATTGACCAGTGATACTTGCGTCGCCATTAATGTTGAAGCTCAGATCATTGAGTGCTTTCAAGGAAATGTTTTGGGGTACCAAGTTAAGTAGAGATTCTGTTAAGTTGGAAAAGTTGACGTGCAGACGATTTTCACTGGATGACCATGACAAGAGTCCGGTCGCCGAGACCATTCCGTCCCCCGCTTGCACAACCAGATTCTGTACATCTGCATTGTTGCGGTTGGCATCGACCTCTACACTCAGGGCAAAAATTTGCCGCTGGTATTTTCCGCTAATGTTGGTGGAAAGGCTAATCTGTGGATTGCGGATGGGCCCAGTGAGTTTTATGTCTGCTAAGGGGGTTGTCGCATCCAGGTCTTTGAGGTATTCGGGGCGAGTGAAATGAAGTTGTTCAAATATGTCGGTTGTAAGGTTTTTTCCGGTAAAGACTAAATCACTGTTGTTGCCAAAAAAGTCGAGCTGCCCTTGAGCATCCAATTCGGTCTCGTTGATGGAGAGTTTGCCGGCTTCTACGCTCAGTATTTTATTGTGTAATTGGCCTTTCCATTCGGCGTGTGTGTTTTGTTCCGCGTAGGTCATGTGTGACTGCAGATTCGCTTCGAGTTCCGGCCAAGCGTTAGGTTGCGTATAGGTCCAATGCATTTGCAAATCGCCGGACAAGTCCCCTTGATTGATCTCCGGCAACCAAGGTTTGGCGAGGTCAAAGGGTAGTGCACGAAGTTTGCTTTGCAGCCATAAATCGATTGGTGTAATGGCCCCTTTTATCACGTGGCGATTGTTATCGGTAAGCAGGCTAAATTCGTTAATTCGCAATTCGCTGTTCTCACTTTGCCACACAAGGCTTCCGGCTCCTTGGATATGATGATTTTGAAATTCCGTTTCAATCTGCTTAATGTTGATCAGCCATTGATTTTCGTCCTGTTCCAGTTGCACGTTAAATTGCAGCGCCAATTCGGTGTCTTTGATCTTGGCGAGCGTACCAATAAATCCATTTTTCTGTTCAGTCAGCTCACCAATAATGTGGACCTCATGATAATTTACGATTTCGCTCGTGATGCTCAATTCAGTTCTTGGTGTGTTGATCGCTGTGAGGGCGAGGTTTATGGTGGGGGGGATAAATGGGGAAAATAAGTCGGCACCGCCATTGATGCTCCAAGAGCGTGGAATATTTCCTGAAGTAATACTTGGGTCCTGCAAAGTGAACTGGTCGACGGCCAATTTTTTTATGGTGAGGCGCAGAGGGCTCTCTGGAAACTGAAATGAGCTGGTCTTTTGTTGGTTGCTTTTGGGAGGGGCTGGAGTGTGGTTGGGCTGGAGTGTAACGCGATCCGCCGTTAGAGATTTAACCAGCAACTGGCCTTTCAGTAGCGCGATTGGGGCAAAGTCCAGTTCTGCATGGCGGATGTCCAGTGTCGTTTGATTGTCTTGTTTGAGTTCCAGAGAGGAGAGGCGCCAATGCCCGAGAGAATTCGATTGCAGCTCGGTAATGCTTAACGTCAGTTGTGGACTTTGAAGCGATGCAATGATCTGTTCTGCAGTCCAAATTCGTACCGTGCTATTGAATATGAGTAAGCTCACAAAAAAAAGTAGCGATGTACTGATCGCCAGCAAGACCAGGAGGAAACCTCTTACCAAGTACCGCACTTTAGACGCCATTAAAATGCCTGCCCTATGCTGATGTACAGTTGGATTTTATCGTCAATTGTTTTGCCACTTTTATTTTTGCGAGGGTTGAGTGGTGTGGCGATATCAAAGCGAATGGGCGCAAAAGAAGTGAAATAGCGCACGCCCAGTCCCGCCCCCCATAAAAAGTCTTCGCCAAAAGTGGGGCGTTTACCTGGATAGGCGTAACCGCCATCGACAAATAAAGCGGCGCCCCAGCTATTCGAAAATCTCAGCCTGAGTTCGGCTGCCGCTTCCGCAAAAGACAGTCCGCCCAGGGGGACATTGGGGTTGTCTTCGTCCTCACTTAAGTCGCCCACCGATTGGTAGCGATAGCCGCGCACTGACCCGCCTCCGCCGACGTAATACCTGTGTGCCGATGGGATGGCGTCAAGCGACTCGCCACTGATGCTGCCGAGAGCGGAGCGCAAAGCCAAAGTCGGGCGGCCTGGCAGTGAGCGCGCGCTAAAATAGGCGCTGAGCGCAGCAGAGGACTTGGTGAATTGCGTCTTGGTGTTATAGAGATCAATAAAGGGTTGCAGTTGAATGCTGATGGCCCAGCCATTGATTGGGTCGAGCACTTGATTGTTGGGGTTGTAGTTTAGGCTGAGTGGCGCAGACAGTAGGGCAAAATCGGATTTATCCCCATCACGCTTGTCGCGACTGAATTCCAAGTTGCTGCCGATGCTGCCCGCCCACTTATTGGCTAGGGGACGACTGATGCCCGCGCCAACTTCGCCGGAGGTATAGATGTAGCCGTCTGATGTTTCCTGGGCCAATTTGCTGGTCAGTGTTAGAGTTTGATTGGTTTGGAGAAAATGCGGTTTGACCAGTTCCGCCGAGACGTCCTTATTGAATTGATTAAAATGGCTATCAATGTCGAGGCGCTCACCTCTATGCAGTAGATTGCGATGCTGCCAGCCCAGTGTGAGGCCCAATTCTGTATTGCTGTCGTAGCCCAAACCGGCTTTTATCGTTCGGTGTCGGCGCTCTGTGACATCATACGATACGATGACCTGCTGATTGTTCGGTTCGGCGATGGCGATGTCCACACGCGATAAAAGATTGCTTTGCAGTAGCGCCAAGCGGCTAAATTCAATTTTCTTGCGCTTAAAACATTCTCCAGGCTTAAACGTCAGAAAGTTTTGTAAATAATCTCGTTCAATATCTGTGGCTCCCACAATTTGCGGCGGGCCAAATGTCACTTGGTTGCTGGGCTCCAGGCGAAAGGTCAAAAATGCTTTGTGGGTTTGGTGATTGACTTCGGCATAATAATCTAATTGGATTTTATAGAGGCACTGGCTACTTTGTATGTAGTCTTTCAACTGGCTCTGAGTGTTCAATACGTCTTCTGCGCGCAGCGGTTCACCTTCTGCTGTTTTCAGCAGGGTTTTAGAGGGGAGAGGGATGTTGTCAGGAAAAGCGATCTTGAGTGACTGGATGAGATAGCGTGGACCCGTATCAATGGTGTAGGTTAAATGATTGTCTGCGATGGCGCTGCTGACGTTGAAGTCGAAAAAGCCTTCAGATTCGAGCCAGCGGGCAATCACATCTCGATCAAACCGCTCTGCGCTGAGGGGGGATGTCATGGCCTTGAATTCGACGGAGCCTTTACGCTGGGTTCTGATGGCTTCAACAATATTTTTATCGAAAGAGGTTTCACCGGTTAGGTTGATATCAAAAGTGAATTTGTCACCGATGAAGGGAAGTTTGTTCAGGGCTGCGCGAGCCGGCCCGGCAGAAAATACGAGTAAAACAAAAAGGGCTGAGATGACCGATTGCTTGGAAAAATAATTTGGCATGCAAAAATGCTAGAAGTGTGGGTTGATCAGTTTACCCTAGGACCATTGTTTCACCAAGAATTCCCATGGACGACGCATGTTGTCGAAAAATAAACGAGAGTGGTGTTGATGGTGAAAATAAAAAAGCCCCAGCCGAACTGGGTGGGGCGAAGAGAAACGCCGCAATGTGAGCGTTCCGGGGATATTTAACGTTGCGCTAAAGCTCGATCAAACTGTCTGAGTTCCAGTAAAACCCGCTCCTCAATATCTGTGGCGAGTTGTTCGTAGGCCTCGGCAATGTATGTGTCTAGTGGTGAGTGTTGAGTTGTTGATTGCACGACATCAATGTCAGGTTGCCTGACCAGACTTGCGCTGGCGCCGGTCTCCGCAATCGCAACAGCCACTAAAGCAGTAGAATTTGCTAATTGGGGAAATGGGGCACCAACCTCGCTGGCCAGAGCGTTTGTAGACGCAAAAGCGGCAAGCAACAGAAAACCGAATTTATTCATCTTAGGTCCTCCAAAGGTGGTTGATACCGAATGTCAACAGGGTGAGTCGACATATCGCATCAGATAAGTGTTACCTGATGTTACCTATTGTAACGTCATATTGATTTTGTGCAAGTGAATTGTTAAAAAAATGATCAGTTAATTTTTATCTATTTGAATTTAAAAGAGTTAATAATCTTCTTTGTGTGTGTTTCTTGGTAACGAAGCGAGAATTCAGGTGATGTTTAATGGAGTGGTTTTATCTCAGTCTGATTGAAAAATGGATTTTGAAGATGCTGTGATTGTTGGAGGGGGTACTGGGATAGGGTATGCTGCGGCCTCCTGAGGTTCTCAACATAAGGTTTGCATATGCCCTCCAGCGCTCCCATCGTTTTGGTTGATGGTTCGTCCTATCTTTACCGTGCTTTTCACGCGCTTCCGCCGCTTAATAACACTAAAGGCGTGCCAACCGGTGCGGTGAAGGGGGTCATCAATATGGTGCGCCGCCTGGCTAAGGACTATCCTGAAAGTCCTATTGCAGTGGTGTTTGATGCCAAAGGCAAAACTTTTCGCGATGACATTTACAGTGAATATAAAGCCCATCGCCCGCCGATGCCGGATGAACTTAGGCCTCAGATCGAACCGATCCATGCCATTATTAAGGCGATGGGCATCCCTCTGTTGATGATCGATGGAGTTGAGGCCGATGATGTGATTGGCACTCTTGCGCGTCAGGCCCGTGAGCAGCGTCGCAGCGTGGTGATTTCCACGGGTGATAAAGATATGGCGCAATTGGTCTGTGATCACGTTACCTTGGTGAACACCATGACAGACTCGAAAATGGATGCCGCCGGGGTGGAGGAAAAGTTTGGTCTGCCGCCGGAGCGTATTATCGACTATCTCGCTCTGATGGGGGATAAGGTGGACAATATCCCTGGTGTGCCAGGGATTGGTCCAAAAACAGCCGTGGCATTATTACAGGCATTGGGTGGTCTGACGGATATATACAATCGTCTCGACGAGGTCTCCGGTTTATCGATTCGTGGAGCGAAAACGCTGGGGGCGAAATTGAAAGAGCACAAGGATGCAGCATTCCTTTCGTACACGCTGGCAACCATCAAGCTCGACGTGGACTTGCCTGTTCAGTTGGAGCAGCTGCTGCCGGAAGAGCCGGATAAGGCAACATTACGTCATTGGTTTGTTGAAATGGAGTTCAAGTCCTGGGTCAATGAACTGGATGATCAGGAGGAAGGGGCTCCTGCGGCAGCGACTGTTCTTGAGTCGCAAGTCGAATGCCGCTACGAAACCATTTTGGAGCAGGCCCAGTTGGAGGCGTGGTTGAAGCGGTTGCGTGCAGCCGATGCCTTTGCGTTTGATACCGAAACGACCTCGCTGGATTACATGCAGGCCAAAATTGTCGGAGTTTCCTTTGCTGTAGAGCCGGGGGTTGCCGCTTATGTGCCGCTTGCTCATGATTATCTGGGGGCGCCGACACAGCTTGAGCGCGCTTCGGTTTTGCAGCAGCTAAAGCCCTTGCTGGAGGATGCAGGGCTTAAAAAGATCGGTCAAAATTTAAAATATGACGCACATGTCCTATTGAATCACGGTATTCGGCTCAGAGGAATTGCCTTTGACACCATGCTGGAATCCTATGTGTTGAACTCCTTGGGGCGTCACGATATGGATACTTTGGCACTGGCGCATCTTGGGCATAATACCGTGCACTTTGAAGATATTGCGGGTAAGGGCGCGAAGCAGCTGACATTCAATCAGATCGAGTTGGATAAGGCGGCTTTTTATGCAGCGGAAGATGCGGACATCACCTTGCGTCTGCATCAGAAAATGTGGCCAGATCTGGCGGATCAAGAAGAGTTAAGGCAACTGTTTGAGACAATCGAGCTGCCTTTGGTTCCAATATTAACGTCGGTTGAGCACACAGGAGCGCTGCTCGATGCCAAGGCACTGGCCCAGCAAAGCGAAGAATTAAAGGTCAAATTAGGTCAGTTGGAAAAGCAGGCTTACGCATTGGCTGGGCGTGAATTTAACCTGTCTTCACCCAAGCAGCTGGGTCAAATATTATTTGAAGAGTTAGAAATACCGGTCATTAAAAAAACCGCTAAAGGTGCTCCGTCTACGGCTGAGGAAGTGCTGCAAGAGCTCGCGCATGAGCATGAGTTGCCCCGCGCTTTGCTTGAATACCGTGGCTTGGCCAAGTTGAAATCAACCTACACGGACAAGCTGCCCCTGATGATCAATCCGCTAACGGGGCGTGTTCATACATCCTATCATCAGGCAGTCACTGCAACCGGCCGTTTGTCTTCAACCGATCCTAATTTGCAGAATATACCGATTCGCACAGAAGAGGGGCGGCGTATTCGTCAGGCATTTGTGGCGTCACCCGGGTATAGCATTGTGGCGGCTGACTATTCACAAATTGAATTGCGCATCATGGCACATTTGTCTCAGGATGAAGGTTTGCTGAATGCTTTTCGCAGTGGTGCGGATGTTCATAAAACGACCGCCGCAGAGGTGTTTTCTGTGGCCTTGGATGAGGTGACTCACGAGCAGAGGCGCAGTGCAAAGGCCATCAACTTCGGTTTGATTTACGGTATGTCTGCGTTTGGTTTGGCGCGGCAGCTGGCGATTGGTCGGCGCCAGGCGCAGGACTATATTGATCGCTATTTTGAACGGTATCCCGGCGTAAAAGAATACATGGATTCCACTAGAAAAATTGCGGCTCAGCAGGGGTATGTCAAAACCCTAGCCGGCAGGCGGCTGCATCTGCCGGAAATTCATGCGCGTAATCCAATGCAACGTCAAGCGGCGGAGCGAACGGCCATCAACGCGCCTATGCAGGGTACAGCGGCCGACATTATAAAAATCGCGATGATTCGAGTACAGGAGTGGCTCGATACGGGAACTGTTGAGGCCAAAATGATTATGCAGGTGCATGACGAGTTGGTGTTTGAGGTGGCTAATGATGGAGTTGAGGGTTTTCGCGGTAGGCTGACAGAATTGATGTCGGGGGCGATGACATTGAGTGTGCCGTTACTGGTTGAGGTTGGTGTGGGTCAAAATTGGGATGAGGCGCACTGATAAAAATATTGAATCGATTTTTGAACTTTCAAAAAAGTACTCTGTCCGAAATAGTGCAAGGTTTGTCTGAGTAGCACGCAAACTTGCCATACTCCTGGTGAATGTTTTTGGATGTAATCCCAAAGGTAATAGCATTGGCCCGAGCCGTAAGACGCTCGGGCTTTTTTTGTTAAAAATTCGATATTTCTGGGAACTCGCTAGGTCGATTTCGCTCCAATACGGTGCCCTAGGTGTTCGGTATCACCCACAACATTGCCGAATGCCCTATTTGCCCAGCGGTTCCCCCAAGGCCGCTGGGCGCTTTTCGATTCGGTTCTTGCGTTATCCAAATAATCCCTTCTACTTTTGGCAAAACCGGCAAAAAACCGTTGTGCGCTGAGAGACACGTTTTTCCGTTAGCGGACGTTCGCATTTTGGACACGGCAGGCCCCCGCGACCATAAGCATTGAGTTCTAGTGCAAAGTATCCAGGCTTTCCATCGCCACCGACAAAATCCCGTAGTGTTGTGCCGCCCCTTTGAATGGCATGATTGAGAATGCTTTTGATGTTTGTACAAAGTCGTGTGCACTGTGGGCGGGTTAATTTCCCGGCCGCTTTGAGTGGGTGAATGGCGCTGGCAAAAAGGGCTTCGTTAGCGTAAATGTTACCCACACCCACAATAATCTTGGCGTCCATGATCCAAGATTTTACGGCCTGGGTCCGATTCCGTGATTTTTGATAGAGATAGGCCGCGTTCAGCTCCTCGCTCAAGGGTTCTGGGCCCAGGTGGTTCAATAAAAAATGTTGCTCTGCGGGTTCGCTCGTCCATAAGAGTGCGCCGAATCGTCTGGGGTCGTTAAAGCGCAGTAGCTTGCCATTGTCAAACAGCCAATCGATATGGTCGTGTTTTTGTGCGGTCTCGTTGGCGGTTAGAATTCGTAAACTGCCCGACATGCCAAGGTGCCAAATGGCTGTGCCGTTGGCAAATTGCAGCAGTAAATATTTGCCTCGTCGGTCGATTTCGAGCAGCTTTTGCCCTTCCAGAATGGTTCCGAGTCGGGGGTCAACTGGCCAGCGTAAATGCGTATTGCGCAAGGTAATGCGCCGCACAATTTGGCCGCTAATATGGGGCGCAATGCCGCGTCTGGTCGTTTCTACTTCAGGGAGTTCGGGCACAGTGAATTCCTGGTGTGATCCGTTATTTGTGGTGTTGGGAGTGTACAATTCTACCGCAGGGTTAAGTGACGAGTATGAGAGATTGATGTGAGTGAGATTGATGACAGTGGCCTCAGGGGATTCCTGGGGGTGGATACCGGTGGAACCTTTACCGATTTTTGCCTGTTAGAAGGTGAAAAATTTAGGATACACAAGGTATTGTCGACGCCCGCTGCACCTGAGCGGGCCATTTTGCAGGGGATTCAGGAATTGGGCATCGAGCAGGATGTGGGCATTGGTCGAATCGCGGTGATTCACGGCAGTACGGTCGCGACCAATGCTGCGCTGGAGGGTAAAGGGGTTAAAACAGCCTATGTGACCAATCAGGGTTTCGCGGATGTATTGACCTTGGCTCGCCAAAATCGCCCCCGTCTTTATGATCTCAACCCAACTGCTTTGACACCTCCGGTGCCCGTCGAGCTTTGCCTCGAAGTGGATTGTCGGCGAGATTCGACCGGTAATTTGGTTGCGGCGCTGTCAGAAGACTCGGTTCAGAGACTTAAGGCCCGACTGAAAGATCTGGCCCCTGAAGCCATTGCCATTAATTTGCTCTATTCATTTTTGTGTGACGAGGAGGAGATGCGTTTAGAGGAGGCCTTGTCCGATTTGGGTTTTGTCAGCCGATCTTCAGCTGTGTTGCCGGAGTACAAGGAGTATGAGCGCGGGATGGCCACTTGGTTGAATGCATGGCTTGGTCCTAAGGTGGCGGGCTACATTCAGCGCTTACAGAGCGGAGTGGGCGCTGCTCCACTGGCCGTTATGCAATCCAGTGGAGGGACCATTTCCGCGTCGCTGGCGGCGCGCCGGGCAGTGAATTTATTGTTGTCTGGACCGGCCGGTGGATTGGCGGCTGCGCGTCATATCGGTATGCAAATTGGACATTCAAATCTGTTGACGTTCGATATGGGCGGAACATCAACGGATGTTGCGTTGCTGGACGGAGATATTCAGCTTACGACTCAGGGGCACTTGGGCGGCTATCCCGTTGCCGTGCCCATGGTTGATATGCACACAATCGGCGCAGGCGGCGGTTCGATCGCCTATATCGACAGTGCTGGCCTGCTGCATGTGGGGCCGGAATCTTCCGGCGCAGACCCTGGGCCGGCCTGCTACGGCCGCGGTGGTTCAGCGCCTACAGTGACGGATGCCAATGTGGTGTTAAAGCGTATTCAGCCGCAAAACTTCTTAGGCGGTACTATGCCATTGGATTACAGTGCGGCGGAGCGCGCTGTCGGTCAGTTGGCGCAGCGCATGCAAGTGAGTTTGATTGAGGCGGCGCAGGGAATTATCGCCCTGGCAAACGAGCACATGGTGCGAGCCTTACGGGTTATTTCGGTGCAAAAGGGATTTGATCCGAGCCTGTTTCAATTATGCTGCTTCGGTGGAGCTGGTGGTTTGCATGTATGCAATATTGCTGAAGCTTTGGGGGTTGATTGTATTATCGTACCCGCTCATGGTGGCGTGCTATCCGCATTCGGTATGTTGGTGGCGCCAAGTCAGCGTAACCTGTCGAAAACAATGCAGTGTCAATTGAGCGCGGAAAGTTTGATTGGGGCCCGTTGTTTGGCTGCTGAACTGATTTTAAACGCCGAAAGCGAATTGCGCGAGGAGGCAGCAGGAGGGCAATTCAATGCAGCCGTTTCTTTGGATTGCCGCTATGTCGGCCAATCTTTCTGTTTAAATATTGAATGTTCAGAAGGCAATCATTGGGAAGACCTTGCTGAGGCGTTTCACCTTCAGCATAAGCGGATTTTTGGTCATCGTTTGGCGTTAGCGGTTGAGTTGGTCAATGTGCGGGTCAAGGTGGACTTGCTGCGTGAGAGAAGGTTGGATGCGCTGCAGCTTGACCCGCCAATGAACTTGGCAGCGGATATCGCTTTTACGGATCTTCCCGATTGCGGTCGAACCCAAGTGCTTTGGCGCGATCGCTTTGAGGTGGGGGATGTGGTTAGTGGTCCAGCAATCATCTGTGAATCCATTGCCACCACCTTTCTGGCGCCAAATTGGCGGGCTCGGAAGGATGTTCATGGCCATCTACACTTAATGCGTCGCAAGCCGGTTTAGGATTTGTAGTCAATCGCTATGAAGATGTGCTACCGCTAAACAAAAAAACCGCCTGAGGGCGGTTTTTTTCGAGGTAAATCAGCAGTTCGGCTTACTTGATTTTGCCTTCTTTATACATTACATGCTTACGAACAACAGGATCAAATTTTTTGATTTCCAATTTTTCTGGCATGGTGCGCTTGTTTTTAGTGGTCGTGTAAAAGTGACCAGTACCGGCGCTTGAGTTCAATCGAATTTTATCACGCATAACACTTTCTCCAGGCTAATAGGGCGATTAAAATTTTTCGCCACGTGAACGCAGATCAGCTAAAACGCTTTCGATCCCGTTTTTGTCAATAATACGCATACCCTTTGAAGAAATACGCAGCTTAACAAAGCGCTTTTCTGACTCAACCCAAAAGCGGTGAGTATGCAAGTTGGGCAAAAAACGACGTTTGGTGTGGTTTTTTGCGTGAGATACATTGTTACCTGTTACTGGGCGCTTGCCTGTAACCTGACATACCTTAGACATTGTATTGTCCTGCCTCGTTAAATCTTTCTATCGCTAATATGAAAATCGCACAACAAAACCC
Organism: Cellvibrionaceae bacterium; assembly: GCA_050289365.1. GTDB lineage: Bacteria > Pseudomonadota > Gammaproteobacteria > Pseudomonadales > Cellvibrionaceae > JBNKFP01. The sequence goes on along the minus strand of JBNKFP010000012.1, from coordinate 3,104 downwards.
TTGCCAGCGACCACATTGAGCGTAAATCCGGTCTACGGGAGTATTGGGTATCACGGCCTGCTAGTCAAAAATGACCATTCGCAATGGGCATAAAGCGCCAGCACTGCCAATCCAGCTCATAGTGTGCGGCCGAAAAGAGGCGCGTTTTATACCAGATGTGCCCTTTAAAGGCAAGGAAAATTGATTTCGGCGGAGCCTAATTGCAGAGAGTGTGAAAAAGCTCTGACCGGAGACCGTACTCTCGGATAAAACGGCGACAAGAATCAAGTGCGAATTCCTGTGGCGCATGGGCATCACAGCAACCCACGCTCGCAAAATGAAACGACATCTGTGTCGCCCACCACAAAATGGTCTAAAACCCTCACGTCGATAAGTTGCAGGGCGTGTTTCAACGTTTGGGTGATATCGCAGTCAGCGCCGCTGGGCTCGGCGATACCCGACGGGTGGTTGTGTGCCAATATGACGGCGGCTGCGTTGTGCCGCAAAACGCTTTTTACCACCTCCCTTGGGTGTACGCTGGCGCCATCTATGGTGCCACGGAACATTTCGCTGTATTCAATGAGTCGGTGTTGATTGTCCAAAAACAGGATGGCGAAGACTTCATGAGGCTTATGGCGCAGGTGTGCCCGCAAAAACTGCCGGACATCATTGACGCTGGTGAAGACTTGATCACGCCGAATTTGCTCCGCTAATTGTCGGCGGGCCATTTCCATCACCGCCTGTAGCTGTGCGTATTTTGCATCGCCAAGCCCCTTGGCGCGGCAAAATTCATTGCGATTACAAGTGAGTAGGTCTCGCAGGGACCCAAATTGGTTGAGTAGGTCGCGGGCCAGATCTACGGCACTTTTGCCTGCGCAGCCGGTGCGCAAAAATATAGCGAGTAGTTCGGTATCGGTAAGTGTTTGAGCGCCTTGCGCCAGAAGTTTTTCGCGGGGGCGATCCCCGGTTGGCCAGTTCCTTATGGTCATAGTCCTTTCCGTCCATGAATATTTCAAGATCAATACGGTGTTCCCGTGCTGCAAGTAGACTATTCTAGAGCACAACGGGGTTGCAATAGAAGATTAAATTAACCCAAAAGTGGTATTGTAGTGGGCTATTTTATCTGGCCTGTTGTAGAGTTTTACTATGTTTGATGTGGAGGCAAGTGAGGCATGATGCAGCGCTCAAAGGGTAATGTGCTTTTGGGGGTTACCGGTGGCATTGCAGCCTATAAAGCGGCTGAGTTGGTGCGCCTGCTGCGTCAAAGCGGTTTTGTTGTAAATGTGGTAATGACTCGTGCCGCCCAGCAATTTGTTGCGCCCTTAACATTTCAGGCCTTAACGGGAAACCCTGTGCACTGTGAGTTACTGGATTCTACCGCAGAAGCGGGTATGGGGCATATCGAGCTGGCCCGCTGGGCAGACCTGTTATTGATCGCCCCAGCAACGGCGGATTTTATCGCGAAGTTGGCCCATGGATTAGCCGATGATCTGCTCTCTACCTTGTGTTTGGCGACCTCTGCCCCGATTGCGGTTGCTCCGGCAATGAACCAAGCAATGTGGCGTAACGCCGCGACTCAACATAACGTGGCCGTTCTGCGTGACCGGTCGATTCAGGTATGGGGGCCAGAAGAGGGCGAGCAAGCTTGTGGCGATGTGGGGCCGGGCCGATTATTACAGCCAAATGTGCTGCATGAGAATGTGTGTGATCATTTTTTGTCCGAGCAGCATGATGTAATCGATAGACCTGCTCTCCAGGGGGTTCGAGTCCTGATTACCGCTGGGCCAACCAGGGAATCTTTGGACCCGGTGAGGTATATCAGTAATCACAGCAGTGGCAAAATGGGTTTTGCTTTAGCCCGAGCCGCTCGTGAGGCTGGCGCTCAAGTCGATTTGGTCGCTGGGCCAACGCAATTGACTCCCTTTGATCAGGTGTCGTTGCACTCGGTAGAGAGTGCAGATGAAATGTTGCAGCAATGTCTGGACCTCGCTAACACAACGGATGTATTTATTGCTGCTGCGGCAGTAGCGGATTTTCGCGCGGATGACATTGCTCGGCAAAAGCTGAAAAAAGAACCCGGCCAAACAGAATGGGTTCTTAGGCTGGTGCCTAATCCTGATATTTTGGCCACTGTTGCACGCTTACCCAAAGCGCCTATGTGTATTGGTTTCGCTGCTGAAACGCAAGATGTCATAGCGAACGCGAAGAGTAAACTCGAACGTAAGGGCGTTGCTATGATCATTGCGAATAACGTTGCTCAGCCGGGAATCGGTTTTAACAGTGATGAAAACGCGGTTTCGGTTGTGATGGCGCAGTCAGTAGTCGATATCAAACAGCAGAATAAAATGACACTGGCGCGAGAACTAATGCAGTTGATTGCCGTTGAATTTGCAAAATTGAAAGCAATTCAAAATTAACCGTGAGGAGATTCGAGTGAGCTCACTCTCAACAAAGAAAGATAATAAAAAGAAAATAATCAAGGCAGGGGGAAACTTTGGGGATCGTCTTAAGGTGGCGTTTACCCGATCTCCGGTAAGTAGTGCAATCCTAATTTGTGTGTTTTTCTGCTTGCTTGTAAATGTTTTTGTTGGTTTTTTCGCTTGGCAAAAATATGTGGTGCTTGAACGACAGTCCCAACTGGAAAAATTTGCCGAGCATAACGCGCGAGTGGCGGCCAGCAACGTCAGTAACTACATCTACGGCTCCTATAAAAAACTGGAATTTTTTGAGCACAGTTCGAGTCTGATTAGCGCCCTGCGATACAAAGATCCCGCCGGTATTTTGGAAATTCAAAATGCATTAAAAAACAGTTTTCCAAAAGCCAGCGCCATTCGGATTTTTGCAAAAGGTATGGCAAAAGTGGATTTAAATGGAAATCCACCACTAAGATTTGCCGAGGTTGAAATCATTCATCAGGCTGAGCGTCAAGAACAGGTCATGCCTGAGGCTATCAGTATTGCGGGCAGCGACTGGAAAATTAACCTCGTTGTTCCGGTAGTCGAAAAAGATCGTATAACGGTGGTGGGGACTATTTTGGTTACTTTGCCAATTGACGAGCTATATAGCGAGTTGCGCAAAGGCTTGGACGATGTCGGTAAGGTCAGTTTGTATCAAATTTTTGATAA
>JBNKFP010000011.1:0-26380 GCA_050289365.1 Cellvibrionaceae bacterium | reverse complement strand
TAAACGTGCGCACCGTTGACCAATGGCTGGACTCCGGTCGCCTGCGCAACCGCAATACACCTGGCGATCGCCAAATCAGCATCATTGATCTGCTGGAATTTATGCTACAGAATCATCTCGCCATACCCCAGGAACTCATGCGCTACCAGCAGCAAGAGCCCAAGTTACCCCAGGTTTTAGTGGTCGATGAACACCGCGGCACAGCTGACGCCATCGCGCTGATTCTTTCGAGCCTATCGCTCAAGGTCATCAAAGTCAGCAATGGCTTTGATGCGACTGTCCGCTATATCCAACAAAAGCCACAGTTACTGACTCTGGATTTGGGCCTGGACGGCATGAGCGGCATTGAATTTATTGAAAATATTGTCGCCACACAATCTCATCGAGCAAAAATTTTGGTGATTACCGATGGCATGCCCAGTATCATTGCCAAAGCGCGAGCCGCAGGCGCCGATGCAGTGATTCCCAAACCCATCGACAGTGACGCCCTAAAACGTTCCGTCCGAATTCTCCTGAATTTGTAAATTTCTGCCATTCGACGTTGACCTAGCAGACTATTCGTGCGAGATTCCAGGGCGCTGACGCACTTCCAGGTCTGCTTCTCACTTCTCATTTATCTTTTCCCTGAGCAAACGCGTATGAACACCCTATCCGGTGAATTTAAAATTCAAATGGAACCGCAAACCCCTTCATTCAAAGGACTCGATGATGCCAAAACCGGACGTCTATCGTTTCGTAAAGCGTATTTTGGCGGACTGGAAGCGGTCGGACTGGGAGAAATGCTGAGCATACACTGCGCCGATTCAGCTCATGCGGGCTATGTCGCCATTGAACAGATCAAGGGCACCCTCAACGGCCTTAAAGGCAGTTTTATCATTCAACATTTTGGCACCAAGACTCCGGAGAGCAGTGACTTGCGAGTGGTAATTATCGCGGGCAGTGGCGCTGGCGAGTTGGAGGGAATCAGAGGGGAAATGAACATTCGCATGGAAGGCAAACAGCATTTTTACGATTTGAGATTCGAACTCTAAAAAAAAGCGCCCACACTCGGTGGGCGCTGAGACTTTCCAATCCGAGGAAAGAGGGGTTTAAAAACGATAGGTTCCGAATCCGTTGCGCAGAATGATGGTGCCGCTGGATTGCTGATACGCCTTTTGCCATGTGGCTTTGAGCGGCAACAAATCAAACTGAAATTGCGTTGTAAAATAGGCATCGCATGAGTCGTCGCCGACCACCGGCACTAGGGCAACTTCCGTTTGTACTGGGTTGGATTCCAAAAACAGTGAACTTGCCATAAGTTGCATGTGTTGTTGATCGCAGCCAGAGTAACCGACCGTTACACTGAGGATATCACCGTCAATTTTTGCTTCAATCACCTTGATCGATTTGGTCACTTTAGGCAAGGTATCCACCATTTGGATGGGGGGTTGCCCCTCCACCAGAATCCCATCCAGAGAGCCACATTCACCCGTAAAGACGGTGCTGGCTTGGGCTAGGTCTGCCGCACACTGATTACCAAAGGTTTCGTACTGGTGAGCAGGACAGGGAGCGGTAATGCAGACAATGTTTTTATCAACCTTGCCACAGACTGGATCGTACTGAGCAGTGCAGGCGCCGGGCAGAGTTCCTTCCACCACTTGTCCTTCCGATTTACCGCATTCATCATCGCCAGTGACAACCGCTTTGGCGGCATTGGCTTCACACAAGTTGCCAAAGGTCTTGTAGACCCGTTTTGGGCAAGGTACATCGCCACAGGGTTTGGGGTTAACAACAGCGCCGCAAACTGGCCGGTATTCTTTGGTACAAGCCACCAAATCGTAGAACGGCTGGCCTTCCAACTCGCCACATTCTCCCTCTTGTTGAAACAATAAGCCCTTGGCATCTGATACACAGCGATTAGATGCAGTTTCATAGAATCCAACTGGACAGGGCGCGACTAAGCACTGAATATTAGCCGACGCCACAGAACACACGGGTTTGTATTCTGCCGTACAGCTAACGGCACCGTCTTTTTCGACCAGGAGTGTTGTATTACCGCTGTCATTGAGTTCAATAGAGGCACCGTGGCGCTCCACAGTAACGATGATTGGATTGATGTCTTCGACGTAACGGTGAATATGCATCGCATCGCCAGTACATTCAAATATGCCCTTGGTTACCTGTCCACCAGTTGCCGTCAGGGTGACTTCTTGGCCCATTCCAAACTTCACTGAGGTGAATGACGATGCAGGCGCAATGAGCTTGTTGACACCGCCGCTTGGCAACACGTAATGTCGCTCAGCGACTTCAGCGCAGGAAGAGAAATTAGGTTCAGATTGGCCTAAAGCATAAGTCACCGAACTGCCATTGCGCACGATAGTCACATCTTGCAGTTCTTTACTGAAGTCTACGGACTCAACCGCGGCACTGGTGATTACACCATCGGCACAGGCGTAAGGCACAACTTCGACGGTATCGGTTTGACGGAAGGTCATATCGGTGCCATCAAACGTCACAGACCAATGCATCTGCGACGCACCGTCAAGGGTCAGACCACCTACTTCCAAAGTTTTGGTGTAATAAATACTGTCACTGATGTCGCGACATAAAGTGTCTTTGCCCATAAGGCCCGGCTCATCTGTGCCACAAGCGCTGAGAAAAGCAACTATCCCAGATATTAAAACGGATTTGAACACGCCAGCTTTCATGGTCTATTCTCCCCTGATTTTTTGTTTATTGTTGACACGACGATTCTAAAACGGTTAGTGGGGAAAAAATGTGAGGATTTGTAAAGAGGGCGTGAACTCAGGGGACAATGAGGTAGTAATAGATCACACTGCGACTTGGAGCACAATTGCAACGGTAATGAGTAGGCTTACGCTTGAGCAACGGTATGGACAACGCGCAACATTTCCTCCGCAGAAGCATTGGCGGCCATATAGACATTTGGGTAACCCAGAGACAAGGCCAGTTGATTCACGCGTTTGCCAGGCACCACTAGGCTGATTGCAGATTTACTGAACTCGTGGTGATTGCCCAGTAACAAATTCAGGTTTTCCAAGGTTTCGCCACTAAAAAGCGGCACTATGTCCTTGCTGAACTGATCATGATTCGCGATAGCCTGTTGGATCCCCCCCGGAGCCTCCGCAGGCAAGCGCCGCAAATAGAGCTCACAGTAGCGTACCACTGCGCCTCGCTCATGAAGCACTTCACCAATTTTGGGCAGCCCCCCGTGGCCCCGACAAATCAAAATACGCTGTCCCCAGACCTCCTGCAGTTGCGATAGACTCAGCAGCTCCTCGCTGTTCATAACGGTATTGCCGGATACCGCATCAACCTGGTGAGCGCGCACCGCCTTGGCGGTCTTTTCGCCAATGGCGAAATATTCCACACCGTCAGGACGCTGTGGCCAGTAGTCGTCAAGCCATTCAAAGGTTTCTTGAACCGCATTTTGACTGACGAAGATCACTTTTTGAAATTGGTCGAAATCCAAAATCAAATTTTTAACCGCTTGCACGGCTTCAACTTCAGAGACCGGCTCAATACTCAGCAGAGGCAGTTCTACCACATCAAAATGTTGGCGCAGACTGGCGGCCCAATCACGATTTTGCTGCTCGGGTCGCGTAGCCCAAACCCGGTGCCCGCCGCAAGGCTCAGTCATGCTGTTGGCCATAAACCGCTTGTAGAATTTTTTGGGCACCCGCGGCCAATAATTTTTCGGCCAGAGTCACACCCAACGCCTCGGCCTGACTGGGCGCACCGCGTACTTCGTCGGCAAGCACCAAACTGCCGTCCGGCTCAGCCACCAAACCGCGCAGCCACAACTCGCCATCTTGATGTATGGCATAGCTGGCAATGGGCACTTGGCAACCGCCTTCCAAACGACGATTCATCGCCCTTTCGGCCATAACCGTTTCGGCTGTTAGCGGATGATGTAACGGCTGCAGCAGCTCGATGAAATCGGTATCCGCTAAACGGCACTCTATGCCTACAGCGCCTTGACCACCTGCCGGCAAACTCACTTCAGGCTCGATAAATGCGCGTATGCGCTCCGACAATTCCAAACGCAGCAAGCCAGCGGCCGCTAGAATGATCCCGTCGTATTCGCCCGCATCTAATTTGCCCAGACGGGTTTGCACATTGCCGCGTAAAAACTTAACTTGAAGATCTGGGCGCTTGGCCAACACTTGACTCTGGCGACGCAGACTTGAAGTGCCCACGACAGCCCCAGAAGGCAGCGCCTCAAGACTCTCATAGCGCTCTGAAACCCACGCGTCACGGGGATCCTCTCGCTCACAAATCACCGTTAAACCGAGGCCCTCAGGAAATTCCATGGGCACATCCTTCATAGAGTGTACGGCAATATCCGCCTCATCATTGAGCAGGGCATGCTCCAGTTCTTTGACGAATAAGCCCTTGCCCCCCACTTTGGCCAGAGGAACATCCAACAGCACATCACCACGACTGGTGAGTGGCACGAGTTCCACTTGCAATTGAGGGTGGTGTTTTTCCAATTCGGCTTTAACGTATTCGGCTTGCCAGAGTGCCAACAGGCTTTTGCGAGTGGCTATGCGCAAGATTTGCGGCTTGGACATGGATGAGCTGCCTTAATCATTGTGGGTTCTTGGTGCGATGCGGGGCGCGATAATAGCAAAGCCCGCCGCAACTGTCAGAAGCTCGGACCACAAAACGGATCATTCTCTCGGTTTTCGCAAGCTATTGGCGCAAGGAACGTCATTTGCGGTAGGCAGAGGGACGGTTTATTCCGGCTGAGATTCGCTTTGCTGGAGATCCTCACTCTCATCCAGTTCGGGGTCGTCTCCGGCACTGTCATCTGGCCCCACATCCTGACTGGCGGCCTCCTCCACCGTGGCACGAAATCCTATATGGTAGGCTGCAAAGCCGGGCAGCATCACCTGATTGAGTGCCATACCAATGACCTGTCCGTCCATAGGGGAATGAATTGGGGTAGCGACATTGGTAATGGGATCGGTGACGACGCCTAAAATTTGACCGGCATTTACCCTGGAACCCAAGCGAGTATCACTCAGTAGAATACCGCCACTGGCTGAGCGAACCCATCGAGATTTGTAATACACCGGCTCGGTTTTGCGGGTCCACAGGCGCTTCTGATGGTAGACATCCAGCTTATGCAACAGAGTCTGCACGCTGCGCACCCCCATATTGACGGCCTCCAGATCCACATGCAGAGGCTCTCCTGCCTCCACGGTGACCGCCAAAACGCCGGCCTCAGTTGCTGCTCGGCGCAGAGAACCGCGCGCGCCCTTACTTTGCAGAACCACAATGGGGCCCATTTGCTTGGTCATTGCGGCCACTTTGGGCTGATTCAGATCCGCGCGCAGTTGCGGCAAATTGGTTCGACGAAAAGAACCCGTGTGCAAATCCACCAAGTAATCACAATGGCGAATGACTTGGGTAAAAAACGAATGCGCAATCCGAGCGGCAGAACTGCCCCCCGCCCGTCCGGGGAAATAGCGGTTCAAATCTCTGCGATCGGGCAGATAGCGGGACGCTCGCCTAAACCCTTGCAGATTGACAATGGGAACGCCGATCACGGTTCCCGATAGCGCCTGCGGATCCAGATCGTATAAGACTTGGCGTACCACCTCAATCCCGTTGAGTTCATCACCATGCACGGCAGCGGTCAAGCACACCATGGGGCCGGCCTGGGCACCGTGGACCACGAGCACGGGAGTGGGCACGGAAATGCCTGCGAGGGAGTCTTTAGCCGACCATGCTAAGCGGGTCGCGGTACCCGGCAGCACTTCGCTGCCAAGCAAAAATAGAGGGACAATGGGCACAATGCCGTCGTCTGGTGCGGTCGCTATAGAAGGTTCTGGGATTGGTTCATCCGGCGATTGCTCTACCAGGGTGTCGTCATCAGCAATGGGTAAAACTTCGTGTAGAGGTTCTGAGATGACCTTTTTCAAATCCACATTTTCGGCCTGAGGGACGGTGCTTGCGGGCGCCTCCGTAGCCGGCTGTTCGGAGTCGGCTGCGGCTTCTGCGTCCCGGTTTTCAGGCTGGCTGACACCCAGCTCTTCACTCAGGGTCTCCGACAAATCGTCGTCCGCCCAGCTACAGTGGTAAGCAATCAGCACCGTCAGTGCCAACAACATTGCTACAGTATTTCGCATAAAGACTCGTATCTCGGTCGACCGCAGCGACCCATTCTACCGGATTTGATGTTACTGATAACGTTCGATTGGTGGCGCGACCCGCATCACCTCTTCCACGGTCGTTAAACCGGCAGCCACTTTTTGCGCTCCAGACAGGCGTAAGGTGCGCATACCTTCACGCATCGCTTGCTGGCGCAGCCCGTTCAGATCGCAATCGTCTTGTATTACCCGCTGCAAGGTTTCACTTAAGGGCATGATTTCATAGATACCCTGTCGCCCCATGTAACCCGTATTGCGGCATTCAAGGCAACCGCTGGCGGTATAGATTTTTTCCGGTATCGACACCTTCCAGGGGCGCACCAGAGACTCCCAATCTTTCGGGTCCACTTCGGTTACAGCGCGACAATGTTGGCACAGTGTACGCACCAAACGCTGAGCCATAACCCCGACTACAGTGGCCTTCAATAGATAGGCTGGAATGCCAAGATCCAGTAATCGAGAAACGGAGGTGGGTGCATCGTTGGTGTGCAAAGTCGACAACACCAAGTGACCGGTCAAGGCGGCTTGAACGGCCATTTGTGCGGTTTCCAGGTCACGAATTTCGCCCACCATAATGATGTCGGGGTCCTGCCGCATCAGCGTGCGTATACCAGCGGCAAAATCCAACCCAATATTGTGTTGCACCTGGGTCTGATTGAAAGCTTCTTCCACCATTTCAATAGGATCTTCCACTGTGCTCACGTTGACCTCGTCGGTGGACAGGGATTTGAGTGACGAATAGAGCGTCGTGGTTTTACCGGAACCTGTTGGTCCAGTCACCAAAACGATTCCGTGGGGCGAATGGGTCATCTTTTGCCAGCGCTTGAAATCCTCACCCAGTAGGCCTAAATCGTCAAAACTGCGCAACAGGACTTCGGGGTCAAACACCCGCATAACCAGTTTTTCGCCAAACGCGGTTGGGAGGGTCGACAACCGCAATTCCGCTTCTGCGCCATCGGGATTTTTGGTCTTTAAACGGCCATCTTGAGGTTTGCGTTTTTCCGCCACATTCATCCGTCCGAGGATTTTAATACGGCTGATAATCGCCGTGGCAATGTTGGCGGGAAATTCGTAGATCGGGTGTAATACGCCGTCGATGCGAAAGCGCATGCGAGCAATATCGCGACGCGGCTCCAAGTGAATATCGCTGGCTCGCTGATCAAAGGCGTACTGCAACAGCCAGTCGACGATGTTGACGATGTGCTGATCGTTAGCCTCCGGGTCTTTGATATTACCCAATTCCAACAACTGTTCAAAATTGGCCACACCAGTAGACCGGGCTGCACCGCCTGAGGCACCAGAGATGGAACGAGCCAATGAGTAAAACTCTATTCGATAGCGCTCAATTTCCGAGGGCAGCGCAAGTACCCGCACGATTTTGCGTCGGGCAACCTGATGCAACTGTTCTTCCCAGCCGCGAACATAAGGCTGCCCTACCGCTACTGTCAGCTCATCTGCCGTGATTTTCACGCACAGTAAGTCGTGCCGCTTGGCAAAAGCAAAGGACATCACATCGGCCAGATCCGCCACCTGCATTTTCATAGGGTCAATGTGATACAAAGGTAAATTGGTGACCTCAGATAGCCAGGAGACTATGGCCATTTCATCTAGAGTTTTGCCCGCTCGGGTGAGATCGTGCAATTGTTGACTGGCGAGATAGCTGACCGGATGCAGCTGAGTTTCCTCCCGGCTGCGGGTGCTGCCGAGGATTTTATTCACGTCACCTTGGTTTATGCGACCGGCCTGTTGTAAGTCAGTCAACAACCCGCGCAGATCCAACTGGCGTTCATACATAATGGCATTCTCAAATAAAGCGTGTGTATTGCAGTTTAGACGTTCTACCCTCAGGCCACTAGCCAAGCAAGAGGTAGAATTTTTGCTGATGTCGATTTAATGAATTTAACCTGTGCCATTTCGTTTTTGTTTGTACATAAAATCATGGGCTTAGACAGGCTCTCCATTCATATCGGCTAAAAAACCTCGGCCCATTCCCACAGCAAGAAAAGCGTCGACCAATAAAACGTGCCCACTGCCTTTGGTTGCGGGAGGTAGTGTATTATGTTGCCCCGATCACCACCCGGCGTTCAAAGACAATTCTAATACCTCATATCCACCCAATACCACACGAGACACTCTATGGATTTCAAACAATTCGAGCAGCGGTTAGCGCAACTGGTAGCGTCGCCGTCCATTAGCTGCAGTCAAGTGGAGTGGGATCAGAGCAACTTGGGCGTGCTGGAATTACTGGCAACGTGGCTCACGGATCTGGGCTTTCAGTGTGATATTCAAGCCATTGCTGGCTGGCCGGGCAAGGCCAATTTGATTGCCGTAAAAGGCAGCGGACCCGGTGGTTTAGTCCTCGCGGGACATTCCGATACTGTGCCCTGCAACCCCGAACTGTGGCAACAGGATCCGCTGAGCCTGAGCAACCGTGATAATCGCTTTTACGGTTTGGGAGCGACCGATATGAAGGGCTTTTTCCCAGTGGTTCTGGCCGCGATTGAACGCTTTCAGCAAACCAATTTCAATCAGCCGCTCTTTGTTCTCGCCACCGCTGACGAAGAGTCGTCTATGTGCGGCGCGCGCGCGATTGCGGAGTTGGGTCACCCCAAAGCGCGCTGCGCGGTGATTGGTGAACCCACCAGTTTGCGTCCCATTCATATGCACAAAGGCATTATGTTTGAAAGTGTGCGCATTGTTGGGCAATCAGGCCATTCGTCCAATCCCGCGCTGGGTAACAATGCCATGGAAACCATGAGCCAAGTGTTGCAAAATTTACTGGCACTGCGTGGTGAGCTGCAACAGCAATATCACAATCCTGGCTTTGCGGTGCCCTCACCCACGTTAAACTTGGGCTGCATTCACGGTGGCGACAGCCCCAACCGGATTTGCGGCGCCTGCGAACTGCATTTTGATTTACGCTTGCTACCGGGGATGGAGCTGGATGATATGCGGCAGCGGCTGCAGCGGCGACTTAAACCCATAGCCACAAGCACCGGCACGGATATCGTGTTCCAATCTCTGTTTCCAGGCATAGCCCCTTATGCGCAATCCAAAACCTCGGATTTAGTACAGTTCGCCGAAGCCGCCTCTGGGTTTGAAGCACAGAGCGTAGCATTCGCAACAGAAGCACCTTTTTTTCAAGCTTTGGGAATGGAAACCATTGTCATGGGACCGGGCAATATTGACCAAGCCCATCAACCCAATGAATATATTGACCACGATCAAATCCTTCCTGGAGTCAAATTAGTCGAACGACTGATTCAAAGATATTGCGTTGAGCCAGCCCAGGACATCCCTTCCCAAACCTAATACCTTAAGGTCACCAATGTTGTATTCGTATGCACTTGCGCTGTTATTGAGTCTATTTGTATCTGCGGCTTGGGCGGCTTCGTCCAGCCCTATCGCTACAGCAATGCCGGATAAGACCAGCCTGCAAAGTCAACTTGAAGACATTAAAAATGCGGGGCTAGAGGACGACCAACAAGAAATTTTGCGCAATCTACTCCAGCAAAGTCTAGACAACCTAAAGCAACAAGAGAACTTTAAAAGCAAAACCGCAGAATATTTGAATCTGCAAACCTTGGCACCCAAGCAGCTGAGCGAATTGCAAAATAAAATCCAAAAATTGAGCAAGGAAAAAAAATCGTTTGGCGACCAATATCAAAACCTAAGTATTGATGAAGCGCAGTTAGAACTGGGTAGCCAAGAATCTCAACTCAGTTCGATCAATCAGCAAATTCAATCGCTGGAAAATGAAAACAATGAGCGCAGCAATCGTCTGGCCGTCATCCGCAGTCGTATCGCGGCCATTCGCACACAACAAACCCAAAATCAAACCGAACTGGAACGCTTAAAACAGGATGCATCCACTCACTTTCAGCAGGCCAAACTGTGGCGCCAGCAAACCCAGCTCGCTCGCCTGCAAGCGGAACTGAACACCCTCGATGCGGAAACCAACAGCGCGCCGGTGAGAGCGCAGTTGAACGAGGCATCACTGGAGTTAGCCCAAGAACAGCAAAACCAGCTCAAGCTCAAAGTTGAAGCCTTGCAAAACACCCTATTAAACAAACGCAACAGTCAAGCCCAGGCGACGCTCAGCAAAGCGGAAAGAGCGGCATCTCAAACCGCCAATTTAAGTCCCGGCATGAATGCATTTGCCAAACAAAACGAGCAGCTGAGCCGCGAACTGGCTCGCATTACCACTAAAATTTCTGCGTATTATTTGCGCCGCGACGAAGTTAAAAATCAAACCAATATTTTGCAGCGTGAATTCGCCTCGACCCAAATGAAAATCGATTTGGCGGGGCTCTCCCAAAAATTGGGCGAGCTGCTGGTCAGTCAACGCAACTTATTACCCAGTGTCAGCCGTTATCGCAAAGAACGACAATCGGTTTATGACGAGCTATCCACCATTACCCTTCAACGTCTCGAAAGGCAAAGCAGTTTGGGTTGGCGATTTGATTCTGACGAGCTGGAGCAAGACTTGCTCGTGGCACTCGACCATCAACCCACACCCACTGACGTGGATTCTGCTCACACTCTCACTCAACAACGCTTGGATATTTTAAAAAAACTCGACGAAACCAGTGACACCTATATCCATTTATTGACTGAGCTCGATCAAGAATTAACAGCGATGGTGCAAATCGTTGAAGACTACTCTGAATTCTTGGCACAACATTTAATGTGGGTGAGATCACCTCTGCCAATCACTCAATTTGGGGTGATGACGCTAATAGATGAATGGCAGAGCATTATTCATTTTGTACAACACCCCAGCGGAGAAAATGTTGGCGACCGCCTTCTCAGCAAGCGGCTCTTGATCGAGAGTCTCTTTATCGTGCTTGCATTTATATCCATGGTGACGAGCCGCCCGCTGCTCAACCTTCCCGGCTTTGCTATAACTCACCGCCAAGTTTCACCGTTCAATGTCATTCGCTATCTTTTATTAGCCTTAAGCAGAACCCTGCCCAATTCGCTACTCGTGCATTTGCTCACCAACACCGCCAAACAGCTCTATTTTCCCGACAGTACGGAAATATTTTTAAATGATCTTTGGCTGTATGTATTGATAACCGGATTTTGGTATCAACTCGCAAAGCCCAACGGCCTGCTGCTGAGTTATTTGCACTGGCCCAAAGAAATCGTTATTGCCAGCCGAAAGAGTGTGCGTCTGCTCTATTGGATTGCCAGCCCTATATTGTTAGCGGCGCTCATCCCAATCAATATTCTACAAAAGCAAGGCGGCGGTCTGACGGGATCGGTAATGTTGCTTACGACCATGCTTATCTTTTTTTACAGCGCATTTCGATTTTTAAATCAACCCTATAGCCTATTGACCAGTATTCGCCTGCACCGTTTGCAAGAGGGGCCTAATAATACCCAAAGAATCACATGCTATGGTGTGAGCCTGGTTATTTTATTTTGGATTGTTTGTTTCATCTTTGGTTACCATTACGCATCACAAAAAGTCTGTGCGGCCATATTTGAAACCCTATTTTTATTTGGCTTCACCCTCACGGCTCAGCAAATCGCCACGATTTGGCTGCAACAACTGCAATTCAAAGAAACTTTAAAGCTCCATCAAGAACAGACGGAATTGCTTCGCAAGCAGAATTCGGACACCTCAGAGAGAGAGCTTGAAATCAACCTGGAACAGGTCAACGAGCAGTCCAAAAACATGCAGGAGCTGGGACAAGAAAGTCGCAAACTTATTCAACTCTCCGCATGGTTAGTGACGCTCAGTTTCTGTTACGTAATTTGGTCACCACTGTTGCCCGCGATAGAAATTCTCGACAACGTCAATCTATGGTCTTTTGAACGTCAGCAGGGAGAGACCAAGGTCTACCAGGCGGTAACCCTGAAAGTCTTAATCTGGGTGTTCATTGGCGTCGCAGGATTAATCACAACAGCACGTCGTTTGCCACCTTTTATTGAAATGATCATACTCAGTCGACTGGATATTGACAGCGGTATGAAATACACCATTAAAACTTTAATGTCGTACCTCTTTTTTGGCGCGGCTTTGATTTTTACAACCACCCGCTTGGGGTTTTCGTGGGATAAGATTCAATGGGCAATAGCGGCTCTCAGCGTCGGCATCGGATTTGGTCTGCAAGAAATTGTAGCGAATTTTATCAGTGGCTTGATCATTCTATTTGAGCGGCCAATTCGCGTGGGCGATTTGGTTACCATCGGTGGTCAAACCGGCACAGTGCGCCGCATTCAAATCCGTGCGACCACCATTGTGGATTTCGACAACAAAGAACTGCTGGTACCCAACAAAGACTTTATTACCAATCCGCTGCTCAACTGGACGCTAACAGACCGCCAAGTCCGGGTCATCATTACGGTTGGCATTGCCTATGGCAGTGATTTTGAAAAAGCGCTAAAACTGCTGGACGAAATCGCCAAGCGCAACCCGAAAGTTCTAGATGATCCGCAACCCATCGTCACCTTTGAGAACTTTGGCGACAACGCCCTAAATCTATGCTTGCGCTGCAGAATCGCTTCCATCGACGATCGCCTGGATGTGACCACGGAACTCAATAAAGACATCATGCGGGCTTACACCGACAACGGCATCGAAATCTCATTCCCGCAAAGGGACCTGCATATTGATTCCAAAACTCCGTTGGAAATTGTATTAAAACGCGAAAAACCGGCAGCGGCAGATCAGCCTTAACTACTGATCCAAAGTTAAGCGATGGCCCATTTCGATCATTTGCACGGTGTTGCTGACGTTGAGCTTTTTCATCAGATTTTCCTTGTGCTTTTCCACCGTGCGCACGGAGATGCACAGAGCTTGGGCGACACTGGTCGGCGATAGTCCTTGCATGAATTGCGTCAGAATCTGCATCTCCCTTGAGGTGAGATCCACCTGCGCATCCTCGATCATGGTTCGCGCTTCCGGCGAGATGAATACGTGCCCCTGAGCCACCTGCTCAATGCCCTCCAGCAGGATATTGGCGTCTTCTCGTTTATGCAAAACACCATCAAACATAGGCTGCACCAACTGTTTGAGCAAGGCGCCGGACTGCGCGCCAGTCAACATAATGATTTTTACGCCAGGACACAGGGTGCGCAACTCTTGAGCGCTGCGCAAGGGCTCGCCTCCTGGCATATGGTAGTCCAATAGAATACAATCTGGGGATGAACTCTTTGCTACCTGCAGCAGTTCGGTAAACGAAGCCACATGACCGATAATTCGATGCGCAGAGCGGCTTTCTAATAATAACGCCAGAGACTGGCGAAAAATATCGTGATCATCCGCAATCAAAATATTCATAAGGTGATCTTTCCATTTGACTGAAACTAGGCCCCAACAGCATTACATGAAGTCGCCCGCTTCACAAGTCGCAGGTAAGCATTGCGTTGCCTTTGTATTTTGCATGAGAATTTGGTTGTTTTTGGTATTGACGACAACCAGCCTAAGTTATGACGCCCAGGCCAGTGATGCCATTCCCGCTCTCACACTGACACCCGCCATTAGCTCAAAACATATTGATCGCTTTATCCATTATTTTGCGGATGAAGATGGGAAGTTTACCCCTAATGAGCTATTCACTCGCGCCGAACAATTTACCCCCATTAGTGAAATATCCATCTATAAATCGGTACACACCCACTGGTATTGGCTGCGATTACATAACCCAGAGGCAACGCCAGTACAGTGGTATATGACCACTGGCATATCAACGCCGCCCTTACTGCGCGGCTATTGGCAAAGTGAAACCCACCCCCATCGCCTAGATCATAACCATTATGACCTGCATATACCCAGTCGCCGTGCACACCAATATCCACTGCTTGCATTCCCCATCGAACTCAAACCCGGGGAAACCGGCAATCTGCTGATTGAGTACCGCAGTATTGCCAATTTCCCACTGGAAATTCGACCCTACACCAATGACAGTCTCATTATTCGCAGCCAATATTTTTTGCATATCAACGGCATATATATGGGGGCGACCTTTGTCTTCTTTTTATTTTTCGCAGCACAGTTTTTAGCGCAACCTAACCGCACTCACCTGTACTATTTACTCTTCGTGGTTTCGATTATCCTGACCATGTTGCAGGTCAGTGGATTCCGCACCGGCGGCAGCATTCCTGAAGACGGGCAACATAACAGTCTATTTACAGCCGTCGTCGGCGGTAGCATCTATATTTGGTATTTTTTGTTTTCCACGGAATTCTTGGAACTCAAAAAATACAACATCAAACTGCATCGAGTGCTGAAAGGTTTAAGCTTGGCGGTTTTTGCCTTTCTTCTGATTGGTATTTTTACCCCCGTGGATTATATATTGAGCGTGGTGATGGTAGTGGGTCTGCCCTGGCCAATCGTTGCCGCGGCCTGGTCGGTTAGACAAAAATTCCCATCGGCAAAATTTCTCTTGGTGGGTTCAACCGTACACTGCCTCACAACCTACTTATTAATGGCGGGCTGCCTTGGTATAGAAACGCCCTTTAATGAATTGTTTTTCCCCATCGCCAGCGCCGGCTTGATGTTTGATATTTTTTGTTTCGCCATTGCCATCATGTACCAAACCAATCAACTCCATACCCAATACAACCGTCAGCTACAAGAACGTATTGATGATTTAAATTCACTCGCCGAAAGCGAGCAAGTGTCGGCCAAGGCTCTTTCCATGAGCAAACAAGCGGTGCTCAATACCGCCGCCACCGCGCACGATCTGCAACAACCCCTGTCTTCAATGCAGTTGATGATTTCTTTACAGGATCAACAAGATCCCATCGTAAAACAAACGAAAGAAGCGTTGGACTATGCCCGCGCATTACTCAACTCTGCGCTCAACAGCAGTAAAGAAAATTATCAATCCATCCGTGAAAACATTAATCCGCGCCCTTTGCTGGATACGGCATTGCAACGCCATCAAGCCAAATTTAACCAAAAAGGTCTTCAGGTTCACCTCTTTTGCCCCGATAGTGAAATTGTTTGTCTACCGCTGGTAATCAATCGTATTCTTGACAATATTTTAACCAATGCCTGTAAATATACGAACACAGGGAAAATTCTGGTCAGTGGCCGCAAACGAAAAAACGGCGAATTTCTTTTACAAATTTGGGATACGGGCCAAGGCATGAGTCCCAGCCAGGTTAAAAAAATTCTGACACCATTTGAGCGCTTACATAAAAATAACAGTGATCATTTAGGTTTTGGATTGGGACTTTTCATCGTCAAGTCACTGTGTAATCAAGCGGGCTACCAACTGCAGGTGCGTTCCACTGAGGGTCACGGCAGCTGTTTTACGATCGTACTGCCCACCAACGAACAAGACACCACCAACACTCATTGACACTCACTTCAACGCTTCTCTAAGTCCATTAGGGACAACATTTGTCTTGCGGCTACACGCAGATGCGTATTAACAATAAGAACCAAATTGGTTCCATCCAGCCCCACGATCAAATCTGCAATAGCAAAAACTCAAAAGACCAAAACCAACCAATGCAAAAAAAAGGCCGCTAAACGCGGCCTAAAGGAGTTATCGAATCACCAAATAGAAGGTCCCAAGACCGCGCTGAATATGCAACAGTATGGAGTCTTTACTGCGTTTCAGCGCCTTACGGAATTCTTTTACATTGTCTACTCGCTGACGGTTCGTACCGATGATAACGTCACCATTGCGCAAGCCATTCGCTGCGGCAGGGGAATTGGGGGCAACCCCGGCCACCACCACGCCACGTCCATCCGCAGAATCTTCAAATCGCGCACCGGATAACAATTCATGCAATGCACCGTTGCCGGCAATACCACCCAGAGGCTCGCCCACTTTGCAGGACAGAGTTTTCTGTTTACCATCGCGGATCAAGGTGACTTTCACTTTATCACCGATTTTGCGCACACCAATTTCATTGCGCAATGCGCCAGCGGACAAAGTAGGTTCACCGTCAATGGCGATGATCACGTCGCCGGGTTTGATACCCGCTTTATCCGCTTCGGAATCTTCGCTGACCCCAGTCACTAACACACCAAGCTGACCGTTTTTCAAACCAAAGGCTTCTTGCAACTCGGGTGTGACTTCTTGAATACCAACCCCGATTTGACCTCTTTTCACTTCGCCGTGTTCTAAAATTTGATCCACACTGGCTTTAACCATATTGATTGGGATCGCGAATCCAATGCCCACATTGCCACCCGCTGGAGCGATAATGGCGGTATTTACACCGACTAATTCGCCGCGCAAATTCACCAGAGCACCGCCAGAGTTACCCGGATTAATGGAAGCGTCGGTTTGGATAAAATCTTCGTAACCTTCAATGCCTAAGCCGGTTCGGCCCAGAGCAGAGACAATACCGGTGGTAACGGTTTGACCGAGCCCAAATGGATTGCCGATCGCGACCACAAAATCGCCCACTTCCAATTTATCGGAATCGGAAACGCTCACATCCGTGAGATCATCCGCTTTAATTTTCAAGACCGCAATATCCACCTCTTCGTCCGTGCCAACCAATTCTGCATTAAAACTGCGACCATCGTTCAGCACTACTTTAATTTCATCAGCACCTTTGACCACGTGATTATTGGTAATAACCGTACCCGCTGCAGCATCAATAATCACGCCAGATCCGGCGCTCTGCTGACGGCGGGTAGGCGCTTGTCGCTGTTGTTGATCGGGTATGCGGAAAAAGTGACGAAAAAAAGGATCATTTAATAAGGGGTTATTGGCTTCCTGTTTGGTATAGGTCGCAATATTGACTACAGCTGGATTAATGCCTTTTAACATGGGCGCTAATGACGGCATGGCTTGACCGCTTACATCGACATTGGGCAGAGCTGCATGACTGGATGCGGCCACTGCCAAGCCCAAAGCAATACCCACTAAATACGAAGGCAATTTCATTGCACTCTCCTTTAACAAAAGTTGAATCTCAGCTCAATATTGGGTTCGGATATTCATTTTTCAAATTCAAATATCCCTATCGGCTGCATAGCGTGATTGGCAAACTCAATTGCCGTCATAAAAACACACGTGGATATAAAACACGGCGCAAACACTATTTCATATCTGTGTTTAGGTGCATTTTCAGATTGCCAACAAACATAAAAGTTCAACGCCACACCCATCGTTGCCTTTATAAAAAACATGCAAACTATTGAAGCAATAAGAGAAACAGAAATAAAGGCCGGTCACTTTATGGCTTAACCTGCATCAATAGAAAACGCGCAGAAACACGGCTTGAGGAGGGGAGTGAAAGTCAGAAACAACGGCGAGATTTAGGCGACGAAAAACGAACGCCTGCAAAGCGCTGTAAGTTTGCGCTTTGCAGGCTGACACTAAGGTCTTATTTTTGCGCGACGCTCAGTCCATGTTTTTTAATGGTCGATAACTTGTCGTAGTGATATTTACTGATGCGAAACGTCGCATCGTAATCGTCACGCCGAATATAGTATTGATCGCCTTTGTTCAACAACTGATATTGATGCTCACCGCTAGCAGTTTTCACGGACCATTTGATTAACCCCAAGGATTTATCATCGGCGTTGGATTCCACTTCCGGGGCATCCAACTGTGCAATATCCGTGGCAACACCCATCACCCGTAGCTCCGATAAAGTATTGGAAAAGGCGGCAATATCAAACTCCGCTTCTTTTTTTGTGTCGCTCGTGGAATTCGGTTCAGCGGCAGCCTGGTCGTCCTCAGTTTTGGACTCCGCTGCAACTGCCGGGCTATCCACGTCCCCAGCCGCTAACCACTTGCCATCTTTATACTGATAGTCATAATCCGCAGAGCTAACACTGAGCAGGTCACCCTCAGGACGCATCAAATCATTATCCAGCCAAGAATCCTGGTCAACATTGGCTTCGAAAATGCTGAAACGCAGAGCGTAAATATCGTCACTGCCAGGAATGCGCACATGATTTTGATTAAAACCAGGAGACGTACCAAACAGCACAGTGCCAACAGTCTTATCACCGTCCATCAAGCTAATTTTACGATGAAATTGATCGTCAGTGACCTCAAAACGCTTGGCTGCTGAGTCGGTATTAGCCACTGGCCATTGGCTCTTGAAATCGGCCAACTGGCCCAACAGGCCTTCGACCTTGTCTTTAACCACGGGTAAACCATTAGCCAATTTCCAGCGTTCGCCGTCCTTGTGCAGATCGAGGGTTTTTTCGTCCCCTTCCAATTTCACATGATTGACCGTTGTTTTGTCAAAACTCAGCAGCGGCTCATTAATGGCTTTCACTGGGTCACTGGATTGCCAAAACAGAACCAGAGCAATGACCAATTGAACACCTAAGGCGGCGCCGAGTAGGGGTAACTTTTTACTTTGAGTTTGCATCGTCATTGACCCTCCTTAGGCTGCTAACCATTGTTGATAACGAACTCTGCGCACTTTTTGCAGATAACGTGAGATGAACCACAACACCAGCAAGCTCAACAGAGCTAACCCGTAATTGAGGTATTCCCAAAACTCCTGTTGCGCATTCTCCATTGGCACCAAAGTACGATTGAAATGGCCGCGTGAGCGAATGCTGAGTAAGCCTCGATCTTCTAAGGACCAGTCCACCGTATTAGCCAACAATTGGACACCGTTTAAATAAGCACCACCGGAACCGCTACCCAGCATGCCTATAATTTCATCGCGGAACATATCGTTGGATGAGAACACGATCAATTTCGCCGAATCCGCTGAATGACTGATCACGGAATTAATGGGCTGTGCAGCTTGATCGCCATCATCCTCCGCTGGCGGTGCTCCCCCCAAGAGAGGAGAGTCTTTACCGGCGAATTGTGAGGTGAATTTGCCTTGAGCCATCACCGCTAAAAGATGGCGCTGAGGGTTCGCTCCGGGTCGATACCCCATTTGCACTTGTTCCGTTGTTGGCATAATACGCCGGTCATTGGACAGCCAAGCTTGGGTGGAACTGTACATCAGCGGCGTGATTTGCAGCGGCGCAGTTTTATTATCATCCAACACAATCGGCGAGGCCCAGGGCACCGTCACTTGCGGCATATCGGCCGTGATCATGGAATCCGCATTGAGCCCTTCACCACGCACATCAATAAAATAGGGGTAATCAACCATACGCATTTCTTGGAAACGCATACCCCCTACCTCTCTCACCGTTGGAATTGGGAAAGTTCCGCTTTGGCGATCCATAATCAGCTCGTTGGTTATCTTTATACCCATACCCGCCAACCAATCACCTATGCCACTGGTGTATGACTTCAAGCTGATTTCGCCAGGTTTAATATCAACACTATAGGGCGAAGTCGCGATGATCACGGTACCACCGCGCATCATAAACTGATCTACAGCAAACACTTCTTTATCGCCGTGCAGCTCCGGTGCGACCAAAACCAAAACGTCCGCACTAGGATCGACGCGGCCATCGCTGAGATCCTCATCAATGACGTTCATATCAACCTGAATGACTTGTTTCAAACCGTCAAATCTGGGCTTGGCCGATTGTCGCAAATGGGCGCGCATCTGCTCGTCGATTTGTTTGGGCGCAACCAGGGCAACAGTTTTGGTAAAGCCCTGAGTAAAGCGCTTCAAACCCGCATCTAAGCTGGTTTTAAAATTTTCAGCGGTGTAATCACCTAAAGGCAATTGCAAAAGATTATTGCCTTGACCCAGGGTAATGTGGAAGTAAAACAAAGTGGGATTAGTTAGCCCCTGAGCCATAGGAGTAAAGCCATATTCTTCGGCAATGCGCTTGCCTTCCTGACCACCGTTCGCGTCTGGATCCACAAACTTCACTTGGAATTTATCCCCGGCTTGGGCTTTGATTTCATCCAACTGACTCTCGATTTCTTTGCGTAAATCCACCAACTCTTTTGGCAATTTACTGGCATTGGACATATAAGCAGTAAAGGTAATGGGTTGTTTCAACGTATCGAATACATTGCCACCAGACTGATAGGCATAGAGCGCTTTTTTGATCATGCGAGTAATGTCGTACTCGGGATTGCGCAACTGCACATCGATGTCGGCTTCACCATTGACCTTCACTTCGATCAGATCCTTGAAGCTCAGCACCTGATGCTCATCACCATACTGAATTAAAATATCAAAATAGGAATTCACCACCGCCGCTTGATGACGATCGTTAACCCGAAAAGGTGTGGGCTTGATGCCGAACACTTTATTGGCTTCATCTTCCATTTCAGGGTCGGTGGTTGGGTCCACAATCTCAACATTAATACGACCATCACCTACGATTTCATATTCGCGCAAAAGATCTTGAATTTGCGGAACCAAAGGCGCCAACAGGGGATGGGTCTTTTGACTGAAATAGCCGCGAATCAACATTGGCTCTTGTAGCTGAGAAACATAAGATTCGGTGGCTTCGGAAATGGAATACATATCGCCGCGCGTAGTGTCCCAGCGCAGCGTCGGAATTTGCGTCAACCACACGTTGGCAAACAACACATTGGCCAAAACCAGGGTAATACTCCAACGCCAAACACTGTGATGTTTGCGATTACCGTCGTGAGCCCACCGCCCACGCTCAATGGAATAGATATTGAGCGCCAAGAAGGTCGCCATCAAACTGACGTAATAATAAAAATCGCGAAAATCGACTACGCCGCGAGTGATGGATTCAAAGCGCGAGCCGGTACCGATACTGCGCAGAATCTCACCGGTATTGTTGCCGGCCAGCTTGGTCAACACTGTGGCGCCAATCAAATAAAACACACCGGCCAGTGCAACACTGAGGATAAGACTGACGATTTGATTATCACAGCGAGAGGAAACAAACAAACCCATACTCAAATAAGCGCCGCCCAATAACAGGGCCGCGAGGTAGCCAGAAAATACCGGCCCCCAATCCAAATCACCCAACATGGATACGGTAATAGGCAGTGGCAAGGTAATCAGCAATGCTATGGCTAACAGCGCCCAACAGGCGAGGAATTTACCAACAACAAATTGCCACAGGGGGACGGGCTGGGTTAAGACATGTTCTAAAGTTCCGCTGCGCCGCTCTTCACTCCACATTTTCATGGTCAGCGCCGAAGATAAAAAGATCAACAGCAACGGCATCCATTCAAACAGCGGACGAATATCAGCAATGTTGCGCGCAAAAAACGCTTCTACCCAGAAAAACACAAACAGAGAAATCATTAAAAAGGCAATTAAAAACAACCAGGCGATGGGGGCTCGGAAAAACTGACCCAACTCCTTAGCGGTAATTTTAAACACAGCATCATCATTGGAAGAAACGGCATTATGCGGCATGAGCTACGCCTCCACTTCGGTTGATTTCACGGAACAGTGTTTCTAAATCACGCTGCTCTCGATGCAGTTGATAGAGTTCACCATCGGCGTTGAGTACCGCCTTAGCCAACGCGGAGCACAATACGCGGCCATCACTGCCATGAATCAGCGCCACTTGCGCTTTGGTAATGCCATCGGCACTGAAGGCGTCACAACTTTCCACGCCCTCAATAGCAGAGCACAGCTGCTGCACTTGCGCAGGATCCAAATTGCATTGCAAAGAAATACTATCCGCTTGTTGCACATCTTTGAGCAGCGAATCCAATACCAGCTCACCACTGCGCACCATCAAGACTCGATCACACATAGCTTCCACTTCCGAAAGGATATGGGTCGATAGAATCACCGTAGATTTTTTGGCGAGTTCACGAATCAAGTCGCGCATATGTTGGGTTTGGGTGGGGTCGAGACCATTGGTGGGTTCATCGAGAATCAATACTTTGGGGTTTCCGAGCAGGGCTTGAGCGACACCCACACGCTGTTTTAAACCTCTCGATAGATCGCCTATTTTGGCAAAAGCTTTTTCTTGGAGTTCTGTCGCAGCAATCACACGGCGGATTTCCACTGGTGTTTGCTCTGGGCTGATACCGCGCAGGCCAGCGGCGTATTCGAGATAGCCCACCACAGTCATCTCCGGATATACCGGTAGATTTTCCGGCAGATAACCAATATTCGCCTGAGCCGCCTGAGTATCCTGGCCTATGTCACTGCCATTAATTTTGATGCTGCCCGAACTGGGCTCTAAAAAACCGCACATCATCTTCATAATGGTGGTTTTGCCTGCGCCGTTGGGTCCCAATAACCCGATCACTTCACCTTGCGCAATAGCGAAACTCACATCTTTAACAGCCCAAAGACTGCCGTAAGTGCGATTCAACCGCTCAACTGTAATCACGAAGAACTCCTCCTATCGGTATTATTTTTCATTCACATGCAAGATTCAGCTGTGAGAGTTCAGAAAAGTGCAGAAATCAGCAGTAAGGCATGGCCTGACAGACGAGGATCGACCTATGCGGCTAGCGCCTGAGGGTATTACGCGTCGGTCAAGATCGGTTGAATGGCGCGAAAATACACTTGGGGCAATTTCTGCGTGCCCTATAGATAGGGATTCGGCAGAAAAGTTTCAAGCGTCCCGCGCTCGCGGGTAAATTATTCGCGTGTAAATGCGCACCTTGTCGCGAAAGTGAGAATCACTGGGTGTCTTTACGCGGAGGGATTCACGCCAGTGTAGTTGTGACGGCGAATCACATCGATACAGGCATTGGCATCCTCTCGGGGATAACCCAACGCACACAGGACGTGGCCGGACAATTGCAAACTGGCCTCAAGGGTTTCGGGCACGACGGTGGTGGCTCCCAGGGACACGAGTTCGTCTGAATGACGAGCGTCCCGCGAACGCACTAAAACGGGAATATTGGGCCAGTGCTGATGTATCACGTGTACTGCATGCTTGGCCGCTTTGGCACTGTCCATCGTGATCAGAACCGCCGCCGCATGCTCGATACCCGCATGCTTAAGCAATTCTTTTTTAGCGGCATCGCCCACAAACACCGGTTCGTGCTGATCGCGTAAGATTTTGACTTCGTCTGCGCTGGTATCCAGGGCAATATAGGGTACCGCTTCCGCCTTTAATACCGCCGCAACAGCACGGCCAACGCGACCAAAACCCGCGATAATGACATGGCCGCTCATATGTTCAGCAGCCGTTTCGGAAATGTCGTCATTGTCGTCCTTGCCGCGCATCATATCTTCCACCCACTTTGCCAAAACTGCCAGGGCAGGCGTGAGCACCATAGATAAGCCCGCAACCACCACCATAAATTGCCCGACTTCAACACTGATCAGACCTTCCGTAACAGTGGCTTGGCCAATAACCACAAAAGCAAACTCACCCGCTTCGCCGAGCAATAGACCACTGCGCAGAGCGACCGGTAAACGCAGGCCAAAAGCCAGACCGCAAGCAGCAGCGATAAACACTTTGAGTCCAATCAACCCGACGACTGACAAAAACACCCAGTAGCCACGCTGGAAAGCCATACCAAAATCCAGGCTCATGCCCACACTCATAAAGAATAAGCCGAGCAGCAAGCCTTTGAAGGGTTCGATTTCACTTTCTACCTGATGACGAAATTCCGTCTCAGCTAACAGCAGCCCCGCTAAAAATGCGCCTAATGCCATAGACAGGCCGGCAATGCCGGTTGCCAGAGAGGTGGCCAAAATGGTGAGCAGCATCATCGCGGTAAACACATCCACGCTACGGGTTCGGGAGGCCATGCGGAACATATACCGCAACGCGAAACGGCCGACCAAAACAATGCATAAGACAGTCAGTACGGCTTTAATCAGCGCACTGCCGACGCTCATCCAAATGCTGCCTTCACCCTGCCCCCCAAAAATAGAAACCAGGATCAAGATGGGCACTACCGCCAAGTCTTGGAACAACAGCACCGCAAACGCCGTTCGCCCCGCTGGAGTGGCAATCTCACCGCGCTCACTGAGTACCTGCATCACCATCGCCGTCGACGACAAGGCCAAACACAAGCCAATTACAATGGCGGATTCAATGCTATTGCCCCAGTAATATGCAGTGCCACTGATGGCGGCGGATGTGACTAGCACTTGTGCCGTACCCAAACCGAAAATCAACCGAGAAAATGCTCGCAACCGCTCAAACGACAGCTCCAAACCAATGGCAAACAGCAAAAAGATGACGCCCAATTCGGCAACGTGACGCACCCCATCCGCGTCGGGCACCACGGCTAAACTGTAGGGGCCAATGATGGCCCCCATCGCTAAATAGCCGAGTACCGGACTGATTTTGAAACGCTTAAACAGAGGAACGATCACCACTACTGTTAAAAGGAAAGCGACAACTTCAATCAGATATGGAATTGCAATCGCGTGGGCCACGTCGTCCATAGAAAATTTGCCATGTTGGAAGTGTGAAACAGAATTGGCCAGCTTGACAGGGCGTCAGTGCCAATCAGAAGGAGCAGCATACCCAATTGCGGCGACAGTGCCAAAGATTTATGAAGGGATTGAGGCCGGCAATGGGATGGCCCAAGGTTCGAGCACCCCCCGACAATTCGGAAATGGACAAAACAAACAGATGTGGACCTTGATTATTTTTATTGGCAACAGCTTGCATGGTTATTTTATCAGCGGCTGTTCCAGGCGATCACTCTACTCTCAATATTAGCTTCGCTAATCGCAATAGATTCCACCTTCGACGGAGTAAAAAGCGGTTTGATCAGTTATCGAAAATCGTGGGGACCGCGATTGGAAATTCCCACCACTGCAGCGTTCCGTGATCGACAATAGCGGCCAGCATAGAGCAGCGATGGAGCTCTAGATTCTCGTCACATTGTGCTCGTTCAAGCTTCATGTTGTTCAACGTTGTAGCGTCGGTAGGACGCAGCATTGTTGAGGCATATACAGTACCGTCACCGATGGTCCTGTGGGGCTGCTCGTTGGGGTGGCAAAGACTGCAAGTCGTCAATTTATCGCTGAACATAATGCCAAGAAAGGGCGAATCATCCGCCAATGTCGCCATGACAGGGAATTTAATCTCCCCTTTCTGAGACAGGTAGGTCGCTTCATCTACGAGAAAACTCAGTTCCAATAAATGTGTTTCCAGCTCCGCCGGAATCGTTTTATCTTCGTCCTGGTCTACTGCGACTGTCAGAACGAGTTTGTCGAAAAAGAAAAACACTCGCGGACTGCGTTCGCCCAGTGATGGCTGGGCGCTAAAGGTACTCACCGCCGGATAGGTTTTCAGCGGTCTTGGTAAACTGGCAACGAAGCAGGGTAACGACACTGGCTTTGGCATCGCATTGATCCAGTCAACAACACTTTGAATATCCGTGAGCACCTTCTGCGCTGGCCCGGTGCAAGTTGATTGAGGCGCAGGTTCGGGCGCTTCACCACAAGCGCTCACCAACAACGCTAGGGCTACTAATAGCAACCCTAGACGCTTACTGGTCCGTATGTAGAGCAATGAGCTAAGCATGGTTCTTCCGCTTGGCGACTGTTGGGCAAGCCGACCGAAATCGACCTAAGGGACAACCCCAACGGCGTCGACCACTAAAGTTCCGCTCAATACTCTCACTTGGATCGTGTGATTACCCGGAGATAAATTGCGTAGGCTGTAAGTTTGGGCGAAGTCGCTGGAAGTACTCGTTCTTGCAGACGAGGTCTTAACAGATCCATCGACTACCACTTCGAGTGTGGCATTTCCACTATTCGGACCAATAATGTCCAAACCCGTGCCAACAAAGGAATATTGCAAAGTCGCTCCACTGCCTTGGCTGGTCGAAAGAGATCGATGATAGTTGTACATGCTTTTGCCATTGGCATGGGACCAACTGCCACTGTAGATCAGTTTTTCCTCAGGCACTTCCGCTAAGTCATGCATTTCAAGGTTGTCGAGCAACTCGGAATAATAGGCGGGTTGGCCACTGATTTTTTGCACTTTCAGGTTATCGAATAGGGTTGGGTAATAGCCACTGCCCAAATCGACGCGGCCAGATAATCGGAGATGATTGTCTGTGTAATCCGCCAGCTTAACGCCATCCAGAAAACCGGTCACTTTGTTATCAATAACCTCCAGCTCCAGAGTGTGCCAAGCCGCCGGACGGGTATCAAAATTACTGATTCGCGGGCCTGAGCCGTTGACAACATTGCCACTCGCCACCGCCTTGGCATCCACCAGCAATTGCCAGCTACCATCAAACAGAAATTTCAGCAGGTAGGGAGTTCCCGTCGAAAAATGTGAATTTGCACCACCCTGCTGATGGACTCCCAATTGTGCGTAGTTATTGTTGATCTGGGCAATCGAGCTTTCGAAAGAAACATCAACGCTCGCGCGATAATTCAGCCAACGGAAATCGCCCACTGCGGAAATTGGTGAGCCACTGTTCCAGGTTCCGCCGAGCCCCATAGTCGCTTGGTCGACTTGCTGACGC